>NZ_JABXKJ010000138.1 GCF_017115085.1 Nostoc sp. NMS7 | reverse complement strand
GTTGAGAACCATAGTTTTCGCCCTCACCCTAAATCCCTCTCCCAGATATGGGAGAGGGACTTTGAAATTCTAGCTCCCCGAATCCCAGATTTGGGAGAAGGGGCTTCAGCCGTAGACGCGCTCGCTTACCATTACTAAATTTCTGGATCAACACCAAGGGCTTTCAACCTTTGAGTTAACATTTTCACCTGTTGTTCTGCTGCGACACGTTGCTGTTCTTCAAAAGCTGCGCGTTCTTCCGCTTCCCTGATGCGTTCTTCTGGTATCAGCAATCTTTGCCCTTCCTCGTCATACCAGTAGAGCCATTCCCGCACGATACCTTGATAAATTCCCCGTTCTCGCCCAATCCCTAAACCAATCTCTGGTAGCCAAACGGGATTTCCTGACATTAAAATATATTCCCCATCAACTAGATGATACACCTCCAAAGATGGATTTTTACGACGAAGGGGACTATACACAACGTAGTACAAAATTCCTAATTCTTTGGCATAAAATTCTTTCTTGGTAGTATATTCTTCCCGATATATTTGAGAAACAACTTCTAGTGCTAAAAATGGCGGTTTATTTTCTTCCCACAATACATAACTTAGGCGTAAGTCCTCATCAATGAAGCGTTTAACTCCTAAGCTGAGAAACCCATCGGGGACAATTGCTGATTTGTCTGGGTGATAATAAATACCCATGTCAACACCAAAGAACCAATCCCAGCGATCGCACCAAACCAAAGCCAGGATCGTTTTCAGCAAGCCGGGAATTAAATTTTGTAGTTCATTATCCACAGCAGTATCATCTGAGTCGGGTAGTTCTTCGGAAGATGGCAAACAATGCAACGGATTGTAGTTTAACATGAGCGGTTTTGCCAAATCTGATTGTACCTTGATTGTAGGAAATGTATTGATAATTAAGTAGGTATACTAAGGCAAAATGAGTGTGGATACTTTAATCCACATCAATGTTACCCAAATCAGCCACTTGGATAAATATGACAAATGTTAGCGAACGCGCTGATTTTGATAGCCCTTGGAAAGAAATTCTAGAAGCTTATTTTCCCCAAGCAATGCATTTCTTTTTTCCAGAAACTTCTGCATTAATTGATTGGGAACGTCCCTACGAATTTCTAGATAAAGAATTTCAACAAATAACTCGTGAAGCTGAACAGGGTAAGCGATATGCTGATCAATTAGTGAAAGTTTGGCAAACCCAAGGGAAAGAACTTTGGTTATTAATCCATGTTGAAATTCAGGCACAAAAAGAAGATAACTTTAGCAAGCGGATGTTTACCTACAACTTTCGCATATTTGACCGCTTTGATCAACCAGCAATCAGCCTTGCAATTCTCTGTGATCCAAACCGCGAATGGCGGCCAAGCAATTACAGCTACAATTATCCCAATACTCGCTTAAATTTTGAATTTGGCAGTGTTAAACTTTTGGATTACGAAAATCGCTTTTACGAGTTAGAAAATAGCGATAATCCATTTGCAACTGTCGTCATGGCGCATTTGAAAACGCAGCAGACATGCTCATCACCCGAACAACGCAAAATATGGAAGTTTCGCTTAATTCGTAGGCTATATGATTTAGGTTTACAAGAGCAGGATATTCGTAATCTGTATCGATTCTATCGATTGGGTTATGATATTACCAAAGGCATTGGAAAATCAATTTTGGGAAGAGTTTAAACAATTTGAGTAGGAGCGGACTATGAGATATGTAACTACAGGTGAGCGCATCGGCTACGAGCGCGGAAAACAAGAAGGTAAACAAGAAGGTAAACAAGAAGGTCAACAACGGCTTATTTTAAGGTTACTACAAAGACGAGTAGGAGAATTATCACCAGAATTGCAAGAGCGCATCAAATCTCTTTCTTTAAATCAATTAGAAAACCTTGGCGAAGCTTTGTTAGATTTTACTGCTATGGAAGATTTACTTAACTGGTTGCAAACAAATCAATCAGCTTAAAATCTAGGGCAGTTTAATTTGATAGAAAATTATTACCCAAGTTGGCTTTGTCAAGACCTTATTAATAATTGCTTACCTTGGCAGTCAGGTAAAAATATGAACTTTGGAGATTTTAATGAACAATATACATTACATTATTCTGATTGGATAGGTATTTTCTATAACATTGGATATGAACAAGCCATAACTTGGCATTAGAAAAAAATAAAAGGGTTTTGAATGTATCAGGGTTTGTGTGAAATCGTGTTAGGGGGTTAGGTTTTTGGTAGGTCAAGCACATCAAAAAAGGGCAGGTAGAAAACCCGCCCTCAAAGTAATAAATATTTAAACTAAACTAGCGATCGCAACTAATTACCGATTTGAGGCGCACTCAAAGAAACCTTTATTGCTTCTTCTTTTTGCTGTGCTAATGTCGGCACGGAATCACGCAATCTTGCTGTCAATTGTACAGTTGTGGTGTCGTACATTTGAGTTAGCAATTTTGGATAGAAACCAATACCAATAATTGGCACCAACAAACAGGCAATGATAAATACTTCACGGGGTTCAGCATCTATCAAAGCTTGGTGAGAAACTAATTCTTTGTTCTCTTCTCCGTAGAAAATTTCCCGCAACATTGACAACAGATAAATCGGAGTTAAAATCACTCCTACTGCCATCAAAAACACTACAATGACTTTGAAGGTAGAACTATAAGCATCGCTAGTAGCAAAGCCCACAAATACCATTAATTCTGCCACAAAACCGCTCATCCCTGGCAATGCCAAAGAAGCCATCGCACAGGTAGTAAACATTGCGAAAATCTTCGGCATCCTTTTACCGACACCACCCATTTCATCCAACATTAAAGTGTGTGTCCGGTCATAAGTTGCACCGACAAGGAAGAATAAACTCGCCCCAATTAAACCGTGGGAAACCATTTGCAATACTGCCCCACTTAAACCCAAATCTGTGAAGGAGGCAATACCAATCAGGACAAAGCCCATGTGAGAAATTGAGGAGTAGGCAATTTTTCGCTTCAGGTTGCGCTGGGCAAAGGATGTCAAGGCAGCGTAGATGATATTAACTACCCCCAAAACCACCAACACTGGCGCAAACAAAGCGTGGGCATCGGGCAGCAATTGGGCATTCATCCGAATTAAGGCGTAACCACCCATTTTCAGGAGAATACCTGCCAACAACATATGCACGGGGGCTGTCGCTTCACCGTGGGCATCAGGTAGCCAAGTGTGCAAGGGAATAATCGGCAACTTGACAGCGTAGGCAATTAGGAAACCAGCATAAAGTGCAAGTTGGAAATTCAGGGCGAAATCTTTGAGGGCGAGCGATCGCATATCGAACGTCACCGTATCGCCGTAAAATGCCATTGTCAGGGCAGACAGCAAAATAAACAGCGAACCGCCAGCAGTGTATAAAATAAATTTGGTCGCTGCATATTGTCGTCTTTTGCCTCCCCAAATCGACAGCAGAAAGTATATCGGTACCAATTCCAGTTCCCACACCAGGAAAAATAACAGCATATCCTGGACGGCGAACACGGCAATCTGACCGCCATACATCGCCAAAATCAAGAAGTAAAATAGCTTGGGCTTGAAGGTAACTGGCCAAGCTGCTAAAATCGCCAGCGTGGTAATGAATCCAGTCAAAATAATTAGCGGCATGGACAAGCCATCTGCCCCTACTGACCAATTCAAACCCAATTGTGGTACCCAGGGGTAACTCTCCACCAACTGCAAATCGGGATTGGAGAAGTCGTACCCGGTAGAAAAAGCGTAAACAATGAGTGCAAAATCTATCAGCCCTACGATCAGGGAGTACCAGCGCACTGTTTTGCCTTCTTTATCGGGGATGATGGGAAGAAGTAGCGATGCCGCTATCGGCAACAGAATAATCGTCGTCAGCCACGGAAAATTAGCTGTATTCATCACAATTTGTCTGCTATCAAAATCATGTTTGGCAAAAAGTCACTAGTAATTAAGTAACAGCTTTTTGGTGATTTAGTCTTCCTCGTTAGGTTGATTTAATTAAATTGGCAATTCCCCATTTTTTATCTTGGGAGTCTCTTTTGACACTTGGTAGTGCGGAATGTGGGTTTGGATACTTCCAGTTAAGTCAAAAATTTACCCTAAATAAGCCGCTAAACTATAATTCTCGTGATGCGATCGCGTAGCCCAACTCATCGCTAAAAATACACGATGCTGCTTGGTGGTTGTTGAAAAAAGCGATTTGGTGCAAAAAAAGCATGACAGGAGAAATAACCATAATGATCATCGCACAAATTGAAAGCCAGATTCGTTATGTCACCAACGTAAATGGAGAAACAACAGATGTACTCGTCCCTGTAGAACTTTGGCAACAGCTGATGAGTTCTATAAATTCTGATCACGTCAGTGGTTTAGTTTGGATTAATGAACAAGAGGCAAAAGCACAAATATTAGCCCATCTGCAAGAGTCTGTGCGACAAGCAGCAGTAGAATAAACTTTTCCAGTTTCAGAGCTTTGGGACTACAGTAAGCGATTTGATTGAGTTTTTTTAGTAAAATAGACAGGGAAAGTTGATAAGGGAAATTCGATTATGTCATCTCCAGCGATCGCTACTGTAATTAAGATGATGGAATCTTTATCTGAAGATGTGCAAGAAAGAGTTGCAGAACATCTCCGAGAGTACCTAGAAGATTTGCAAGATGAATTGAAGTGGGATAAATCATTTAAGAAAACTCAACAACAACTGATTGCATCTGCCCAATCCGCTAAAAGAGAGATTTCGCAAAGCTTACCTTGAGCGATCGCGTAGTCAAACCCATCACTAAAGCAAAAACGCCAATAAGAAAACTAAGCTGCATATCTAATAATATCTAATTCTGCTCCATTATTAATAGCTGACTCTGCTTTTTCTAAAACCTGTTCGGTAACTGCATCACTTAAATAATATTCACCACAGTTATCACAAATTTCTGCTGGAACTTTTTTTAAGACAATAATACATTCATCTCTTTCTAATGTCACAGTTACTAAACCTGGTTTAGTTTGTCCATGCTGACAAATTAGGCATTTCACCATCTTTATCTCCTACTTGTAAAACCATCTAGCCAAATATTAGCATCAGGAATATAAGCTGTTACTACATATCCTGTATCTGTAGCTTCATTGTAGGAACATACAACATGAATCGGTTTACTTATATCTTGCACCAGGCGACTGGAAGTCGCGGCTACACAGGCGAAACCCACCTCCGTGGGTTAAAAACCTTTGATTTTCTCTTAGTCCACGGAGGTGGACTTCGTTTGTATAGCCGCGATTTCTAATCGCCAGGGCTAGGTGCAAGATGTGAGCGCCCAACGGGCGCGATTAACGCTCC
>NZ_JABXKJ010000121.1 GCF_017115085.1 Nostoc sp. NMS7 | reverse complement strand
GGCACTAAAGCAAAACCCCTAATCATAACATAAAAGGAATTCTGCAAGAGGTCTAATTAAAGTCAAACAGTATTACCTGCTGTTTTTTAGTTCCTCGAAGTCACCTTAAAAAGGAGAGAATTAAAGCAAGCCTTTTTAAGGGGAGAAAGTTATCCATCAATCCAACGGAGGTTTAGCAAAAATCGTTAGTAAGACTGGCCCTAATAAATAGTGGTGATTCAAACACAATAATCCGCCAGATGAGCCAAGAAGTTGACGTTGATTAGGGCTGTAGAGTCTAATTCCCCGGGGAGAGACTGGCAAGAATTGAGGTTCTGTCTCTTTTTTGGAGGTAATGTCAACCAAATAAAAGCGTCCACCGGGAGAAAGTACCCGTGCTATTTCACTAACTACTTGTTTAGGTTCCAAATAGTGCAAAAAGCTGATAGTGCTGAAAACGGCATCAAATTGACCATCAGCAAAGGGAAGAGACTCAGCTTTGCCCTCAATATAAATTAAACGTGGACGGTGACGGTTGCTCTGTCTTGCTACCCGCAACATATTAGCAGATAAATCCAATCCGGTGGCTCGCAGGTCGGGAAATTGAGTAGCAAGGCGCTCAAGTAAACGTCCAGTACCACAGCCGATATCAAGTACATTTGCTGGCTTTGGTAAATCGACGTACTGCAACAAGCGTTTGTGAACGGCTCGATAAAACACTGAAGGAAAGAGCCAGTCATAACTTGGTGCCCATCGGTCAAAAAGTAGTTTTTTGTTACTGAAAAAGTCATAAGTCATTAGTTTTCGCAGCTTCCCGGAAGCTTGATGCTTTTTTAGGGTAAGTTTAGCTGCGCCTCCAAGAAGTTGGTTAACAACACAAGTTAACTATAGCGGTTCTAAATTGTTTGTAATACTGGGCTTTTGTAGGGTTATAGGATTTCTGGAAAGAAGATGCGCCTATAGGACTGATGCAAAACTACACACGCTCTGGGGCAATACCCTGCGGTCAGCTAAAGCTACATGAATTGCCCCTAGGTGAAAATCACTCTTTTTGGCTATTGTTTGCGTAAGTCCTGTTTGATCAAGCAGCGATCACTAATTGCAGACTTACGGTTGTTGCTTACTCAGATTTATACTAAGCTAGCGTACACCTAATTAGATGTTTGGCTATTCAGTAGCTAGCACCTCAATCAAGTGTTTCCTTTCCAGACCTTATAGTTGCTTACCGTACCTTGCTGAAATCATTAACATCATCATGACGCACATCTTACTGGTTGAAGATGATGTCAAACTGGCACGATTTGTCGAATTGGAATTGAATTATGAAGGCTATCAAGTCAGTATTGCCTACGATGGATTAACTGCACTCACCGCAGCCCGTAAGCTACATCTAGATTTAGTAATTTTGGACTGGATGTTGCCAGGTTTGTCTGGGTTGGAAATTTGCCGCCGCCTGCGAAGTATTAGTGATCAACTGCCGATAATATTATTAACCGTTAAAGATGAAGTGAGCGATCGCATTGCAGGCTTAGACGCTGGTGCTGATGATTACCTCGTTAAACCCTTCAGCGTTGATGAATTATTAGCCAGAGTCCGCACCCACCTGCGAAGAAGCCAGCAAGCAGACGGTACAGATATTTTAGAATTTGAAGACTTGAGTTGAAATCGTCGCACGCGGGAAGTCTACCGAGATCATCGGTTAATTCAGTTAACTGCTAAAGAATTTGATTTACACCTTGGATGATTAAGTCTAGATTAACGCAGATGCCCCAAAGTCTCTTGTTTTATGAAGATTTGGGGTTTTTGCTGGGATTGCCAAAAACTCATCCAACTCGGAGTTTTAATTAGACTAGGATGCACAAAACTATGATCATCTAATATCTAAAATGGCATGACCTATCTAGAAACAGCAGCGCAATTCTGCCGTGAAGTTGCCCAAACCCCGCAAGTTGGACTTTGTTGTGTGCAAAGTACACCCCTGCAATTACCAGGATTAAAAATTTCTTTGTTAATGCAGGAAATGAACTATGGTTGTGGCACGACTGTTCACCCCACCGAACTAGGAAATCAACCAACTGTGCTGTATGTGGGCGTTGGTGGTGGCTTAGAAGCGTTGCAATTTGCTTATTTTTCCCGCCATGCAGGTGCTGTAATTGCCGTTGAACCAGTTGCAGCCATGCGGTCAGCCGCCGCACGTAATCTAGAAATTGCTGCTCAACAAAACCCCTGGTTTGACATCAGTTTTGTAGAAATCCGTGAAGGCGATGCTTTTAACTTACCCGTTGCTGATGCTAGCGTCGATATCGTGGCGCAAAATTGCCTTTTCAATATCTTTGAACCAGAAGATTTAACCCGTGCTTTAAAAGAAGCCTATCGGGTATTAAAACCAGGCGGACGCTTGCAGATGAGCGATCCAATTGCGACTAGTCAAATTCCAGCACATCTTCAACAAGATGAACGACTCAGAGCCATGTGTTTATCAGGCGCACTCACCTATCAAGAGTATACTGAACGGATTATAAATGCTGGCTTTGGTCAAGTTGAAATTCGCGCCCGTCGTCCTTATCGTCTTCTAGATTGCCAAACTTATAATTTAGAAGAACACCTACTTTTAGAAAGCCTGGATTCTGTCTCTTTAAAAGTTGCTATTCCCGAAGATAGTGCTTGTATTTTCACTGGTAAAACAGCAATTTACGCTGGTTTGTCACCCTGCTTTGACGATTCAGCAGCTCATCTACTCCAACGAGGTATTCCCGCAGCAGTGTGTGATAAAACTGCTGCTAAACTTGTGGCTATCAAGCCATCAGAAATAATTGTGACCAATTCAACCTGGCACTATAGCGGTGGTGGTTGCTGTTAATTTATAAGCCCCAAGATGTTGTTAATTAGTTTGTTTTTAGCTACGCTTTTTTTGGCACATTCAAATGGTGCAAATGACAATTTTCAAGGGGCAGCAACGCTGTTTGGTAGCAGAACTACCAGCTATCAAACAGCAATTTTGTGGGCAACTTTTACAACTTTGGCTGGTGCAGTAGCTGCGACTTTTTTAGCAAGTACACTAGTTAAAAACTTCTCTGGAAAAGGACTATTGCCGGATGCGATCGCTAATACCCCAGAGTTTCATATAGCAGTAGCGATCGCAGCTGGTTTAACTGTACTTATAGCCGCCCTAATGGGATTTCCCATTTCTACAACTCACAGTATAACAGGTGCTATTATTGGCGCTGGATTAGTTGCGATCGGACTCAAAGTTAATTTTGCCGCTTTGGGAACTTCCTTTATTTTGCCTCTATTACTCAGTCCAATCATTGCTATTCCCTTGGGAGCAGGAATTTACAGCTTATCTAACTATATCAATTCTAAATTTAAGCTACCAATCAATCAGAAAATGATTGATACTTGCCATTTTATCAGCGCTGGAATTGTCAGTTTTGCTAGAGGATTAAATGACACTCCTAAGATTGTTTCGCTCATTTTGATTATTGAGTATTTCTCGATTCAGGGAGGAATGATCACAATAGCGATCGCAATGGCACTTGGCGGTTTACTCAACTCCCAAAAAGTTGCTGTCACCATGAGTACAAAAATTACCTCAATGAATCATCCTCAAGGCTTATCAGCAAATATAGTAACTGGAGTTCTGGTGATTGCAGCTAGTCTGTTTGGGCTGCCAGTTTCCACCACTTATGTTTCAGTCGCTTCGATTTTTGGAGTAGGATTAATTGCTAAAAAAGCGAATATGGGGGTTTTTTATCAGATAGTATTATCATGGCTTTTAACTTTACCTACTGCTGCAATTATTAGTGGAATAACCTACAGATTATTACAAACTTAGAAAGTTTAAATATATTTGTTTATGCCATATTTAATATCAATTCTGTATGAAGATGCGCTAAAACATTATTTAAGTACAAGAAAGAAAAACAAACCGCATACTCCTACGTCCAAGCAAGCTACGCGCAGCGTCTCATAGAGAAGGACGCAAAAAAAGAAAGAAAGAAAGAAAGAAGTTAAAATGGTTTGGCGCAGCCTCACAAAGAAATGGTATAGCGTTTATTAGTCAGATGAGGTACATCATAGCCCCCTCCTCGCTTGCTCTTAGGGGGTTGGGGGTGGGGTTCTTGTACCTCACAAAGACCGAGAACCGCTATATAAGGAATAGTAACTAATGCAAACTCAACCAAAAGTTATCTTAAATACAGCAGTCACAGCCTTTAAAAATAAACTCAGTTTACCTTTGACAAAAAAAGGAATTACTGTTTTACAAATTAATCTAGGTAAGCGTTGTAACCTTTCCTGTACACACTGTCATGTCGAACCCAGATTTCTCACAAGTGAGAAAAAAACACTTGGGTTAGTCAAATTTTAGATAACTTAATTGATACATTATCAAAATACCTCCAGAGCATGGTAACTTTAAGTAAAAACCGAGCCTGTTTAAGATATATAAAATACATTAAAAGTAAATAGTACTGAAACATCAAATTTTTTATAATAAAAATTGACAGGCTTATTCATAGGGTTAAATCAAGTAAAATAACCCAAAAATTCAGCTATGCGGGTTTGATGTGTAGCGGACTTTCTTGTTTGTTGACTATCTGGCTTCGTCCCGGACTAGCGATCGCAGTTGCACCAATTGGCTTTATAACGGGGGCGGCAGCACAGAGTATAGCTTTAGCAAATGAAGCGAGGAAGTCAAATAAAATTGAATAAAACTTCTGTTAAATTGGGAAATATATAACTATCTTTCAATTTTCTTTTTTATGACACCTACATTAGACCTTTCAAAATTCTTATACTGCCGCAATTGCGAAATGAAAACCCATCATTACAAGGATTTAAAATATGATTGGGGCTATAGTTGCCGCATCTGTCGAACTTGGCAGCATCAAAGTCAATTAATATCTATTCAGCAGGGCGTGATAAAACAGCAGATTTCAAAGTTGGTTATGGATATGGTCAACTGTCAATATCTGGATGGTGGCGAGGAGCGATATTAACTTTTGATTACTATACTAAATCTTGGAGTAATGAAGATGGGGAGGAAATTAGTTGTCCATATCCAGATGGTGAAAAATTCCAGCAAATTGCAGCAGCACTTTATCCCTTATTACAGCAGCATTACTAGCAAAGGACTGAGGGCGATGCCACCGGAAAGGTAAACTACGCAACACTCAAAATCTGGAATTGCAATCTAGCCGTTGTAGTCCTATATTCCCGTATTTACAGGCATTACAGTAAATTCCTTGCCAGTAATCTATTCCCAAATTGGGAAAAAATTAGTTGGAGTTGTTAAGGCGATCGCCGGGTGAGAGAATCATGGACAGAGAAAAAAGCAATCAAACCAATCCC
>NZ_JABXKJ010000071.1 GCF_017115085.1 Nostoc sp. NMS7 | reverse complement strand
TAAGAGCTTGCTGTAACTGAGTAACTTGTTCTGAAGTTAAAAAATTTTTGGCTGGTGGTGGCATAGTTACTTTCAATCGGCTCTGCATTTATATTATGCAGCTTAAATGCCGATTAGCTTATAAAGCAAGCGGAATGACTTTTTAGCACCTCACCCAAGTTGTCAAAAATGGGAGCATCTCAATGAATCTAAAAAGCCTTGTAAAACCTCACCCCAACCCTCTCCGTGGGTTCAAAGAGGGAGCAAGAGTCTTATTTCTCATCTGGTATATTTGCTTTCACTGAGATGGTCCCTCAAAAATCTGATCTAACAGGCCAAACGCTCAATAAAGTTGGGTTAAATCACCCGACTTTATTTTCTCCCCAATAATTGCACTTGAAAATGAAATACCAAATAGTCCTCCAACAGACTGAAGAAGACTGTGGTGCAGCGAGTCTTGCCACGATTGCCAAACACTACGGACGCACATTTGCCCTCAACCGCGTGCGGGAAGCTGTAGGCACTGGTTCCAGAGGAACATCCCTGCTGGGATTAAGTCGGGGTGCAGAAGTGCTAGGATTCAATGCTCGCCAAGTTAAAGCTAACCCGCAAATAATCAATCAATTACACCAAATATCCCTACCAGCCATTATCCACTGGAAAGGCTACCACTGGGTAGTATTATACGGACAAAAAGGCAAAAAATATGTCATTGCTGACCCTGGTATTGGTATCCGTTATCTTACCCGTCAAGAATTAATGGCAGGTTGGGGTAATGGCGTGATGTTATTGCTAACTCCAGACGACAGCCGCTTTTCTCAACAAGAATCAGATAAAATTGGCGGTTTGGGAAGATACCTGCAACGGGTTTGGCCTTATCGCTCTATTCTCGCTCAAGCGATCGCTATTAACATCGCTATTGGATTGCTTTCTCTGACATCTCCCTTCATGATGCAACTCCTCACTGATGATGTGTTAGTACGAGGTGATACCCAACTACTAACCACCGTCGCTATTGGCGTTATCGCCATGAACTTAATTAGAAGCGCTATTAGTTTAGTACAATCTCATCTCATCGGTCACTTTGGTCAAAGATTGCAATTAGGACTAATCCTAGAATACGGACGCAAACTCTTACATTTACCCCTCTCCTACTTTGAAGGACGACGCAGTGGGGAAGTTGTCAGCCGTATTTCTGATGTCAAAGCCATTAATAACTTAGTTTCCCAAATTGTCCTCGGATTACCCAGTCAATTTTTTATCGCTGTAATTTCCTTGGGCTTTATGCTCTTTTACAGTTGGGAACTAACTCTAGTTTCCATAGTTGCATTTATTATAATCACGGCTGTTAACTTGCTTTTCTTACCCGCAATGCGCCAGAAAACCCGCAATCTGATTGTTTCTGGTACAGAGAACCAAGGCTTTTTGGTGGAAACATTTCGCGGTGTGCAAGTATTAAAAACTACCCAAGCCACTCCTCAAGCTTGGTCAGAATATCAAGGGAATTATGGTCGCCTTGCTAACCTGGGCTGGGGTCTGATGAAGCTGGAACTTTATAGCAGTACACTTACTGGCATTCTTTCCACTTTCATTAGTATTGGCATCCTTTGGATGGGTAGCTATTTAGTAATTAATCGCACCTTAACAATTGGTCAATTGATTGCATATAACGGCATGAGTGGCAATTTTCTAGGCTTCTTAAGTGCTGCGATCGCCTTAGTAGATGAGTTTATCACTGCCCAGATAGTCATTCAACGGATGACAGAAGTTATTGATGCTACCCCAGAATCCGAAAATGATTTCAAAAAGCCTTGGGCACAAATTCCTGGTAATGCAGATATTACTTGCACTGAACTTAACTTTCATCACCCAGGTAGAGTTGACCTACTACAAGATTTTTCTTTAACTATTCCTGGCGGTCAAGTCATTGCTTTAATTGGTAGATCTGGCTGTGGTAAAAGTACCCTGGCGAAATTGATTACTGGTTTATATAAACTTCAGTCTGGCAATATTCGTTATGGTTTCTATAATCAGCAAAACCTGTCTTTAGAATGTCTGCGACAACAGGTGGTATTAGTTCCCCAAGAACCCCACTTCTGGAGTCGTTCTATTATTGATAACTTCTATTTTAGCTATCCTCAGATCAGTTTTGAAGAAATTGTCAGAGCTTGTCAAATTGCTGGCGCAGATGAATTTATTAGCAAATTACCCGATAAATATCAAACTGTGTTAGGAGAATTTGGTGCAAATCTCTCCGGTGGACAACGCCAAAGATTAGCGATCGCCAGAGCAATAGTTACTGACCCACCGATCTTAATTTTAGATGAATCCACGGGCGCACTCGACCCTGTAAGCGAAAGACAAGTACTAGATAGACTTTTATCTCATCGTCATCATAAAACGACTATTCTGATTAGTCACCGTCCCAAGGTCATACAAAGAGCAGATTTAATTGTACTTTTAGAACAAGGACGCTTAAAAATCCAAGGTACACCAGAAGAATTGCGGAAATTACCCGGTGAACATTTAGATTTCCTAGATGATATTTTCCCCTCTCAGGATGCGTTGACGCTGACATCTTCCTCGGCTCATCGTAATGGTAAGTCTGCAATAATTCGTAATTCGTAATGACGCTCTCTACGAGACGCTAAAAGCGAACGATGACTCGCTAACGCTGCGCTAACGTAATTGCTAATTTTCTTGATTTTGGCTTCTGAATTATTCTTCAATAATTCGTAATTTTCTTAATTCTGACTCCTGAATTCTGACTTCTCACTTCTTCTTCAATCATATTACATCATGGTTAGCAATACAGATTTTCTACCCCCAATTCAAACTAATGAATTTCTCCCACCAATTAATCGTTGGACAACCTTTGGTGGAATGTTTATTCTCTGCGTTTTAGGACTATTTGTTCCAGTTGCTGCTGTTATTAAATATAAGGTTACAGTCCAAGGACAGGCGGTTGTGCGTCCGGCGGGTGAATTGCGAATTGTGCAAGCGGCGATTGAAGGTCAAGTAATGCAGATTTATGTCAAAGAAAATCAAGTTGTCAAAAAAGGAGATGCGATCGCAACTATTGACGACTCCTGTCTGCAAACCAAAAATAGCCAATTGCAAACTAGTATTCAACAATCTAAGTTACAACTAGTGCAAATCAATGCCCAGATTAATGCCCTCAATAGCCAGATTCGAGCCGAAACTGACCGCGTAAACCGGATTATTACTGGTGCCCAAGCCGAATTGAGCGGTCGCCGTCGGGAATATCGAGATAAAAATCTTACCACTGTTTCCGAACTCCAAGAAGCTGATGCCAACGTCAGAATTGCTGAATCAGAATTGCAGGCTGGGAAAGCACAGTTAAAAACAGCACAAGCGAATCTCCATGCTACTGAAGCTGCCTTGGGTGTAGCCCAGTCAAAACAGAACCGATATGAGAGTGCAGCCACCCAAGGGGCGCTATCTAAGGATCAATTAGAAGAAGCACAATTATCTGCCAAACAGCAAGAGCAAGCGGTAAAGGCGCAACAAGCAGCAGTGGAGGCGCAAACAGAAACAATTCAACGGTTACAACAAGCTATATCTGCTGCCATTGCGAGAAGACAACGTACCCAAGCATCCGTAAATCCAAGTAATGCACAAGTGACTGTTGCTACTGAACGCATCGCTCAAGAAAAAGCTGGAGGAGAAAGCAACAAGGCGACTTCAGAAAAGGAACGTCAAGCCCTAATTAAGCAACGGATTGAAATTGAGAAGCAGCTAGAGCGTGATACTAGCGAACTCAAACAAGGGGAAATAAATTTAGCTCAAACCACGATCGCCGCTACCGCCGATGGGATAATCTCCCAACTCAATTTGCGAAACCCAGGCCAAAGTGTGCGTCCTGGCGAGGAACTGGTGCAAATTGTCCCCACTGATGCGCCTCAGGTTTTGAAAGCAGCAGTGGCATCTGAAAATCAAAGTAAGTTAAAAATTGGTCAAAAAGTCCAAATGCGGGTCAGCGCTTGTCCTTACCCGGATTATGGTACTCTCAATGGGAAGGTGCTGGCGATTTCTCCAGATGCGATCGCTCCTCAAAATAATGGCACAAATGCATCTATGTCGAATGGGAATACTAGTCCGAAAGCTACTGCGCCTGGTGCTTTCTATGAAGTGACTATTGAACCGGAAACTCTGGTTTTAGGTAAAGGGAAAAACCAGTGTCACATTCAATTGGGCATGGAGGGTAGGGCTGATATTATTTCCCGTGAAGAAACGGTGCTGCAATTCTTTCTCCGTAAGGCAAGGTTGATGAGTGATTTGTAACTTTTTCTTTTGGGAAGCATTACCTAACGTAAAGTTTTAAAAATTTCACTCTCCTCTAGTCAAAATATCTGCTGAAATTAATAACTATTTTATCTTGATAGCTACGCTTTTTACTTAATTTTTCTCCCTACCTAAATTTGAATTGATGATGTATCAAAAAAAATGTCTTACATGACCTCATGTAAGACATTTTTTATTGCTTGTGAGAAATCCGGGTGAGCAAGGCAAACAGCCGTTCCCCCCTAAGATAGAATGATGTTGTGTGGTAATTTTTATTCTAGAAATCACCTAAAATCGTAGATGCGAAAACAAGATGATTTTCGACCCTTTTTTATGGTGGGCTGTACTTAGTGCCATTCGACTCAACCTTTTTGAACTCGGTGTTCAAACTCCTCACGGGTTTCTTCAACTATAACCAGAGAAGATGCATAGATATCTTCATGTTCCTGTTTCAACCAGTTTAAAAGACGAGCCATCTGGGCATTTCTTAAATCTAGGTCGGTCTGAAAAATAATTGAAGTTGCCATCACTTGAGCATATTGAAGTGGATGACCTTGATTTACTAAACTAGCAATTAAGCCTGCTAATGCTTCCTGCCGTATTTGATCAGAAGTAGCTTCTATAGACATGATTTTTGTTCCTAGATAATTGTTGAGAATATCCTATGTTATTTACCAAAGGTTTTAGTAACTGTAATATCACGTAATTTGAAAAAGATGGATAAAAATAGCAGTGTATTTACTTAATAAATTATTTTAAAGTATAGTCACACATCAAAAAAATATATTTTTTGAAATATTTAAAAGTCTAGCAACAATCAAAATAAAATACATTAAATATTACAAAATAAACAGAATCTGATATTAAAGCTTACATTTTTATTTAAGTCCTATATAAAATCAGCATAAGTTCAACATTAAAGCTATCAATTGCTTTTGACTACTTGTTTTTCTGAGATTTTTTATACAAACAAACTCTTTACATTTATCAAAACGTATGTTTAATTTGATTCAGTAGAGAGCAAAGGCAAATGCCTAGCTAAATACTAAA
>NZ_JABXKJ010000206.1 GCF_017115085.1 Nostoc sp. NMS7 | reverse complement strand
ATTGGGCATTGGGCATTGGGCATTGGGCATTGGGCATTGGGCATTGGGCATTGGGAATAACCTATGCCCCATACCCCATGCCCCATTCCCCAATGACTAAATTGCGATCGCTCGTTTATAAGCTTCGTCCAATACTTCCGAAAGTGTCGGGTGGGCGTGAACTAGATGTGCCAAGTTTTGCACAGATTGACGGTTTGCGATCGCAGCTGACGCTTCATGAATTAAGTCTGAGGCATGCAATCCGAAAATGTGAACGCCTAAAACTTCTCCGGTGTCTTTGCGATATATCACCTTGGCAATCCCATCAGCTTCATTTTCTGCCAAGGCTTTGGAATTTCCTTTGAAGTAACTCTTACTTGTGGCGATTTCAAACCCTTCGGTTTGTCCCAACTCTTTAGCGGCGGTTTCTGTTAAGCCCACATAACTGACTTCCGGGTGGGTAAAGGCCGCGGCGGGGATGCTGCGATAGTCTACTATTCTTTCCCTCCCAACTATGTTTTCTACCGCGATGATGCCTTGAGCAGAAGCCGCATGTGCTAACATCATCTTCCCATTACCATCCCCAATTGCCCACAAATGCGGCACCACTTCACCTGCTGATAGCACTGCCATGCGATCGTCTACTGGAATAAAATTCCGCCGATCGAGTTCTACACCCACAGACTCTAAACCGAGATTTTTGGTCGCTGGGATGCGTCCAGTAGCCACCAAGCAAGCATCTACTTCGATGACATCTACATCTTCTTTGGTTTTGAAATCTGCTAACTCAATTACCACAGGTGAACCTGGGATAACTTTTTTGGCGTATATCCCGACTTTGGTTTCAATATCGCGGGGAGTAATTAGCACCCGTTCGGCAAGTTTGGCAATATCACGGTCAAATCCTGGCATTAACTGATCTAGGGCTTCAATCAAGGTGATTTCACAACCCAAAGCTGAGTAAATATCAGAAAATTCCAAGCCGATGTAACCACTGCCAATAATTGCTATCCAGTCAGGTAACGATTCTAACTTGACACCTTGATCGCTGGTAAAGACAGTTTTACCGTCTACTTCAATCCCTGGAGGCACAAAAGGAATTGAACCTGGGGAAAGAATGATGTCTTTGGCTGTGATCGTTTTTTCACCGCCATCTCCGGTGATGGAGACTTTTTGCGCCCCAGCGATTTTTCCCCAACCTCTGATGATATCGACTTTTAGACGTTTGAGACTGTTGGTTAAGTCGCCTTGAATTTTCGAGACGAGATTATCAGCATGATTTGCGATCGCTTGGCGATCGAATTCCACGCTACCAATTTGAATTCCCAGTGACTTGAGATGGTGGGCATCGCGTAACTCCCGCACACGCCCAGATGCCGCTAGCAGCGCTTTAGAAGGAATACAACCCCGATTAACACAGGTTCCTCCCATATCAGCAGCTTCAATAATCGCTGTTTTCAGACCGCAACTTACAGCGTGTAAGGCGGCACCATGCCCGCCTACACCAGCGCCGATAATGACTAAATCGTAATCAAATCCTTGACTCACGTTAGTTTCCCCGTGTGCTTCGCCTATTTATTTTCAACTTGACCGACAATCAGTGCAACCCCTTTAACAGTTATCAGTTTCGTCGCCGGGTTTAAGTTCCCAGTACACACTTATCTCTAATCAGTGAAAATTGGTAACTGATTTAAATTTCTTAGCATACGCCTGATAACTATTTACTGATTTAACGTTCGGGTTTTGCTAACTCAAATTATGATTCACTGACTTCTGGCGAAAAGATGGATGTTTTCGGTAATTATAGTCAAATCTAGATAGTTATTTTTTTTAACTTTAAAGGGAGTTAGGGATAAGAATTAAATAAGGGACTTCCAAATAAAAAAACATTCAATAATTTCTTGTGGGGTGGGCGTCTCGCCCGCCATAACCTAAGGCGGGCAGGACTTCGGCGTGAGCGCTCAGTCGAACGCTGCCCACCCCACAAGATTGGATAATTTATTTGTTGGAAATCCCTAACATACAATTTATGTCTCTGGCTTACCTCACCCTCAATCCCTCTCCTTTATAAGGAGAGGGAAGCTAGAGACAGGATGAAGTTTTGCATTTTATTTAATCCAGGTTCCTTAGGGATATGTAGCTTTTATTTTATATGGCTTCAAACAAAATCTTCACTTGCTCTTTTAAAATTTTGAAAGTTCCGAGTTCTAAGCTTGAAGTTCCGAGTTCTAAGCTTGAAGTGCCGAGTTCAGAGCCTGAAGTTCCGAGTTCTAAGCTTGAAGTGCCGAGTTCAGAGCCTGAAGTTCCGAGTTCTAAGCTTGAAGTGCCGAGTTCAGAGCCTGAAGTTCCGAGTTCTAAGCTTGAAGTGCCGAGTTCAGAGCCTGAAGTTCCGAGTTCTAAGCTTGAAGTGCCGAGTTCAGAGCCTGAAGTTCCGAGTTCTAAGCTTGAAGTGCCGAGTTCAGAGCCTGAAGTTCCGAGTTCTAAGCTTGAAGTGCCGAGTTCAGAGCCTGAAGTTCCGAGTTCTAAGCTTGAAGTTCCGAGTTCTAAGCTTGAAGTTCCGAGTTCTAAGCTTGAAGTTCCGAGTTCTAAGCTTGAAGTTCCGAGTTCTAAGCTTGAAGTGCCGAGTTCAGAAGCTCAACTAGAGAGATAGGGGAAGCAGGGGAAGAGATTATTGACGCATTTACAATGCTTCATTCCCGATTTTCCAATGCCCATAACTGGGAATTTCTTTACAGCACCTTAGGCTAACACCTAAGCTGGATTTAAGATTGATCCAGAGGATTTACACAGGCGATCGCTCGATGTCTATTCCCCAAATTAGCGAATTTACTATCCGCCGTCATGCTAACGCCAAATCTTTCCAGCAGGGCGAGGCATACTATGAGGCTGGTGCTGTCAATGCTGTTGCCCAACGTGGTGATCTGCTTCAGGCAGATGTTGCAGGCAGTCAAGCTACACCTGATCATGTCAATGTGAGTTTCGATCGCAGTGGGTTTTCAGTAAGCTGTACCTGTGATTACGACCTTGAAGGGTGGTGTAAACACGTTGTAGCGACAATGCTCGTCTGTGCGCGTAACTCAGAAAATATTCAGCAACGCCCCACCCTAGAACAACTACTAAATCGCCTAGATTATATCCAAACTCAAAGGCTGCTGCAAGAATTGGTAACAGAATATTTACCACTAATTGACACGATTGAGCGCCATGTCAACTGGATGACTAATCCAGATGACAAGCAAACAACCACAAAATTCATGCGCCGCAGTACTATTGATCCGATTCCCTTTCGGGGGCAAGTCCGGCAGATTCTCCGGGATACCGTGCGCTACTTTGAAGAGGGGTACGAAGAAGCTCCGATTGCCGATAAATTGCTAAGTGTAGTGCAAACTGCGGTAGATTTTAGCGAACGGGGACAAGGTGAAAATGCGATCGCTATTTTGGAAGCAATTACTTCTACCTGTGTGGAAAATTGGGACGATGTTGCAGAATACGGCGCGGAAAATGATCAAATTGTCGGGCAATTAAACAATGCCTGGTGTGAAGCAATTCTCACTGCCGAACTGACACCAGAAGAAAAAGTTGATATTCAAATAAATTTAGAAGCTTGGCAAGATGAGTGGAATGCTGATTTTGGTATAGTTATGGAGGTTTTACGCCAAGGTTGGGATTATCCGCCACTGGTGCAAGTTCTCCAAGGTAATATCACCGAAAGGGGAGCTTGGGAAGAAGACGTTCCAGATTATGCTGATGATTTGGCACTAATTCGCCTGAAAATTCTCGAACGTCAGGAACGTTACCAAGAATACCTCTATTTAGCAGAAGCGGAAGGGCAAACCCAGCAGTATCTCACAATGCTAGGGCGTTTAGGCAGGGTGGAAGAAGCAATTGAAGGCACGTAAGGATTATTGTTTGAAAAACTGATGAGAGGTTTAATAAACTCGATAATGCTTAATCTGCGATCGCAACACTTTGTTTGTCTAAATGTTTTTGTGGCGTTGCATATTTGCGGGATGATTTTGCTAGTTTTGTGGGATGGGCATCTTGCCCGTCCCTTGTATTTTGGGGCGGGCAAGATGCCCACCCCACAAGAATCATCCCTTGATTCAGCAACACCGTTTTTGCTTAACTTCTGAAGTAATAAGTGTAACCTGGATCACGCCATACACAAAATCCTGATTTATCCAAATACTCTAGCAGGACTTACGCAAACAATAGCCGAAACCATCATATCTGCTTGCTTATGCAGATCGAACGTCATCGATCCTTTCAAGTCTGCATTAACACTCCCCTGGCTAAACAAATATTACATTTACAGCAGTTTTCATGTATTTGAACCACATCTGTTGTATAGAACATTGCTGTGCCCCAAAAGCATGAGTCTATTTACCTAAAAATAGCTGTAAATTGAAATTTGCCCCAGATATCAACTTTAGCGACAAAAGATGAAGTAAGATTCACATTTGAAGCAGTCGCCGTATAATTCCATAGTTTCTGACAAAAAATAGTCAAGTGCGATGATTAATAAATATCCTCAGAATCTTATAGTGTCCTGCTTACCTCTGAATATGCTTCTATTACTCAGCAGCATATCTTTTAGTCCAGTGAAAGCTCAGGCTATTGATACTAGACAATTACCAACTAGTAATTTCATCTTGTCGCAAAAACTCCCACCACCACAGGATGTCCAACCACCGGTACCTTCGCCACTTCCCTCACCGGAACTGCCACAGCCACTCCCCCCACCAGCAGAACTATTTCCCCCCTCTGCCCCAACTCCCAAACCAGAGGAACCAATTCCTGGCAACTTTCCTCAAACTATTGTTGTTGAACGGTTTGAAGTTGTTGGTAGCACAGTTTTCAGTCCCGAAGAGTTAGCTAAAGCCACTGCTGAATTTACCAAACGGCCGATCTCGCTGGCTGAAGTGTATCAAGCACGTTCTAAAATCACTGATCTATACCTCAAAAATGGTTACATTACTTCTGGTGCGTATATTCCACCGCAAACAATCCAATCCGGTGTTGTCAAAATTCAGGTGGTCGAAGGTAAATTAGAAGATATCCAGGTAACTGGGACTCGGCGGTTGAATCCGAATTATGTCCGCAGCCGACTAGCAATAGCGACATCACCGCCTCTGAATCGTCAGCGTCTACTAGAGGCACTGCAACTTTTGCAACTTAATCCTTTGATTCAAAACGTCTCTGCTGAACTCTCAGCAGGATCGCAGACTGGTGTGAATCTCTTAGAAGTTAAGATCACTGAGGCAAAAACCTTTAGTAGCCCAATAGTTCTTGATAATGGGCGATCGCCTAGTGTAGGCAGTTTCCGCCGTCGATTACAATTGAATGAAGCCAACCTATTGGGGCTGGGAGACTCTCTGGGTCTAGGTTATACTAATACCGATGGTAGTAACTCCTTTGACGTCAGCTATACATTACCACTCAATCCCAAGAACGGAACCCTCACTTTCAACTATGGCACTACGTCGAGTAATGTCATTGAACCTCCTTTCAACATTTTAGATATCCAATCGGCTTCTCGCTATTACGAACTAACATTTCGCCAGCCCATAGTTCAAACTCCTACACAAGAATTCGTCTTGGGGTTGACAGCCTCCCGACGCGAAAGTGAAGCCTCTTATCTTGATATAGAGCGAATCCCTTTCCCCGGTTTAGGCGCTGATGAACAGGGACGCACTAGGGTATCTGCGTTGCGATTTTTTCAAGAATGGACGAGTCGTAACAGCCATGAAGTCATCGCCCTACGTTCTCAATTCAGTTTGGGTATAGATGCGTTGAATGCGACGATTAATCAAAATCCTCCCGATAGTCGTTTTTTTGCTTGGCAAGGGCAAGCGCAGTGGGCACGCCTTTTAGCTCCTGAAACCTTACTATTACTTCGTTTAAATACGCAACTCGCATCCAGAACACTTTTGCCTTTAGAGCAATTTGGCTTAGGTGGGCAGGATAGCGTTCGCGGCTACCGTCAAGATTACCTGCTAACGGATAATGGCACTTTTGTTTCTGCGGAAGTTCAAGTACCGATTCTGCGCTTACCGCAGATAGATAGCATTTTACAGGTTGTCCCCTTTGTGGATTTTGGTGTTGGCTGGAATAGTTCTGGTATAAAGAATCCCGATCATAATACTTTAGCAGCTGTTGGTCTGGGGTTGCGTTGGTCACAGAGCGATCGCTTCACCGTTCGTCTTGACTGGGGCATTCCTTTAATATCTGTGAACTCAAATGAGAGAACATTACAAGAAAACGGTCTGTATTTTAGTTTATTTTATAATCCATTTTAAAATTTAGCGGTTTATTCTCCTTGGGAGCATCTCAGTGAAAGCAAATATACCAGATGAGAAACAAGATTCTTGCTCCCTCTCCTTAATAAGCGATGCCCTGAGCTTGTCGAAGGGTTGGGGTGAGGTTTTACAAGGCTTTTTACACTCATTGAGATGCTCCCATTCTCCTTTCCTTTAGACGTAGCTCGCAGGCGGAGTGACTCCTCTTCCGTTTCCGCAGTCGCCACAACGGGGGAAAAATACGCAAGGCGCTGCTCTCAGTTACCCTGCTCTAAGCAAGCTACAGTCCTTAAAAAGCGGGACGCTACGCGTAGCTTGCTTCCACGAAGTGGTACGACAAGCTACCTCGGCTGCGCTCGGCATAAGTCAAGAACCATCGGGGTTTAAATAAGAGTCTGAAACTCTTTTCAATGCAATAATTTTGAATTGTGAATTTTGAATTGTTAATCTGGGTATCCTAATAAAGACTCAGGTTGGATGATATAGATGAAGAGTTAATTAACAGTAAATAAAAAGCTGATAATTACTCTTAATTAGTTCTATTTACTAACTTTTGCCCCATTTAGTCATTTTCATGACATTAAATAAGTGACAATTAGTAAACAAGCTAATAGATAGTTGATATCTGAAAAAATCGAGCTAAAAAGGGGTCAAACCCATACAGTGTACACACAACTTGAGTTGGGAATCTAATGGACGCAAAATAACAGAAAATTATTTTTCAAATTCTTGATTTGGCTGAGTTTTATATCAATAAGCTGGTACTATTGATAATACCCTGGCTCAACTCAAAACCATGCCTACTAAGGCTCGTATCTTCCCAGGTAAGGATTTTAGGACTTTTGTGTACAGTGTAGCCTTAAAAAGGGTGACTTAATTCCCTCCTTTTTAAGAAAGGTTAGGGAGGAGCAAGCCTTAACCAAGTGTATTGGAACTTATCGGAGTAGTATTTTTCCGACTCAGACATAAAAATATAATAATTTGAGGAACAGCAATGCTAGGAAATGAGGGGGAAAAAATACGCCATCTGTTGGTCATCCAAGACCTGGAAGGGGAACGAACTGTCCTCTTGCAAGAGACTACTTATTCTCTGGGGCGGCATCCCGCAAACACTATTGTCTTGGCTTCCCGGTCAGTATCAATGCAACATGCAATTTTATTGCGAGTAACTGTTCCAGAGACTGACCAATACGGCTTCCAGATTATTGATGGCAACTACAAGGGAAAAGCAAGTACTAATGGCTTATTTGTGAATGGCATTAAATGCTTTTCTCATAATCTCAGAAATGGAGATATCATTGCCTTTGGCAGTAATAAAGCTCAGGCTAAATATTATGCTGTTTCCGACATTTCTGAACAAGTCTTTTCAGAATCTGGCGATGTTGAAGACTTATCTGGTTTCCTATCAGACCAAGCCAGTCCTACTTATCCTTTTCAAACCTTAGCTATCGATCCTAACTTTGAAGCAGCTACTAAATCCACCCTAGCTCGCCTAGCATCCTTTCCTGAACTCATCCCCAATCCAATTGTTGAAATGGATTTCGAGGGAACAGTTACTTATCTTAATCCAGCTGCAACTCTCAAATTTCCCAAACTCAGGGAAGTTGGGACGCAACATCCGATCTTAACAGGACTATTGAGTGGAGTTAACAATCTAGAAAAAAAATCTTTTGTGCGAGAAGTGGAAGTAGGCGCAGAAGTTTTTGAACAATCCGTTCTCTACCTTCCTGAAAGTGATTTAATTAGAACTTTTATTATTAGGGATATTACAGAGCAAAAGCAAGCTACAGCTGAACTGCGCCAGCGCGATCGCTTACTACAAGCAGTTGCGGAAGCTGCCAATTATTTGCTCAGGGAAATCAATTACGAAACTGGTATTCATCGAGCTTTAGCTGTACTGGGCGAAGCTGCCAAGGTAGATCGTGCCTATCTCTTTCAGAACCATCCCCATCCTGTTACAGGGGAAATAGCAGTCAGCCTCCAGTTTGAATGGACGCACCCCTCGATTAAATCTACCCACCACCATTGGCAGAATCAGCTTTATGAAGCTTCTGGATTAGCCCGTTGGTACAGTGTTCTCTCTAGCGGCGAGTCGATTAACGGACTCACTCAAAATTTTCCTGTCACCGAACAAGAATTCCTGATTAGAGATGGGATTAAATCCCTTCTTCTGGTGCCTTTTCGCTTGGAAAATGAGTTTTGGGGATACCTTGGCTTGGCAGACTGCACTTTTGAGCGTCATTGGTCAACGCACGAAGAATCTACTCTTTTGACGATGGCCGCTAGTATCATTGGTACGCGGCAGCGTCAGCTAGTAGAAGAAAAGATTCGCTATCAAGCCCTCCATGACGTGCTGACAGGGTTGCCCAATCGCGTACTATTTAATGAGCTGCTCAGTAAAACCGTGCCTAATGCCACTCGGAATGGCGAAAGTTTAGCTGTAATCTTCCTTGACCTGGATCGTTTCAAGGTGATTAATGACACTCTGGGGCACACTCTGGGAGATCAATTATTACAAAGCGTCGCTCAAAGATTAAATGACTCACTCAGAGGCGGAGACACTATAGCCCGTTGGGGAGGCGATGAGTTCACTATCTTACTCCCGCGAGTCAATGATATTGAAGAAGTAACTCTGGTGGCGTACAGAATTTTACAAGCCTTAGAGGATGCTTTCTATCTCCAAGAGCATGAACTTTATGTGACTGCCAGCCTCGGTATTGCGTTGCTTGATAACAACAGTCCTGACGCCGAAACACTAATCCAGCACGCAGATGCCGCTTTGTATTACGCCAAGGACAAAGGGCGGAATAACTACCAATTCTACAGTGTTTCCCTAAGCGCTAAAAATCCTGAACTCCTGAGTTTAGAAAAGAGCTTGCGCTATGCCCTAGAACGCAAAGAATTTACGGTGTACTATCAGCCTCGTGTGAACATTGCCACAGAAGAAATTACTGGTACGGAGGCTCTGTTGCGTTGGCAGCACCCAGAGATGGGGTTGATTGCACCCAGTGTCTTCATTCCCCTCGCTGAAGAAAGTGGATTAATTGTCCCCATCGGTGAATGGGTGTTGCGGACAGCCTGTAGCCAAAATAAAACCTGGCAAGATGCCGGATTGCCACCCATAACGATCGCTGTTAATCTTTCTCTTAAACAGTTCCGTCAACCCAAATTGCTGGAGACTATAGCGGAAGTTTTAGAACAAACAGGGCTGGAGCCACGCTTTTTAGAATTAGAAATTACCGAAAGCACAGCCGTTGAAGATTTAGATTTTACCAGGAAGGTGTTAAAGGATCTACAGCAAATGGGTGTTTCCATCTCCATTGATGACTTTGGTACGGGTTATTCCTCGCTGTCGCGCCTCCAGCATTTGCCATGCCACAATCTGAAAATAGATAAGTCTTTTATTCAAGATTTGACGCAGGATGTGAAAGTAGCTTATATTATCAAGGCCATAGTTGGCATGGGACACAGCTTGGGATTCAAGTTGACAGCCGAAGGGGTAGAAAAACAAGAAGAACTGGAGTTTTTGAAATCTATCGACTGTGACGATGTACAGGGCTTTTTATTTTACCGCCCGGTTTCTGCAAAGCTGGCAACAGAAATCCTCGAAAGTAAACGGCCAACGCTCTAGTAGAAGGAAAAACTGTTTGTACCAGTGAGGATACAATAGCATTGAATGTCCTGCTGCCAAACTTTTCCGTCCTATGCTGCCAGTCATTTATTCCGACGAATTTTTAGATCACAAGACTGGAAAATACCATCCCGAAAAACCAGAACGCTTAAGGGCGATCGCTACTGCCCTAAAAGCAGCTAGATTCGCAGATAAAATTGTCTGGCAAAAGCCCACACCAGCATCATCACAACCATCACTGATGTCTGTGTTGCTGAAAGCGCATAGCCGGGAGTATATCAAAAAACTTTGGCAAATCGCCTCCAGTGGCGGCGGCCCTTTGGATGGAGATACGCCAGTTTCCCCGCGTAGTTATGATGTGGCATTGTTGGCAGTCAGTGCTTGGTTAGATGGAGTTGAGGCTGTGTTGAAGTCGGCTAATCCGGCTTTTGTATTGGCGCGTCCACCGGGACACCATGCAGAAAGTGATGCGGGGATGGGCTTTTGCCTATTTTCTAATGCAGCGATCGCCGCTTTATTTGCCCTAGAACAACCCGGAATCTACCGCGTCGCCATCCTTGATTGGGATGTGCATCACGGTAATGGTACTCAGGCGATCGTTGAAAGTGAAGCACGCATTGCCTACTGTTCCCTACATCAGTATCCATGCTATCCCGGTACTGGAAGATCGACAGAACGCGGCTTTCATAATAATGTCTTAAATTTACCTGTACCTCCTGGTAGTGATATTGCAGTATATCAGCCACTATTTGAAAGACAGGTTATACCGTTTTTAGCTAACTTTCAGGCAGATTTACTGATTGTGAGTGCTGGTTATGATGGCAATGCCGCAGATCCTTTGGCAAGTATCAATTTGCAGCCAGAAGACTACGGTTTATTTACTGATTATTGTCTAGGGGTAACTCGGAAAATTCTGTTTGGCTTAGAAGGTGGTTACGATTTTGAAACTCTTTCTCAATCAGTTGTAGCGACGATTGAACGTTGTTTACTTTAATAGGACTTACGCAAAACTACACGCGTAGGGGCAATACCCTGCGGTCAGCTAAAGCTACATGAATTGCCCCTACCTAAAAATCATTCTTTTCAGCTATTGTTTGCGTAAGTCCTGTTTAAGCTTTCCTTGTTTACCTGATTGCCCGACAAAATGTTCACACAAATGGGCAAAGGTTTCTGGCACTGGGAAGCAGAAGGGCAGTTGTAATAAGTGTTTCCCCTCTGCCATCAGTACTCACTGCCTTTTGATGTCAAGTTCATCAAATCTTCAGAAAGAAAAAGTTTAAGTCGGATCTGAAAGAGCTAAAGTTTTGTTAAGATGCAATTGCTAGCAGTTTCTCAGCGAAATTCACCTATCGGGGTGTGGAGAAATAAAAAGTACTAGCAGCACAAATTTCTCAAGGTGAAGCAATGACCACCTATATTTTTTTCGATGAAGCCCTACGAATGCTGACAAACGCCTATTTGATATCAGCAGTACTGTTAATAGCAGCTTCTGGCATAGGTTTGGCGGTAATTGAAACTATAGAAAAGACAGGAGAACGCTAAGTTTACAGATGGCAGTGTAGTTATTGCCAAAAACCATTGGGTGCAAGTGTTCGCTGTGAATAAATCTTGGGAACACTAAAGCATGAAAGTCTCATAGCGTTGCAGTCTTACCTGGAAATCTACCAAACATACAGGTAACTGTAGCGCTATTGAGACCCTAAGCAAGGAGTTACTACAATGGGTCTATTCGACGCTGTGTTGGGCAGTGAAAGCCAAACCCAAACAGCACTCAATCCAGAGGAAGCTTTTGCTGTCATTATCTTAATGGCAACAGCCTCAGACGGTTATCTTTCTGTTGAGCAAGCAAATTCTATCATTTCTGTGCTATCTCGGCTGGAACTTTTTAAAAGTTATACCCATGAGATGATGAATAGGCTGTTTGAGAAAATCTTGGGCATTCTCCAGGGTGAGGGCTTTAATGCTTTATTTAATGCAGCCAAAGATTCTCTATCTCAAGACTTGCGGGAAGCAGCCTTTGCAGTAGCTACCGATTTAGTCTTAGCTGAAGGAATTGTAGATCAAGAAGATAAAAACTTCTTAAATGATTTATGTCAAGCTTTAGGGGTTTCTAGGGAGATAGCAATCCAAATTGTGGAAGTAATCTTAATTAAAAACCGGGGATAGGGCGATAAAACATATCTCTAATTAAACTATACAAATAGCTTATAAACAAAGTGTGCCAAAGAAGCCTAACTCCTTTGGCACTATTTTTGGTGTTATTCTGACTAGACTGAGATTCCCGACTTTTTCGAGAACTCAGATCATGTCCGCCAAATTACCCATACATAATAAAAGAACCCCACCCCCAACCCCTAAGAGCAGGCTCTTATACTGTTTGACTTTAATTATGATACAAATACCTTAGTCGGGGCACGGCAATACCCATACGTGTCAACTTAATGTGAAAGCCAGTCTATAAGCAGCTTTTAAGATTGTCTCGTTAAGAGTCTCCGACTCTTAATGCTCGTCCTTGAGGCTCCGCCTCAAGACTTGCGGCAGAGCCGCAACGAGCAGCATTTCCAGCTTCTGGCTGGAAACGAGGTTTTAAAAGGGTTTTGGCTGAAGTTGACACCAATGGGCTTTTTCTGTGCCCCTATGCGAAATCTATATGTATCAGGGTTTTAGTGAAATGGTATTAGGGGAGCTAAAGTGCAGCTTTGGCTCTTTGGGGTTGCGGGTATTATGCTTAATTGCCCGGACATGATATCACAAATCTTGTTGTTCAATGCAGTATTGTGTCATAATCCGATTTTATAATTTGGAACTTTAAATTGTAAATTACTTATGCATTGTTCTGTCACCCTAACCCAACTGGTTGAAGTTATTTTGGCTCAGACTATAAACTTATCTGAAGCTGCTTTAACACAAGTAAGTAGCGGTATACAAACAGATAGCCGTACTATAAAATCGGGTGAAGTATTTCTAGCTTTACGAGGCGATAAGTTTGATGGACATGAATTTGTGCCAACTGCGATCGCAAAGGGTGCAATTGCTGCAATTGTAGATTTTGAATACGAAAATCCGGGATTTCCGATATTACAGGTAAAAGATACCCTGAAGGCATATCAACAAATTGGCAGATGGTGGCGCGATCGCTTTAACATTCCTGTAATTGGCGTCACAGGTTCGGTGGGCAAAACTACAACCAAAGAATTGATCGCCGCAGTTTTAGGGACAAAGGGACGAGTTCATAAAACTTATGAAAATTTTAACAATGAAATCGGTGTCCCGAAAACTCTCCTAGAACTTGGCGCAGAAGATGACTACGCCGTGATTGAAATGGCGATGCGGGGTAGAGGACAAATTGCCGAACTGACGCAAATAGCGCGTCCAACAATTGGAGTGATTACCAATGTGGGAACGGCGCATATTGAGTTACTGGGTTCGGAAGAAGCGATCGCTCAGGCAAAATGTGAGTTATTAGCCGAAATGTCTGCTGATAGCGTGGCAATTCTCAACTACGACAATCCCCTATTGATTACTACGGCGGCTTCAGTTTGGCACGGGGAAGTTTTGACTTACGGCTTTTCTGGTGGGGATATTCAAGGGCAATTAATTGATCACGAGACTGTGGAAGTTGCAGGAATGCAATTGCCTCTACCTCTACCTGGCCGTCACAATGCGACTAATTTCTTAGCAGCTTTAGCGGTGGCCAAGGTGTTGGGAATCGATTGGGCAAGCCTGAAAGCAGGTGTGATGGTAAATATGCCCACAGGACGATCGCAGCGATTTAATTTGTCCAATGATGTGGTAATCTTAGATGAAACTTATAATGCCGCACCGGAAGCAATGCTCGCAGCGTTGCAATTATTGGCAGACACACCCGGAAAGCGGAAGATTGCCGTGTTGGGTGCAATGAAAGAATTAGGAGAGCGATCACAGCAGTTGCACCAGCGAGTGGGAGAAACAGTGCGAAAGTTGAATTTAGACGGCTTGTTGGTTTTGGTAGATGGACAAGATGCCGAAGCGATCGCTCTTAGTGCCGAAGGTATCCCATCGGAATGCTTTGCAACTCATGCTGATTTGGTGGCTAGGTTGAAGACATTTGTGCAAGCAGGCGATCGTTTATTGTTCAAAGCCGCGCATTCTGTGGGATTAGATCGGGTAGTTAATCAGTTATGTGCAGAATTTCCCAAATGATACCACTAGAAACCCAATGTCTCAGACTGCGAGACTTTGTAGAATCAGATTGGCCAGGGGTTCATCAATATGCTAGCGATCGTGAAGTTGTGCGTTATTTGACCTTTGGCCCGAATAGTGAAGAAGATAGCAAACATTTTTTGCAAAGAGAGATTTCATTGCAAGGCGAAGAACCCCGTCAGCATTTTGCCTTAGCAGTAACTTTAAAAGCCCAAAAGCAATTAATTGGTATCTGTCGGATATCTGTTAAGGATACTGGTAACAAAATAGGCTCTATTGGATACTGTTTTACTAAGGAATTTTGGGGGCAAGGATATGCAACTGAAGCTGTAAAAGCAGTTGTATCATTTGGTTTTGAGGAGTTAGGCTTACATCGCATCTTTGCAACTTGTCACCCAGAAAACATTGCCTCAGCACGAGTTATGCAAAAAATTGGAATGCATCAGGAAGGATATTTGCGAGAACACCATTGGATTAAGGGAGAATGGCGAGACTCTTGGCTATATGCCATCCTTGAGCATGAATGGAGAGGCGTTAAATAATTCGTAATTCGTAATTCGTAATTAAGTTTTGTGACGGGGATTTAGACTCCGACCCAAAACTTGCCGATTATTGAACCGGGGGACTTAAACCCAGCGATCGCTCGTTGTCGAATTGACCATAATTTTTGCCTAAAGGTGTTTGTGGCACAAAATCAGATTCGGGGGGTGTTGTTTCTGACTCAGATTTAAGTTGTTCAACAAACTCCAAAACTTTTTGTTGCTTTTGGGGTGTGAGTTCTCGCCAGTGTTTAAGTAGTTCAACTTCATTACCCATAAGTACAACGCTCGTGAATGATTTTTCTATTTTAGTGGCAGAAGCCTTATTTCCTGTTCCTTGCTATAAAATTTTGCTGTGAGTTATAGTTTTTTACTTATCACATCCCATTTAGTTAAGCAGATAGGTAAACCATCATTAACTTTAATCTTCCTGCTATCGTTTATTTTCATCTCTGCTACTAAAGCCTCCGCAAACTATATGGTTTGGGGAGAACGTAATATTGAATCGGCTGGCTATAATGGGTCGGAGTCGAATATTACAACACTTGATCCACTGCTTATAGAACCTCACTGGGCAAATGGATTAACTGGTGTGAGTCAATACAATGGGATCGATCTCGAAGTAGGCCCAACAAAAGCTTGTGATACAGATTGTGGTTTACATCCATATGTATCTTGGACAGATGCAAATGGGAACGTAGGAGAAGTTGTCGCAACTGGTATTAACCTTACCGCAGATGCTTTTTTTACTTTCAAAACTTCATATGTTGGCAGTGGTAAATGGAGAGGTCAATTCTGCGATGACAATGGTTGTAGAACCTTGGGAACTCCTAATCTTTATTGGAGTCAATCGCTACCCTATGTCCAAGCAGGCGGTCGAGTCGATACTGATTATACCCAACTTGGACCTGTAACGCTTGACACTAATATATTTATTAAAGGTTATACAACTAATCGGTATATATGGTGCTACACCAGCACTTATACAAACTTGCCACCAACAAAAGTAGCCGTCTCATAGTGCCAGGGTGGTATCGGCTCTTGGCAAGTTCGTTTCCCCAATAGCTTCTGAATGCGATAGTTCAAGATATAAATCAGGAAGTAAAACAATGAAAAAAATACTTAAGTTAATCTTCTGTCTCCTGTTGGCAGGTGTAGGTATGGTAATGTTGAATAGGGTATTAATACTTAATAGCGCTATGGCTGAGAGCCAAAATGCGGTTCCCAACGCGAGTACCCCTTCTATGCCAAGTAATAGTTTCAACTTTATCCGACGCTCTTTGACTAGTGCATTACCGCAGCAGGTAGGACAAGTAGCACTTGATTATACACATACTCGATTTAAAACTTTAAGCGGAATCCCCAATGTAGTCGTTGTTCGTAAACCTACTACAAATGATTTTTCGGCCCTTGGTTTTCCGACAGAGGAATATGATCCTCAAGACAACCCACTAATGTTAGTTGTTCTCAAAGGTGACTTCGACGTTAGCAATATGCGTGGTCGTGCTAACTCGAAATGGCATACACGAGTTGCCTATATAGCTTATCTCTTTGACTTGCGTGCTGGTGTGCCAACACTCACACAAACATCGGCTAAAGTTGGTAGGCTTCCTGCTCTGAGGGCATGGGCTGTGGCGATCGCAAGTTCGATAAATTTAGCCTGATGCAATATCTGTGAATATTGCTCAACAAGTTGTTTGGCTTCGGGTAGTTTACCCATGCGGTATTTGGTGGCAATTTCCCAAGCAGAAGCACTACTGACAATAATGCGATTATCTGGGTTGCGAATGATGTCTCGGCAGTCAGTGTGGAGTTTTTGGTCGTCAAAGAGCCACCACAGCAGGATATGAGTGTCGATGAGGTAGCTCATTCCCATTGCTGGAGTTCATCTTCTGGCAGTGGTTCAAAGAAAGCATCGCCGAGTTGTCCTTTCAATAAACCAGGGGTGCGGGGTTGTGTACGTTCTTGACTTAAACCTAGCCGAAAGTAGTGAATTAGGTCATAAATTTCTGCTAGTTTGTCTTCAGGGATGTCTTGCAATTCTTGGACAATCTTCTGGATCAGCATAAGTCAAACTCTTCGCTGGTTGTTAATCAATAAGTTAGCAATATGCAACTACTTTGTTGCTCAATTGAGGAATAAAATATTTTTTATCGCTTTGCGCCTTGTCGTGAAACTTTCATCCCGTTAATCAGCAACCCTGAATTTTTACTATTCCTGTAAAACGGTCTTTGATACAATCCTAGTTTTCTTGAGGTCTGCTTCCGAAAGTTCTTCCCCAGCTTGCAGGCGAGTTGCTGAGGTTTGCAACACTGTCGCTGCACCTTTATCTCCGATTTGTAAAGCGGTTTTGGCTGCTGTTTGTAGCATTGTAGCTGCACCAGTGCGATCGCCTTCTTGCATCATTCCCATTGCTGGAGTTCATCTTCTGGTAGTGGTTCAAAGAAAGCATCGCCGAGTTGTCCTTTCAATAAACCAGGGGTGCGGGGTTGTGTACGTTCTTGACTTAAACCTAGTCGAAAGTAGTGAATTAGGTCATAAAGTTCTGCTAGTTTGTCTTCAGGGATGTCTTGCATGCAATTCTTGGACAATCTTTTGGATCAGCATAAATCAAATAAGTAACTTAAATTTATATTTAATCAGCCAAAAGGCAGATTGCTTTATTAAAACTTTATATTCAATAAGTCAAATGGCATTTGACTTATTGAATATGACCTTTAACTTACTCAAACCCCAGTTTACTTACTCATTTTGGTGTTTTCCGCAAGTCATCAGAGGTTTGACCTACTAAATTGGCTTATATACTTATTTATTTAAGTAATTCACGCATTTATTTTGGTGTATCGTTTATTTGCAGTTAATTAATTCTTTGTGTACCTTACCCATTGGGGAACCGCTATAATTCCTAAATAATCTTAATTAGAAATTTGCTTATAAAATTGATTGGTCTTCAACTGCACTTTGTTCATACTCAGTAATAATGCTCCTAATGTCATCTGCTGCCATATCAGCTTGTTCGGATTTACTATAAATAGTGAGCAGAATGATCCCCATTGCTGTTTTAATGTAATAAATCAGACGGTAGCCACCACTTTTACCTTTTTGAACATCGCTATTTCGGACTCGCAGCTTAAAAACTGCATAACCAATCCCAGATATTTGATCTCCAGGTAACTCCCCCCGTTCAAGTTGTTCAATTACGGGTTGTATATCATTACGAATACTCCGATATTTTTTGGCGAGGGTGCGTAGATTTCGGTTGAACGTTGGCGCGGTTTCAACTTGAATAAACGATTGCTCAGACATCTTCCAGTCCTTCCCAAAGTTGAGCCACGGGAATCGTTTGTCCCGTCATAGCTTCATGCCAAGCTTGACGAAAATCTTCTACAATCACTTCTTTAGATGGCTCATCTTCATCAATTTCTGTTGCTTCTGCGAGCAGGACAATTACTTCAACACGACTGTTCTTGTCAGTCATTAAGGGATGATCTAAAGTAAGTTGCCCATGCTCATCAATGGTTGCCATAACTTTAATTGCTTTCATGGGGACTCCAGATGAAGATATTCAGCAAGCCTTAATTTTTGCATCGTCTTACTTGAGCGATCGCAAAATGACATAAGCATGAGATTCAAAAAAGTTACTACTCCTGTAAAACAGTCTTTGATACAATCCTAGTTTTCTTGAGGTCTGCTTCGGAAAGTTCTTCTCCAGCTTGCAAGCGAGTGGCGGAAGTTTGCAACACTGTCGCCGCCCCTTTATCTCCGATTTGTAAAGCGGTTTTAGCAGCCGTTTGTAGCATCGTAGCTGCGCCAGTGCGATCGCCTTGTTGCAATTTCGCCTCAGCTAACTGGGTTTGGCGATACTTCGCTAATGCTAAAATAGATTGTTGCACCTGGGGATTTAACGCTGGCTGATATGCCTGCACCACATCTGCATACACTGGTACGAGGGGCGAAAGTAAACCTTGTTCGTTAACCAACGGGTCATCATAACGGATTTGCAGATGCGCGATCGCTTGTTCACCTTCTGGCAATTGTCCCAAATAAATGTTAGCCAAAACTACCCGTTCTACATCCTGCATCAAATCTCCCAAACGTACAGCAAAGCTACCATCAACTTCTGGTTCTATTGGTAACTCAATTGTGTCTGGGGCAACTTGGGCAATGGGTTTCAATTCTGCTAGTCGGACATTAGGCACTAGAGATAACAGCAAGTAAGCATTAGTTAACCCAATAGACTGAATCCGCCCAAACAAGCGGCTAAACTGATCTACAGCTTGTTCAGGACGTTCAATATGGGCTAAAGTCCCACCACCGACATCAGCAATTTTTTCTAGCAAATCCTGATTCCAGCTATTGCCAAATCCAAAAGTGTTGATAGTTAAGTTCAGCTTGGCAGCCTTTTGCGCGAGTTGAAGACAGCGCTTGTTATCATCTCGCCCAATATCCCACTTCCAAATTCGCAAACCGCTATCACCATGTCCATCTGTCAGCAGAAACGCCTGGGAAACAGCGCCTCTTGTCCCCTTCATCAGTTCTGTAATTCCCAATTCCAAACCCTCAGCAATTACAGTCCCGCCGCTAGCACTGAGTTTGCTTCTAATTTCAGATTTGATGCTTTCGGGGTCTTCGAGCAGTTGATTGGGGATAATGACTGACGCAGAACCGGAAAAAGCCACAACTGAGATGCGATCGCCTACTTTTAACCGATCGATTAATCCTTCCACTGCCTGAATCACCGTTTTAATTGGTTGTCCGTGCATGGAACCGCTTTTATCCAAAATCAAGCAGAGATTAAGGGGGAGATTTTGGTCAAACTCACCAGCCAAGGCAAAAATGGTCATTGCTAATTGACGTTGGCTACTTGTTTGAGCCACATCAACATTATTGTCATTTAACGCCGATAGCAATTTAACTTTCATGTAGGAGGAGTATCTTGCAAAACTGTTTTAGAGACCATCCGGGTTTTCTTGCGATCGCTTTCGGATAAATCTTGTCCAGCTTGCAAACTGGTGGCAGAATTTTGTAACACCGTCGCCGCCCCTTGATCTCCCATTTGTAGGGCAGTTTTAGCAGCTGTTTGTAACATCGTCGCTGCACCAGTGCGATCGCCCTGTTGCAATTTCGTCTCGGCTAACTGAGTTTGGCGATACTTAGCTAATGCTAAAATAGAGTGTTGCACCTGTGGATTGAGGTCTGCTTGATAATTTTTGACTACATGGGCATAAACTGGGATATTTGGTGTAAATAAACCTACCTGGTTGGCGGCTGGGTCATCGTAACGGACTTGCACATTAGCGATCGCTTGTTCACCTGTTGGCAATTGTCCCAAATAAATATTAGCTAAAATCACCCGTTCTGCATCTTTCATTAAATCTCCCAACCGCACAGAGAAACGTCCATCAGCTTCTTGTTGCAGTGGTAACTCAATTGTGTCTGGGGAAACTTGGGCAATCGGTTTGAGTTCTGCTAACCGGACATTGGGCATCAGGGAGAATAACAGATAAGCATTAGTCAATCCCACTGTTTGAATGCGCCTGAACAGGCGACTAAACTCCTCCACTACCTGATCGGCTTTTTGAATGTAAGATAAAGTACCCAAACCCGCATCAGCAATTTTTTCTAAAACATCTTGGTTCCAATTGTCACCAAATCCCAAAGTGTTCAAAGTCAAATTATAGCTAGCCGCTAATTCGGCGAATTTCAAACAGCGATTATTATCACCGTGTTCATTTTCCCCATCGGTTAACAGAAAGGCTTGGGAAACAGTATCTTTTTTGGCCTTTGCCAACTCTTCAATGCCCAAGCGTAGTCCTTCATCAATCGCAGTCCCACCATCGGCAGATAAGTGATTAATTAGCTGTTTGATTTTCTCTGGATTTTCGATGACTTGACTAGGTACTAAGACCTTGGCACGGTGATCGAAAACTACAATACTGAGGCGATCGCCACTGTTGAGTCTGTCTACCAGACGAATCGCTGCTTTTTTGACCGTTTCTAGCGATCGCCCGTGCATCGAACCACTATGATCGAGAATTAAGCATAAATTCAGGGGTACATTCCGGTCTAGAGCCTCTGCGATCGCAGAAATCGAAATTCCCAACTGACGTTGACTGTTCAGTTGATTCGCGTCCAAATTACCATCATTCAAGGCAGGCTGCAAACTAACCTTCATAACTCAAAGTCCTGATTACGGATATACATATTAAAAAATAACTTCAAAGCAACACTTTAGCTCTACGGAAAACTTATCCAAACACAAATACATTAATATAATCAGAATATCTTAGAAGCCAACCATTGGCAGATGTTAAGCCGCCTTAAGCATTAGGGAGAAATCCGCACCTTGAGTCAGGCTAGCATCGCGCTAGGATGTATTACAGTTAACGGCATATTTTCAGGCGATCAGTTGTTATGGACACTTCCCCAATCAAGGCTGTTCAAGCCCCATATTACGGCGATAACTTCTACCGGACACCGCCGCCAGATTTACCTTCCCTTTTGTTGAAGGAGCGAATTGTCTATATTGGGATGCCACTGGTGCCTGCTGTCACCGAATTAATCGTGGCTGAATTGCTGTTTTTGCAGTCCGACGACCCCGAAAAGCCAATTAAAATCTATATCAACTCCACCGGCACTTCCGGTTACAGTGGCGAACCCATTGGCTTTGAAACCGAAGCCTTCGCCATCTTTGACACGATGAAATATATCAAGCCTCCGATCCACACCATCTGCGTCGGTTCGGCGATGGGTATGGCAGCGATGCTTCTCAGTGCTGGTACAAAAGGTTGCCGCGCTAGTTTGCCTCACTCCTCGATTATTTTGCACCAACCCAAAAGTTACGCCCAAGGTCAAGCAACGGATATTCAAATTCGCGCTAGGGAAGTTTTGGTAAATAAAGGGGCGTTAGTTGATATCTTGCATCGCACCACCGGACAGCCGCCAGAAAAAATTATTAAAGATATGGATCGGCTGTTATATCTGACACCCTACCAAGCGAAAGAATACGGGCTGATTGACCGAGTTTTTGAGAAAGAAGAACTCGCAAATCCCCCACTTCCTGCCAGTGTCCTCTAAATTCAGTTAGGAGTTATGAGCGATGCCCTGAGCCTGCCGAAGGGTTATGAGTTATTTAATACTGCTCATTCCTAACTCTCCTACCGCCCTCAAATTATTAAAAACGGAGTAACGAAAATGCCTATAGGCGTTCCTAAAGTTCCTTACCGGATGCCCGGAGGACAATATACAGATTGGATTAGCATCTACGATCGCCTTTACCGGGAACGGATTATATTCTTGGGGCGAGATATTGATGATGAAATTGCCAATCAGATCATCGCTGTAATGCTGTATCTGGACTCAGATGATCCAGGTAAAGATATTTATATATACATCAATTCCCCCGGTGGGATGGTTACATCTGGCATGGCTATTTTCGACACCATGCAACATATCAAATCAGATGTCGTGACTATTTGCGTAGGTTTAGCGGCTTCAATGGGGTCTTTCCTGCTGGCAGCTGGCACCAAAGGCAAACGGCTAGCATTACCTCACTCACGGATTATGATTCACCAGCCTTCAGGTGGCACCCGTGGACAAGCAAGCGATATCGAAATTGAAGCTAAAGAGATTCTGCGGATTCGTCACGAGCTGAATGGGATTTATGCTGATAAAACAGGTCAGACCATAGCAAAGATTGAAAAAGATATGGATCGCGACTTTTTCATGTCTGCCGAGGAAGCAAAAGAATACGGTTTAATTGACCGTGTGATTGAAGAAAGAAGCTCGGTAATAGTAGGGGAGTAGGCAATAGGGAGTAGGGAGTAGGGCGGAAGAGGAAGTAGGGGAAGAATTCTAACTCCTAACTCCTGTACAGACGCGATTAATCGCGTCTCTCCTAACTCCTGTACAGACGCGATTAATCGCGTCTCTCCTAACTCCCCTCCATAAACAAACTGTCAACATTGAACTTTAAAATAGCAAATTAGCCCTTATTATTAATGGTTTAGGCTGGAAGCAAATAGCTGATAGCCTTTAGCTGGATATTCGATAGCTCATAGCTCAAGATGGATCTGGGAGATTGCTACCGTTTATTGGGTTTAAGGTCGGGAGCCTCTTTTGCCGACATCAAAGCGTCTTACCGACGACTGGCGCAGCAATATCATCCCGATATCAACCCAGATGACAACAAAGCCAAAGATAAGTTTATTGCCTTGACAGAGGCTTACAAACTCCTGCTGACGGTAGTACTGCCAGAGGAAAGTGCTGAACATTCAACCCAGGTGTCAACATCTGGGCGTGATGACGCTAAGGCAACGCAGTGGCAGAAAACACCAGTAACAACGGTGACAAGCCAACAACTAGGAAAACTAAAGCCGCCTAATCTATTGGAAATAGAAGAACGGCTAAAGTGGAAGACTTATGAGCAATTGCAACGATTTTTGCAAGAAAGGCGATTTCCTCAAGCGATCGCCCTGGCGGAAGCTTTAGTAGCTCGTTTATCAACAGATGCAGAAGTCCGCCAATGGCTAGCGATCGCTTATCAAATTTGGGGACAGGCGCTAATTACCGAAAATCAGCTGCTCAAAGCCAGAATTTATCTCAAAAAAGCTTTGAAAACAGACCCCCATAATAAAACTCTCTGGTATGAAGTGCAACGCGATTTCCAACGCTTGGAACAAATTTTTTAAGGATTATACAAACTATTTATAGGGGTACAGCGCAGAAGCCCCACGCCATAATTTTTGATTTGGTGGTAGTTCACATTATCTTCAATCAAAATCGTTCGACTGAGCATCTCGACTTACTTCGACTGCGTTCAGCACAAGTTGCTCGATGGAACCGTAACCGTAATCCTTTGGAGAAGCAAGCTACGCGTAGCGTTCCGCAGGAAAGTCGAAAATCCAAAATTGGTACGATCATCGTGGCCATCCGCGCAACACTGCTCCTAATGTAGCGATTCCCTCAACAATCTTCTGTGTTGTTTGAAAACTAAAAGCTAACCTGATGGCATCATCTCCCTGTCCATTGGCGTAGCAGCGAGTCCCTGGCAGAAAACTGACGCCATGTTCACTGGCCTCGGCTAGGAGTGCTTTGGCGCTGATGTCTGGCGGCAATTTACACCAAACGAAAAAGCCGCCACCTGGTCGTAAGGCAACGATATCACTGGGAAACTCTTGAGCGATCGCTTCTAACAACAAATTACACTTATGCTTGTAGCAGGCGATTAGCTGCTGAATGTGATTATCTAGTTTCCCTGTGGCACAGTAGCGAGCGACCACATGGCTGATAAATGGCCCCACAGGCCCCTCACTTTTGAACATTGCCAGCCGGTCAATAATCGCTGGATCGCCACAAGCCCAGCCCAACCTTATACCAGGCGCAATAATTTTCGAGAAGGTACTCACATATAATACCCACCCATCCTTGTCGAGGGTTGCCAAGGGTGGCACAGTTTCCCCTTGGAAGCGCAAATCGCTGTAAGCATCGTCTTCCACCACTACGACGCCATACTCAGCCGCTAACGCTACCAGTTTTTGGCGGCGAAATAACGGCATAGTAGAGCCTGTAGGATTGTGAAAGGTCGGGATGGTGTAAATAAACCGGGGTCGAATGCCCTGTTTCTTCAAGTCGCTTAATGTTACTTCTAAGGCATCTACATCCATCCCCAACTCATCCACAGGAATAGTAATCAGGTGTGCGCCAGCCTGGACAAATCTATTAACTACTCCCAAGAAGGTTGGACTTTCCACGATTACCACCTCACCAGGTTCGACAAATACATCTGGTAGCAAGCCGAGAATCTGACTAGAACCGTAGCCAATGATCAAGCGATCGCGATCGGCAGCGATTCCTTTAGCCTGCAAGCGGAGAATAATTTGCTCATATAGTTGATCTGAAGGTGGCCCGTAATTGAGGGCGATCGGAGCCTCTTCTGCTAGCACAGCCGCACTTGCAGCAGCCAAATCAGTATGGGGAAAGAAAATTGGGTCAGCTAGACCGTAGGTAAAGCTCACAGTGGCGATTTTGGTTAACTCTGTACCGTAAGTTAGTGGTGCTAGGTTTCTAGCTCGTTCGGCGAACAAATCACTAATTCGGTAAGCAGAAGTGGTAGGAGCCATAAGTAGTTCAAAATTGAGAGTCAAAACACAAAACACACAACAAGGCAATTAGCTAAAAGTCAGATCGGAGCAAGCCTCTAATCTGTTAGCAAAGCAGGAGTGTCACTTTTCAAGAGAGTGGGGGTCTTAAACTTTCATCATGAGCCAGAATCCACTATGAATTCTGGTTTTTGACGAATGTATTCTTTCCAGGACTTACGCAAAAAGCCAGTGAAAGCCTTGATTTACCGTAGGGGCAATTCATGAATTGCCCCTACATTTCGTACTTGATGCGTAAGTCCTACTTTCTTATAACATCATTACAAGTATCGTGAATATTGACTGATAGAACGGAATTACTAGAGTGAAATTAATTAACTTCAATTGGCAGCAGCTAATTCTAGGCTTAGGCTGTCTGCTACTAATGATTGCCTGTAAAAGTTTCTATCCCACTACTAACTCAGATGTTAAACCTCTCAAGGTGGCGACAGACCCCACCTTTGTCCCTTTTGAAATCCAAACGGCTAGCGGGAACTTGGAAGGTTTTGATATTGATTTGATGGTGCGAATCGTTGGCTAGAAACTAAGACCCATTAGGGTTTGGAGGATTAGCCTCAAGGTACAGAACCTTGATAACTGAATGACCATGTAGGTGAGAGCCAGTATCCTAGAACCCTTAAATCCTACCCCGTAGGTGCAACGGTGAAAGCATCACCCCCAGGTTTGAGACTAGCCATCAAAGCCTGAAGCGGGGTGAAAAGGTGTTATTACTGACAGCCTAAGTCGGTAAGCACCGAGCAAAGTACCCATGAGTAAAGCCTCGGCTTGAAGATGCGTTTGAATCGTCGTTACAATAAACCAGCGAAATAAGGCTTAATGCGCTGGAACCAAAAGGTACAGGATATGGAGTTGGCAAGTTATCTATTGACCAACAAGCACTTCCTATAAACCCGGCGAATAGCATCACTCTAAAAGTACACAGTATGGTCATTCGGAACGAGATAACCTCTCGACTGTTCTCAGGTGGTCGAATCCCTGAGTAGGTGCTAACCGTATGCAGCGAGTAGGGGAGATTAAGTCAAAAGCGAATGTCTGGGGTAATGCCCAGAATATGCAGACAGACTTACGGTGATTTGGATGATAAAGACTCAAGTAATGAGTATATATGTCTAATACAGAGTCTCAAAAACTGATGGTGGAATGGCACTCTATTAACTGGCGAAAGCTAGAACGTAGCGTGTATAAGCTCCAAAAGAGAATTTATCAAGCCTCTGCCCGTGGTGATGTGAAAGCATATCGCAGACTCCAAAAGACGCTGATGAAGTCATGGTCAGCAAGAGCTTTAGCGGTTCGTAGAGTTACCCAGGACAACCAGGGGAAAAAGACGGCTGGCGTAGACGGCGTTAAATCGCTAACTCCAAAGCAACGTGTAGAACTCACTGGTAACTTAAACCTGGGTACAAAGGTCAGCCCAACTAGGCGGGTATGGATTCCTAAGCCTGGAACGGAAGAGAAGCGACCTCTGGGAATACCTACAATGAAAGACCGAGCCTTGCAAGCGCTGGTCAAACTGGCACTAGAGCCAGAATGGGAAGCGCGATTTGAGCCTAACTCATACGGGTTCAGAACCGGACGCTCATGCCAAGATGCGATTGAAGCAATTTTTCTGGCAATTAGGGCTAAACCTAAATTCTTGCTAGATGCCGACATATCAAAATGTTTTGACCGCATCAACCAGGAAGCACTGCTAAGAAAATTAAATACATCCCCCACCATTCGCCGACAAATTCGAGCATGGTTAAAAGCGGGGGTGATGGACGGTAAGCAGTTGTTTCCCACATCTCAAGGTACGCCACAGGGCGGGGTCATTTCCCCGTTACTAGCAAATATAGCCTTGCACGGAATGGAAGAACGGATTAAACAATTCGCCGATACCTTACCTAGAAAAAACGGATCAAGTAAACGGGATAACCGTAGAAGCCTAAGTTTAATCCGATATGCCGATGACTTCGTAATTCTCCACGAAGACTTAACCGTTGTCCAAAGGTGCAGAGAGATAATCTCTGAATGGTTGAATAGCATGGGTTTGGAATTAAAACCAAGCAAAACGAGGCTTGCTCACACCCTCAACTAGCATGAGCAAGAAAAACCAGGATTTAACTTTCTTGGTTTTACGATACAACAATTTCCCGTAGGAAAGTATCATTCAAAGCAAGGTTTTAAGACAATCATCACCCCAAACAAGCAGAAGCAAAAGGTACATTACGAACAAATCGCCAGTGTTATTGAAGCTCATAAGGCAGCACCGCAAGCGGCGCTAATCAGCCAGTTAAACCCAATTATTAGGGGATGGGCTAACTACTATGCGACTGTGGTAAGTAAGGTTGCTTACTCAGATATCGATGACCTCACGTACCAAAAGTTAAGAGCTTGGGCAAAACGCCGCCACCCCAAAAAGAATGGGGAATGGGTGTCAAAAAGGTATTGGCAATCCATAGGCGGTGATAACTGGGTATTCGCAACCAGGAAGGAAGGTTTAACCCCACTTCGGTTAATAAATCATGCCAACACCCCGATAGTGCGTCATGTGAAAGTTAAAGGCGAATCGTCACCATACGACGGAAATCTGGTTTATTGGAGTTCAAGAATGGGTAAAAACCCCGAAATGCCAACCAGAGTAGCACTACTCCTGAAAAGGCAAAAAGGGAAATGTACTCACTGCGGTTTGTTCTTCCGTGAAAACGATGTGATGGAAGTTGACCACACCATCCCAAAATCAAAAGGTGGAAAGGATGAGTATAAAAATCTTCAACTTCTTCACCGACATTGCCACGACACAAAGACAGCCAATGATGGCAGTCCTGGCACAAAATCCGGTTGCAATAGTGCCGAGCCTAAGCCCACTAGAAAACTTGAAAAAGTCGCGGATAAATGGGTAATGAGGTATGCGTGACAAGCACCAAACCATTGAGGAGCCGGATGAGGTGAAAATCTCACGTCCGGTTTTGAAGACCAACGGGGTTGGTGACAACCTCGTTGAGTTTAATATCGGACTAAGGTACTTATGAAAAAGTAATATTAATTAGTACATTTGTTAAAAACGAATGCAGTGCAATTACGTATAATAGTCAGATATTTAACTCAGGAAACTTTAAAGGAAAATACAAATCCTTAATAATCTCAGCGCTAGTGAAGTAAGCTATTACTAGATTTGCTAGGGATAGCCAAGCACTTCTTTTTTATTTAGCCATGTCTTTAACTAAAAGTGTCAAAAAAGATAAAATTCTCGTTGTCGATGATGTTTTTGACAATTTACTAGTCTTAGAAGCAGTCCTAGAAGATGAGGACTATGAGATTAACTTGGTGGAAGATAGCAAAATTGCTCTGAGTATGGTTGAGGAGTCGCCGCCAGACTTAATTCTCTTAGATGTGATGATGCCGGAGATAGATGGCTATGAATTCACTCGACGCATCCGACAGAATCAGGCGTTGCCATTTATCCCCATTTTGCTGCTCACGGCTCACTATGAGTCTAGCGTTGTTGAAGGACTTGATGCGGGTGCAGATGACTTTATTCGTAAACCATTCGATCCTGATGAACTACATGCACGAGTGCGATCGCTCCTGCGCCTCAAGCATAGTATCGACGAACGAGATCAGATGGCTAACCTCCGGGCAGATTTTGTCTCGCGTTTTACTCACGATTTACGCATACCTCTAGTAGCCTCCAACCGCGTATTAAAATTATTGCTGTCAGGCAGGTTTTGCGAAGTTTCGCCACAATTGGAAGAAATAATTGATACCATGATTGGCAGTAATCAAGACCTGCTGGAAATGGTAAATACCTTGTTAGAAGTTTATCGTCATGAAGCAGGCTGTAAAACCTTAAAAATTTCTCGCTGCAATATTCAAGAATTAGTTAGTGAAGTTTCCCAAGAATTAACTCCTTTAGCTGAAGAAAAAGAATTGGTTGTAAACCTTGATACAGGTAAAACTGTAATCAGCATCATGGGCGATCGCGTAGAACTGCGGCGAGTTTTGACAAATCTTATCGGCAATGCGATCAAATTTACAGACAAAGGTTCTGTATATATTCGCTGCTATCTCACTCCGGTAGCTGTGACTATTGATATCCAAGATACGGGATCGGGAATTTCTAAACAAGACCAGACAATATTATTCGAGCGATTTCGCCAAGGTAAACACCAGCGTTCTGGTAGTGGTTTGGGACTATATCTATCTCGCTGCATTATTGAAGCACATCAAGGCACAATCAATGTGACATCTGAACCAGGCAAAGGTAGTACATTCACTATACGTCTACCTGTAGCTGGTGAAAACTAAAAGTAGGGATTCATATTCACAGCAAGGTTTTCAAACTTTGTGTGGGAGTAAAATGTGTCTTCGCTACTTTTAGCCCTAAAAGCAGTAACCAGCAGCAAATTTGACCCCAGACTGCAATGCCAGTATGTTTCCCCTTACATCTTTGTTGTGTAATCGGCTATAAGTAAAAATATGACAGAAGAATGCAGAAACCCTCGCCTCTTTCTGCCAGTTATTCTGCCAAAAGGTTTTTTATGCATACACAAGTGATCGCCTCGGTGATGAAAAAGAATATAGACAATGAAGTACTTATTTCTAGTTTGGGTGCTTATACTCTCTTTAGTCGCTCCTAGTGCAGCGATCGCTCAAGTAAAACAGCCCTACACTTTAATATCTGGACTTGGCACAATTCACCATCCAGTTTCTACTTCTAATCCCCAAGCGCAAGAGTTTTTCGATCAGGGATTAAATTTGATTTACGCTTTCAATCATGATGAGGCGGTGCGTTCTTTTCAATACACTGCCAAACTTGATCCACATCTAGCGATCGCATATTGGGGTATTGCTCTAGCTCTGGGGCCTAATATTAACTTAGAAATAGACCCCAACCAGGAATTAGCTGCTTACCAAGCGGTACAACAAGCTTTGGCACTTTCTACCCAAGAACAAGACTACATTACCGCCTTAGCAAAACGTTACTCCCAAGATCCCGATGCGGACTTGTATCAACTAGCGCTTTACTACGCAAAAGCAATGGCAACCCTAGTCAAGCGCTATCCTGATGATTTGGACGCGGCGATGCTTTACGCTGAAAGCTTGATTGGATCTGCCTTCCCATATTTATTTTCGTGTGGGAGATTATGAAGGGGCAATGCAGGCAAATAAGCAGGCGATCGCAGCCACCGACAAACTTGAAGATGCAGCAAGCGAAAGTCGGGCATTACTGGCCGCCAAACAGGTAATTTCCACCGAAGCAACCATTGGATTCAGTCCCACCAGTCGCATTTTAGACATTGCCTCAAAAGTTCTAGATGCCAAAATTGCTAGAGGAAAGCATAATTATGAGTCTGCTATTCAATTACTAGAAAAAGCGGTTGCACTAGAAGATACCCTCAATTACGTGGAACCACTAGACTGGTATTTTCCCCCGCGGGAATCTTTGGGCGCTGTGCTTTTGGCTAAGGGCGACTATAGAGAGGCCGAGAAAGTCTTTCGTGCTGATCTAAAAAAATATCCCCATAATGGGCGTTCTCTATTTGGCTTGCAAGCAAGTTTGCAGGCACTGGGCAAAGATCAGGCTGCTCAAGTTGTCAAAGCCGAATTGGAAACGGCTTGGAAAGGTGATGAACAGCATTTGAATTTTGAATTTTGAATTGTTGCCTGACTTTGCCTTTCATATTAAAATTTGGAAGTAATGCTTCATGGTTAATGCAGTTAAACTTTCAATTCGGATATTAAAGATGCGCCCCTGTATGTCTGATTTGCTTTATCACCCTACAGAATTTATCTTTTTCCATTTCCAACCCTTTTTTGCGGTGGGCTGTACTTAGGGTAAGTAGGGGCGGGCGATCGCATCTACGCGATCGCATCACTGGTTAACTAACCACTGGATGCAGAGAGTTAGCTCCTATGTCATCCTAGATTAGGAGAGTTAATTCGGTGATGTCTTTGGTTTTAGTATTGAAGGGCTTTTTCCTTTTAGTATTTACAGACTTCTCAGAGAAATTAAAATCTCTACACAGTGATGATTTTGGAGATAATCGATGTCAATTTATGTAGGTAACCTCTCTTATGACGTTACACAAGAGGATTTAAGTGGTATTTTTGCAGAATATGGTACTGTAAAGCGAGTTCAAGTACCCACTGACCGTGAAACAGGCCGTCCGCGAGGCTTTGCTTTTGTGGAAATGGGAACTGACGCTGAAGAAGCAGCTGCTATTGAAGCTCTCGACGGTGCTGAGTGGATGGGTCGTGACCTGAAAGTGAATAAGGCTAAACCCAAGGAAGACAGAGGTGATAGAGGTTCGTTTGGTGGTAATCGAGGCGGATATGGTGGTGGCGGCGGTGGACGCTCCCGCTACTAACTTTGGAAAAAAAAAATTTACCTAGAGTCTTAAGTCAGACAAGGAGTCTGTCTTTTTTTTGCACTTAGGACTTACGCAAAACTAGATGAGGTAGGGGCAATTCATGTAGCTTTAGCTGACCGCAGGGTATTGCCCCTACCTCAAAATTAGGGTTTCGGCTATTGTTTGCGTAAGTCCTGGCACTGTTACTAACTGCATACCCATTGATTAAGTCAACTTAGTAGGAGAGATAATGACCCAAGTAATTGTAGGTGACAATGAACACATTGAGTCAGCCTTACGACGATTTAAGCGAGAAGTTTCCAAGGCTGGAATTTTTCCAGACATGAGAAAGCATCGTCATTTTGAAACGCCCCTAGAAAAACGTAAGCGCAAAGAAGTTGCCAAGCACAGACAGAGTAAGAGAAGTTTTCGTAATTAAGGACTGACATAAATATAAACGAATGCCCTCATAGCTTTTATGAGGGCATTCGTTTTGCCTATTTTAAAATCAGGAAACCTAAAGAAACGCTAAAATCAAGTCAGCCTTTGTATTGTAGCGGTTGTGTCCCACATCACTCAGAGGGCGGTTCACTGCATAAATCCTGATTGTCAACGTCCTTATCCTCAGCCTTGGGGAAACAAATTTTGCAACAGCTGTGGCGCACCGCTAGAGCTGTTAGACCGCTATGTTCCACTTCAGCCCTTGGGGTCGGGAGGATTTGCTCAAATCTACACGGTTTGGGATGAAAAAACTCAAACCGAGAAAGTACTGAAAGTGTTGGTAGAAGATTCACCAAAGGCACTGGAATTATTTACCCAAGAGGCGGCGGTTTTATCTAACTTGCAGCATCCGGGTGTCCCCACAGTCGATGCCGATGGATATTTTCAGGTAAAGCTGTTTAATCCTAAACCGCACCAACTGCCTTGTCTGGTAATGGAAAAAATTAATGGGCGGACTTTAGAGGAGATATTAAAAAAGTTTCCCCAAGGATGTCCAGAGGATTTGGTTTTAAACTGGTTTGCCCAAGCTATAGAAATTTTACAGGAATTACACAAACGTCAGATTATTCACCGGGATATCAAACCTTCTAATTTAATGCTAGGCACCTCTTCGCAAACTGTAACCCCATCTCAAGGGCAAACAGAGGGCGATCGCCTGGTACTAATTGATTTTGGCGGGGCAAAACAATTTAGCCCCTCTAAGCTGCGTTCTCAGTCTAGTTCCACCCGATTATTTTCTTCTGGCTACAGTCCACCAGAACAAGTGACTGGCGGGATTGTCAGGCCAAGTGCTGATTTTTATGCCCTCGGTCGAACGGTAATTGAACTACTAACAGGCAAATACCCGCTAGAGTTGGAAGATCAGCAAACGGGTAAATTACAGTGGCGAACTACGATAAATGTCAACCCCCAATTAGCAGATTTGCTAGATGAGATGGTAGAGGCGGATGTGCGATCGCGTCCGGCAAATGCAGCGATAATTCAAAAACGGTTGGCGAAGATTTCTCAATCATTACCGCCGCCAGGGTTGTTTGCCCAACTGCGAGACAACGTTAAGCAAGCCTCAACGCAAGCTTACCAGAGATTTACACTGCTAAAGTTAGCTATTGAACGAGTTTTAGCTAACTTTAGCCAAGCTGTAACTAAAACCGTTATTTTCATCGCTCAGGCAATCATCAAAATTTTCCAAGCTTGTTTGGCGACGATTTGGGCGATAATCCTGAGTAGTATCGGCGCTTGTTTTGGTGCGATCGCTGGTTTTATTTTGGCCTATCGCACCAGCTTGGGGCATCGGGTTGTGGAATTTCTTGGGAGTCAGCTAAACGAATTAGTGCCAAATGCTCAACCCCACTTTGGGGCAGATATTTTGGTGTTCGTCGCCGCAGGCTGGGGAACCGCATGGGGACTGACAGTATCCGGGTGTTTTGGTCAACGGCGGCGCTTTTTAGTGGCGTCGCTGATGGGTATAGTTAGCTATGGTTTCGGCTGGTTGATTTTGCAATTAATCACCCCAAAAGATAGCGGTGAAGGCTTAGTAGCAGTGATTTTAGTGGCAGTTTCCCTACTCACCTTGAGTTTAGGTCTTCGCAGCCATCATATAGTGTACGCTGTGTTGGCTGCCTTTGGTAGTGCGATCGGCTATGCACTTTTAATTCTTTTGAAGTTAGCACCTGCTATCTTGCAATTTTCAAGTCTTCCAGGCTGGCCGGAGTTATACAAGCCTCTGATTTTTTTTGGTTCTATGGGCTTCTTTGTCAGCTTCTGGTTAGGAGTGAGTTACTACCTAATTGTCCCTGGATTGCGCCTTTTGGGATGGCGTTAAAATAATTCGTAATGACGCTCGATGACTCGTTAACGCTGCGCTAACGTAATTCGTAATTAATCAATTGCCCAAAAACAAGATCCCCCTAGTCGGATTTTTATCGAGCTAGGGGGATCACATATTTGGTAGTCTATAATTGGTTCGGTATACTTGCCTACAAACCGATTCTATAGCCTAGATTTCGGTTTGAGTAGTTTTACCATTAGAATTCATAGTATTTTTACACATTCTTAATCAATGCTTCATCCCTGTTCTTCCTTAGAGAAGTGGTATATGTAAGTATGACAGTACGCAATGTGCGTAATTTGTCAAATTGTGGATATCTGTAAAAAATATGAAACTCAAGATTGTCGCTACCGTCGCCTTGTTAGCTTGTTTCGGGTTTGCACAGCCGAGCCTTGCATTAAATCAGCTAGACTTGGATCAATTGAAGGCAACAAGTACCTGTCCTCGGTGTAATTTGAGTGGTGCTGACCTAAGTAAACTGAATCTAAGTGGAGCAAATTTGCGAGGGGCTGACTTGAGCAGCGCTACATTATCTCAAGCTAATCTCACGAATGCCGATCTCACCGGTGCCAATTTAGAAAGTGCTATTTTGAATTCGGCAAATCTCAGTGGTGCTTCCTTAACAGGAGCAAATTTGAAATCAGCATCCCTGGAAAATGCCGATCTGTCTTATGCCGGTTTAATCAGCGCCAATTTAGAAGCAGCAAACTTAAAAAATGCCAATTTGGAGTTTACCAATTTTCGGGGGGCTAACTTCCGACTAACAACTCTGGCGAATGGTGTCGTCACCCCCGACACAGCTTATGACTGGTCGTTAGAGCGTCAAAATCCCAGAGAATGTAACGAGTTTAAACCCGAGAATACCCGAGGCACAACCTGTTATACCAAATAAACTGGGCATTGCTTATTCTCCTCATCTCCCCCATCTCCCCCTCCACCTTTGCTTGTTCTCAACTCTCGTTGTAGTATGGCAAAAGCATTTTCTTTGTTAACAATTCTTTATCATGGGAAAAAAGCCTGGAGATTAATTTAGTCAATGCTTACCCGTATTAAAGACTTAGCAGCAAACCTAGCACCCCGCTTAATTGAAATTCGCCGCCACATCCACTCTCACCCAGAACTTAGCGGTCAGGAGTACCAAACAGCAGCCTTCGTAGCTGGTGTTCTGTCTTCCAGTGGGCTGCACGTCCAAGAGGGAGTCGGCAAAATCGGCGTGATTGGAGAACTGCAAGGCACTAGCCAAAATGACCGTTTATTGGCAATTCGCACTGATATGGATGCCTTGCCAATTCAAGAGGGCACCAATTTGGAATATGCTTCTCGCGCAGATGGTATTATGCACGCTTGCGGTCATGATGTCCATACTACAGTCGGGTTAGGAACGGCAATGGTGCTGTCTCAAGTGGCAAAGGATTTGGGTGGGAAAGTGCGGTTTTTATTTCAGCCCGCCGAGGAAATTGCCCAAGGCGCAAGCTGGATGGTGAAAGATGGGGCAATGGAAAATGTCTCAGCTTTATTAGGGGTTCATGTTTTCCCTTCTATACCCGCAGGTTCTATTGGCGTGCGTTACGGGGCATTGACAGCGGCTGCCGATGATTTAGAAATTCTGATTATCGGAGAATCTGGGCATGGGGCGCGTCCCCATGAGGCGATTGATGCAATTTGGATTGCTTGCCAAATTATTACTGCACTGCAACAAGCGATCAGCCGCACCCAAAATCCCTTGCGTCCTGTAGTATTGAGCATCGGGAAAATTAATGGTGGTAGAGCGCCGAATATAATTGCGGATAAAGTGCAGTTATTGGGAACCGTGCGATCGCTCCATCCCGAAACCCGTGCCCATCTCCCAAACTGGATTGAAAATATTGTATCTAATCTCTGTGATACCTACGGGGCAAAGTATGAAGTCAATTATCGCCAGGGTGTACCCAGCGTCCAAAATGATTACGTCCTAACGCAATTGTTACAATCAGCCGCAGAAGAAGCTTGGAGTTGCGATCGCGTCCAAGTCTTACCCGAACCTTCCCTTGGGTCGGAAGATTTTTCGATGTATTTGGAACACGCCCCCGGTTCTATGTTTCGCTTGGGTGTAGGCTACAAAGAAAGAATCATTAACCACCCATTACATCATCCCCAATTTGAAGTCGATGAATCTGCGATTATCACCGGGGTTGTAACTCTGGCATACACCGCTTATAAATACTGTCAGCAAAATTTGTAAATAAAAACTCCCAGCACTTATCTACTGGGAGTTTTTGTTTAACTAATCTTTTTTAGGGGATATCGAAAGCCCGAAAGCATCCTATACTTTCGCTTCGGTAACAACACCCAGTTTTTGTTGAATCCGGGTCTTAGCAGCTTTGAATTCAGTAGCAAGTTGTTCACTTTGCTCAGTGGTCAAGTTGTTGCGAATGGCAGCAAACATTGTGGTTTCTTCTTGACGAATATGATCCCCAAGTTTAGCCAACAACTCTTTGGCTTTATCTTTGAATTGGGGTGAAGATGGGCTAAGAGCCTTAATTTCCTCTAACGCCAGCTTCGCATGAGCTTGTTCATCAAACAGTTCTTGGGTGTTTTCTTGACCGTAGAAAGGACGTACTCTTGGATAGACTACTTCCTCCTCAGCTTCCGAATGGGCAGTTAAATCTTTGTAAATTTGACCAAAATATTCTTGGATCTTTTGGGGATCATTGCTTTGCAGCAGTTCCGTGAACAGGGTATTTACCTTTCCGTGATCGAGGCGGATAACATCTTGGATATTTAGATCCTTCTTGTCACTGGTTTGGGTAACAGCACTACCTACCACACCACTGACTGCGGCCACAGCATCCTGGACTCGTGCCCAAATTCCTTGATCTGCATCTTGTCCAGTGAGTTCGCGGACACCTAGAACCTCCAGAATACCTTTGAGTTGCTCTTGGTGAGCGCGATTCTCAAAGTTTATCGTATTCAAAGGTGCGATCGCTAGCAAAATGTCAGCACCAACTTTTTGAGCAGCCTTGTGAACTATCAAGCCACTCATTACTAGTTGATGTTTGAGCAATTCATGCTGAGATACTTTTTCATACAGGCTCAACTCGGAACCTTTAAACAATTCGCCAGCTTTTTCAATGAATTGTGTAACAGTTTTTTTGGGTTCAGCCTGAATGCCATACTGACCAATTACAGTTTCCAGAACACCAAGATTTTTTTCATCATCATTGAGGAAATTCCGAATGCGATCAGCAATTTCGGCATCAAGTCCTTCTTTCAAAAGCAATTTCTCATTTTCAATTACCAACTGTTGAAGCGCTTTGATACTTGCCAATTTTACAGCAATAGCATTGCGTTTCGTATCATCTAAAGTAGTTACCATCCGTGTTCTCCTCGGCAGTGTTCATAATTCTTAACTTATATAACCTTGACATAGAAGTTAGGTATATGCCTCTTTCTTTTGAGCGATCGCACTCACAACTCTGGGTAGATAAACATAACTTTTCGTTACAAACTCTGTTTTTCTACCTTTATATAGATATAAATTTAAATTTGTATTCTATCCCCAGGCCGATTAATTTTTAATTCTAGTTTTATATAATTAGATATTTTTGATAAATCTAAAGAATTAAATATTAATAATCTAAAATTTCCTTAAAAACGCTCTTTAAATCCACCTCAGTAGGGCGTTTTGCAAATTGCTCATGGCTATAAATCCACACAAGCTTGATTACACAATCAGTTGTATTGACTAAATACATTAATCTAATTTGTCCTGAAGCGCCTTTAGATACCTTCAACTCCAGCTTGTGAAATGACTATCCTTGAGGTAATTCAATCTTTCCAGGTAAAGGTTCGTTACGAGAATTGATGGGATATTGATCTTCAATTAAATCTTCCAAAACTTTTGCGACACACTCAACAAAATCCGACCTGTAGGCTTTTGCGAGTTTTTTGAAAGAACGGTTGAAATTATCGGATTTTTCAATCGAGAACGGAGTTGAGCCAGTCATGCACTTCTCCTTGACGAATACGAGTTGATGGTTCCGAAGTACAAGCGCCCTTTAAAATTTCCCGCATTACGAATTGATAAGCAGGATGGTCAAGTTCTATTTGGTCTAGTTTCTGATGTCCCAATGCTTTCAAATCTTCAAGAAGAATTGGCTTAGTTGAGCTAGCTTCAGGTAGCAAACCTTTACGCGCCTTTTTCCAAGGAAACTCCAAGTGGGTCATACCACTAAGTTGATAAGCATGGTAGCCACCAAAATATTCCCATACTTCTTCTAGAAGCTGTCTCTTATCCTCAGCCATCTCTAACAGTAATTCTTGACTAGGAATAGGTAATTGTTTAGCTTCAAATTCACTGTAAAACCTGTAAGCCGGAGGACAAACAGGGCCATAGCGCCATGCTTGTATTTCTTCTTCAAACAATGGCTGATCATACATCGCCAAATGTAAGCTTTGCGCGTAATACAGAAGCTTTTGAACCTTCATATTGGTCATTTCTGCTTCTATACTGTCTTCGTAAGCTCTGATAATGAAGTAGCGAGCCACATTTAGACAATCAATCATAATCAGACTCGCAAATTAAGACTGGTTAACTATCTTAGCTATTTTTAATGGTCACTTACACATATTTTAGTTTAAATTTATTGAATTAGTACATTTTTACTATTTAAAATCAGTCTACTAATCCACTACATCAACCTTACGGTTAATTCTCCCCCCGTTTCCCCTACTTATCTTCACCCTTCATTTTTAGTTTGGTCAAGTACTTAAATACAGAACACCACAAAAAGGCTATGAAATTTAATCATTCCTAGGTTGGGTAGAACGTAGACACCCGAAGGGAAGTGAAACCCAACATCAAGTCCAAATATTTCCGAACCCTTTTTACGGGGACATATACTCAGGCGATCGCAATGCCGCCTTGATAAACCTCACCGCAATTGTGACGATTACGCTAGAATTATTAAAGGTTCTTTACAGAGTTTGCTAATCATACTTAATTCTGTTAAATCAGCCTAGCATTAAAATGTAAATCTCAAAACCCCCTCTAGAGTTCACCAAAAGCTTCTATGACGCTCCCAATTCGCAACGTCGCCATTATCGCCCACGTTGACCACGGCAAAACCACCCTGGTTGACGCACTCCTCAAACAATCCGGCATTTTCCGCGAAGGCGAAGACGTTCCGGATTGCGTTATGGACTCCAACGCCCTAGAACGGGAACGGGGTATTACTATTCTGTCCAAAAATACAGCAGTTCGCTACAAAGAAACGCTAATCAATATTGTTGATACTCCTGGACACGCTGACTTTGGTGGCGAAGTTGAACGCGTACTCGGCATGGTTGACGGATGTCTTCTGATTGTCGATGCCAACGAAGGCCCCATGCCCCAAACCCGGTTTGTACTCAAAAAAGCTTTGGAAAAAGGGCTGCGCCCCATCGTAATTATCAACAAAATCGACCGTGGTCAAGCTGACCCCCACGTTGCTGTTGATAAAGTCTTGGATCTGTTCTTGGAATTAGGGGCAGATGAAGACCAGTGTGATTTTACCTATCTGTTTGCCTCCGGGATGGCAGGTTTCGCCAAAGAAAGCTTGGAAGCAGAATCCGTAGATATGCAACCCCTGTTTAATGCGATTCTGCAACACGTTCCACCCCCAGTAGGCGACAGCACTAAGCCTCTACAATTGCAAGTGACAACCCTGGATTATTCTGAATATCTGGGCCGGATTGTCATTGGCAGAATTCACAACGGTACTATCCGCTCAGGACAGCAAGCAGCTTTAGTAACAGAAGATGGTACTATTGTCAAGGGTAAAATTACCAAATTGATGGGCTTTGATGGACTAAAGCGCGTAGAGATGGAAGAAGCAACCGCAGGTTATATTGTCGCGGTGGCTGGTTTCGCTGATGCTTATATTGGGGAAACGATTACTGACCCCAATGATCCGCAAGCTTTACCACTAATTAAAGTGGATGAACCAACCTTGCAAATGGCCTTCTGGGTAAATGATTCGCCCTTTGCAGGTCAAGAAGGTAAGTTGGTAACATCAAGACAAATACGCGATCGCCTATTCCGCGAACTTGAAACCAACGTTGCTTTGCGTGTCGAAGAAACCGATTCTCCCGATAAATTCCTAGTTTCCGGTCGTGGAGAACTCCACTTAGGTATCTTAATTGAAACCATGCGTCGGGAAGGCTTCGAGTTTCAGGTATCTCAGCCACAGGTAATTTACCGCGAAATCAACGGTCAACCTTGCGAACCCTTTGAACTTTTGGTGTTAGACATTCCTGCTGATGGTGTGGGTAGCTGTATTGAACGCTTGGGACAACGCAAAGGCGAAATGCAAGATATGCAACCCGGTAGTGGCGATCGCACTCAGCTAGAGTTTGTGATTCCCGCCCGTGGTTTGATTGGTTTCCGGGGTGAGTTCATGCGGATGACTCGTGGCGAAGGCATCATGAACCACAGCTTCTTAGACTACCGTCAACTCAGTGGCGACATTGAAGCCCGTAACAAAGGCGTTTTAATCTCCTTTGAAGAAGGCGTTTCTACCTTCTACGCCATGAGAAATGCTGAAGATAGAGGAGCATTCTTTATTATTCCCGGCACAAAGGTTTACAGAGGCATGATTGTGGGAGAACACAATCGTTCCCAAGATTTGGAACTAAATATCTGTAAGACCAAGCAGTTAACTAACCACCGGGCTGCTGGTAGTGAAGAACTAGTGCAACTACAAGCACCGATAGACATGAGCCTAGAGCGTGCTTTGGAATACATTGGTTCCGATGAATTGGTGGAAGTTACACCCCAATCGATTCGTCTGCGGAAGATGTCGAAGAAGTTGGCGAAACGTTAAGTAAAGCAATAACTTAATTGATTTAGAAAGCCCGCACTGCGGGCTTTTTAATTTGTTATTTAGATTGGATCAGATGCATGATGCAGCAGCCTGATCTATTAAATTTTTATTGATTGCGTAATGACATGTCTCACAAACTACTGTTATAACTGAGCCAGCTACGCAAATAGCACAATAGTACTATCAAATTTTACCCCATGCATCTCAAGACAGTCTTCATTCGCTTCTATAAATCCTTCAATGACGACTTCCTGAGAAAACAAGAGAATAGAAAACCTAAACATTGGGAAATGATAGGTGATACTTATTACCCATATATTCAAGTTTCCATTGATCCCAAAATTACAACAATTGTTGGTGCAAATGAATCTGGAAAGTCTCACTTGTTAAGTGCTATTGAAAAGGCTATATCCGGCAAATATATTGAGCGGAGTGATTTCTGCCGCTATTCTCCTTTTTTCACAGTTAAACAGAATGAATTAAAATATCCTGATTTTGGTTCTGAGTGGGCTGAACTCGATAAGTCTGAACAGGACAGCTTAAAAAAAATTATTCCAGAAATTCATCGGAATACTATTATTAAGAATTTTTTCATATTTCGCAATAATGTTGATAGTTTAACGATCTATTTACCTGAAAAAGGAGTGTACACACCATACCAAATTAATGAAAAACAGGTTATTGAGTTAGAAAAATTACTTCCTAGAACATTTAGAATTGAGTCTAGTATTGCGCTTCCTTCAAGCGTTCCTATTAAGAAATTAGTTCAATTGGGTCAAGATAATTATTTAGATGGTACAAAATTTGAATTTTTGGATCAAAAACAAAGAAACAAAATAGTAGATGAACTGGATGTTTTTAGTGATAATCCAGAATTAATTACTAAAGTTCGCCTTTTTAGCAATGAAAATAGGGAAGAACTTGATCATGAAGCAGTTAAGGCGATCAAGTCAATTATGTCAGCACTTGATGAAGTCAGTTTTAGTAACCCAGAGCCGTTATGAACCTCTAAGGTCTTCGATTGGGCCTCACATAGGCGAAACAGTTTTCATTGGTAATTGTAATTTAATGGTCGAAGGTATTGGTGATCAAATCCTCATTGCAGGAGCCGCAATATATCTTCGAGCAAATGGTGTATCTAATTTAGAAACTTTAGATTTAAACCAAATTACGATTGTTGATTCAGGAGGAGCCTCACAAACTCCTTACATGGTCTATTTAGCTTGTGGAAGGCACGCTGATGAAATTGCAGCCATCGTTTTATTAGATAGTGATCAGAGTGGCAATGAAGCTAAGAAGCATTTATTAGGTAAAGGAGGAGGTCAACATAGAAGACCTTTGCTTAAAGAGAAGTTTATTCTTCAACTTGCTGATCTTAAAGAAGAGTTCTGTTTTATAACTGACAATGTAACTGCACAACTTGAAATAGAGGATATTATTCCCTTGCCAATTTGCATCAAAGCAATAAAGCTTTTTTTGCAAGAGTTTCTTGAAATAGAAGAAGCGGAGCTTTTATTCTTGACTGAAGATTTAATATCAAGCAATATGGCTGGTAAAACTATTCTTGATGTTATAGAACAAACTCTAAAAGACTTTCCTGACTTGGAAATTAGTAAGGCTGGCTTTGCTCGGAATGTTATTCGAGTAGTGAATGAGTGGCCACGAGAACGAAATTCACTGAATGAACGTGAAATCCATGCACTACGAGTTTTTGAGCAGAACTTCAAAATTTTGTTTAAGAAGTTGAATGTCATGCAGCACAGTGCCCAGCAGAAATTGACTAGAGAAAGATTGTCTCAAAAAATAGATCGTCTAAAGAAGGACTTTATTGCACGTCATCCTATTTCTGCAAAACGTGAGGATGGCGTTATTCTATTTGATGAAATTGAGGGAATTTTAGAGAACAATATACAGAATGAGTCAATTAAGGAAATTGAAGCAACTAAGAGCGAAATTCAAAATTTGCGTCGTGATTACAAGCTTGATATTGATATGAATAAAATGATTGACGACTATACTGGATTTCAGGTGGGCTTAGAAAGAATTAAGTATGCAGGGCTTTTAGCTAGTCAAGAAGAAATTATCGAAGATGTTGAAGTAGAGAAGTCAGCTATTTCTGAAGAAGTTCTTGAAGAGGTACAAACGGATAAGCTCGTTGTGGATGGGCAAGCACAATTAGTTAATGAGCAAGAACCTACCGCCTCTGAGCTAAAAACTGGTGAAGTTTCTGGTAATCCTGCAACTTCCAACAAAAGAAGGAAGTCTAACCCCCGCTAGTAACCAGTCTACGATCGCATTGTGCCAACTTAATTTGAGAGAATCTGATTATCATTGTTTATGAAGTCACTGAAGCTCAAGGCTAGCCGTATGTATGGATATAGATGCGAGTATTGCGAAGGAATTGTTCAACCCCGAATTGTAAAGCGCGAGGCATTTAAACATAGAGATGGATTCGTCATCCTCGAAGATGTGACGATTGGTGTTTGTGATATTTGTGGCAATCGGTACTATTCTGCCGATATTCTTCATGCTGTTCATGCTGTTGCAACTGGAGCGAAACCCCCTGAAAGAATCGAACAAATTCCGGTCACTCATCTAGAATCGCACCCTGTCAACGCTTCTAGAACTTATCCTCAAATTCAGCAATGCCGGATAAGTAGATTGACTCTAGGGAAACCAAGTTTGGCAGTAGGATAAATATAGACAGGATGTAGTTTTAATTCTATCTACCCTTTGGATGGAAATGACTGAGCAACGTGATGCTGACTCACCGTCAACTGATTCTCAACAATTGAGCGAACCGACTGATACTATAACAAAGTCGGTGGATAATTCCTGGACAAATCGCATTGCTGGTGTCTGGAACAAAGCAACAACACGTCTAACGCAACTCTTACCCGTAGAACAACTAGGACAGACAGTTGTTGAATGGTTTAGTGTGAGCGAGGATCAGGTTGCAGAGATTTTAGAGAAAATTCGAGCGGAACTGCCAACTACCGAAGCGCTGCTAATTGGTAAACCCCAAGCCGGGAAAAGTTCTATTGTGCGGGGATTGACCGGAGTTTCTGCCGAAATTGTCGGTCAAGGATTTCGTCCCCACACGCAACACACCCAGCGCTATGCCTATCCTTCTAATGACCTGCCGTTACTAATTTTTACTGATACGGTGGGACTTGGTGATGTTAAACAAGATACTCAGACAATTATTCAGGAGTTGGTTCGGGATTTACAACAGGAAACTCATTCCGCTAGAATCCTGCTTCTGACGGTTAAAATCAATGATTTTGCAACTGAGACGCTACGACAAATTGCTCAACAGTTGCGCCAGCAGTATCCAAACATTCCCTGTCTGTTGGTGGTTACCTGCTTACATGAGGTTTATCCTCGTGATACCGTCGATCATCCCGCCTATCCGCCAGATTATCAGGAAGTCAACCGCGCATTTGCTGCAATGCAACAAGCCTTCCTCGGAATAACTAACCACTCTGTACTAATTGACTTTACCTTAGAAGAAGATGGCTACACGCCGGTATTTTATGGCTTAGAAGCACTGCGAGATTCTTTGGCAGAACTACTCCCACAAGCAGAAGCGCAGGCGATTTATCAGCTATTGGATCAAGAAGAAGCTGGAAAGCAAATTGGCAACCTTTACCGAGATGCTGCACGCCGTTATATTTTACCATTTGCGATTATGTCTGCCACCCTTGCGGCTGTACCTCTGCCATTTGCCACAATGCCTGTACTCACTGCCTTGCAAGTATCAATGGTGGGTCTGTTGGGTAAATTATATGGGCAGACAATTACTCCATCCCAGGCGGGAGGCGTTGTGAGTGCGATCGCAGGTGGTTTTTTAGCACAGGCGATCGCCCGGGAGTTAATTAAATTTATCCCAGGTTTTGGCAGTGCGATCGCCGCCTCTTGGGCAGCCGCCTATACCTGGGCACTAGGGGAAGCAGCCTGCGTTTACTTTGGTGATTTAATGGGAGGTAAGAAACCCGATCAACAGAAAATTCAATTGGTGATGCAAGAAGCATTTCAAGTGGCCCAACAACGGTTTAAGGAAATCAAACGTTAAGACTCAAGAATCCGTTTTTCAAAGCAAATACTCATATCATGTCTGCTTGATTACTTAATAACTAATTATGCGGACATGATATCACTGGATTTCCCACATAGGTACAAAATTCTTGAGGAGGTAAATATGGCTTTTAGTAGTTACAAAACTATCGGTGAAGTCCTCAAAACATTTCAGGTTATCTATACAGAAGCTAATTTCATAGGCGAAGCTGAGTTTAATGTCTCTGACTACTTCCGGGAAGATTTAGAATTTACGATGCGAGAAGGAGCCGTTGACTGTTCTGAGTTTGCTATATGCGAAAACTTGATATCCCCAGTGTTAAAACAAGTTTGGAAACTATATAGCAGCAAGTTTATTTTGTGGAGTCATTATTCTCTGAATTATGACGAAAAGCTCTCAGGATTTCCTGAATATATTTTGGCTAAACGTTCTCCATTAGGGAAAGTTGTATTTGATAAGCCATACTTCATTTTAGTAGAAGCAAAACAAGATAATTTTGAAACGGGTTGGGCGCAATGTTTAGCAGAAATGATTGCGGCTCAAAGGCTTAACGGCGAATTTTCAATAATTATCTTCGGTATTGTTTCTAATGGAGTAACATGGCAATTTGGCAAGTTAGAGGGAGAAGCATTTACTAGAAATATTCTACCTCACACAATTTATGAGCTAGATAAACTCTTTGCTACTGTCAATTATATTTTTCAACAGTGTGAATTGCAGCTAAATAATTTGGTAGCTGCTTAATCCTCAAAATTTTTATCAAGAAAATTTAGTTATGCACAAACGATGATGATTTTATTCCGCTCAAAGAAACAATTAAAAAAGCAGGTAAAGAAATAGAAGCTTGGAGAATTGAGCCTAGTATCTATGATACTCGGCACTCTTCATGTTCCCATGCTTGCATGAGAATGGCTACTGCCTCCAGTTAAATATTGAGTCAGAGACTCAATGAATGCATTCCCATACGGAGTATGGGAACGAGTCAAAAGGAGTCAAACTTCATCAAGCTAGGTTTTTAGGACTTGTGTGTACACCCTAGCCTTGCTAAGGAGAGGCACAGGTTTTGTATAGCATAACCAATCTTTGAGGTTTTCTTGAGCTATTCGATAAACCGACGCAATGACTAATCATGGCTGCGTAAGTCCTAAAATAGCTATAGGATGCAGAAATTTACATCTGCGATCGCTATACTTTTATAATCCAGATGAGCAATCTACCATCAGCCTAACCAATTAATTTCTGCCAGCTAGTAGGCCCGACAATTCCATCGGCTTCTAAACCATTTTGCTTTTGAAAGTTCTTAATTGCAACCTCTGTTTGCGGCCCATAGACACCATCATTAGCAACACCTAGACGGTATTGCAAGTATCTGATAACTGCATTACCAGCATGGTTTGGTCTGAGTATTCGTTTTGCCAAAATTAGATTTATGGCATTCCATGTAGCTGAGTCAGCAATTCCAGTCGGCTGAACCCCGACAATAGTCTGAAATTTTTCTACCGCAGATTTTGTATTAGCCCCTGTGAAGCCATCTTCCACTAACGCATTACCATTCTTATCAGTTATTTTGAGTCTATTTAAGGCTTTTTGTAGTCTCTGAATAGTAGTATCTAGATTCTCCTCTTCATCTGGTACGGGCTTAACAGGAACACTTGGCACTTTACCAGTTAAACCTTTGACGATCGCATTAGCCATTGCTTCTGGATTATAAAGATTCATATCTTTTTGTGAATCGACAAAGCAACCTTCTACTAGAATCGCAGGCATGTCGGTATTTTTCAGAACATACAAATGGGAACCACTCTTAACGCCGCGATTAAAAAATCCTAATTTGACGATTTCATCTAGTACAGGTTTAGCGATTTTCGTCCCCGTATCGCTAGTTGCAAATACTTCTGTGCCGTTAGCTTGTCCATTAAAGGAGTTAAAATGAATCGAGACGTAAATATCTACTTTACTCCCATTAGCTGTAGAACATCTTTTTGAAAGCGATTCAGTTACTGTCCGAGCGCTACTTGGTCTACACACTACGACTTCGTTTCCTAAAGCTCTTAACTTGGCTATAACTCTATTACCTACATCTAGAGTTAAATTATCCTCAAATTTAATCCCGTTGGCTCCTGTGTCTGGTGGACAATTGTGCCCGCTATCAATTCCAAATTTCATGATTTCATCCTCAACTTACTTATTTTTACACTAGTTCAAATCTCTTTCAATTATAGAGACAAAGTTTTGTTAATAAATCTTTTGAAATACTTCTTGGGAATGTCCAGATTATTTTAAACATGACTATGCTGGTAGACAAAATTGGTTTTTGGGCGAACCTGAAAAGCAACTATTCTGTGGTAAAATCCACTAATTAAAACGTATATTGCCACCAAAAACACAACCATTATAATTTATCAAAATCGGGAATAACCCGTTAATTTTTGCAATAAATTGAAATGCAGCAATTGCCTCCATTATTTCAGATAATAACGTTGACAAATATACTTAGTACACTGTGGCGGAAGTTTACCGACCTTTAACAAGGGGCTTAATTGTCTGGTTAATTGAGATGGTAGCTGAATTTACGTCCTATCTCAAGGAACTACTCACCAAAATCTGTGGGTAGATATTTAACAATCAACCTGTGAGCCAGTTTAAAATTTAAGTAAAGAAATATTTCGTAGCTTACAAGCATGAAACGCATCGTCTTGGTTGCTGGGTTTGAATCGTTCAACGCTGACTTGTATAGAAAAGCAGCTTTTTTGGCTAACTCTCGCTGTCCTGAGTTGGATATTCGGGTATTTAGCGATCGCGATCTTACCACCAAACGCACCGAGGTAGAAGCAGCACTTGATGACGCGGATGTATTTTTCGGTAGCCTGCTATTTGATTATGACCAGGTTGTGTGGTTGCGCGATCGCATTGCCCAAATTCCCATCCGTCTAGTGTTTGAGTCAGCCTTAGAATTGATGAGTTTAACCAAGCTGGGTATCTTTGCCATTGGCGACAACCCCAAAGGAATGCCCAAACCAGTTAAATTCATCCTCGACAAATTTAGCAACGGGCGAGAAGAAGACAAACTCGCTGGTTACATCAGCTTCTTAAAAATTGGCCCCAAACTACTAAAATACGTACCAGTGCAAAAAGTCCAAGACTTACGCAACTGGTTAATTATCTATGGTTACTGGAATGCTGGCGGCCAAGAAAACGTCGCTTCATTATTCTGGATACTGGCAGAAAAATATTTGGGTTTAAAAGTCGGCGATATTCCCCCACCAATTGAAACCCCCAACATTGGATTACTCCATCCCGACTATCCAGGATTTTTTGAATCGCCCCGCGAGTATCTGGAATGGTATAAAACCTATTGTAGAGACGCGATGAATCGCGTCTCCCCTAATTGCGTCTCCCCAGTTGTAGGCATATTACTGTACCGAAAACACGTCATCACCAAACAACCCTACATTCCCCAACTAATTCGCAGTTTTGAATCAGCCGGGTTAATTCCTTTACCCATTTTCATCAACGGTGTAGAAGGACATGTGGCGGTACGAGATTGGATGACAACCGACTATGAAATTCAGCAACGACAACTAGGTAATATCGAGACTCCCTCGCTATCTAGTGAAGCAGTAAAAGTGAATGCGATCGTTTCGACAATTGGCTTTCCTCTGGTGGGTGGCCCGGCTGGTTCAATGGAAGCTGGGCGTCAGGTGGAAGTAGCAAAGCGCATCCTCACTGCTAAAAATGTACCTTATATTGTTGCAGCACCATTATTAATTCAAGATATTCACTCCTGGACACGCCAAGGTGTCGGCGGATTGCAAAGTGTCGTGTTGTACGCCTTACCAGAATTGGATGGGGCTATTGATACTATTCCCCTCGGTGGTTTGGTGGGCGAAAATATTTATCTAGTTCCCGAACGAGTACAACGATTAATTGGTAGGGTGAAAAGTTGGGTAGCTTTGCGGCAAAAACCTGCTTCCGAACGCAAGATTGCGATCGTTTTATATGGGTTTCCTCCCGGTTATGGGGCTGTAGGCACAGCTGCATTATTAAATGTGCCGCGTAGTTTGCTGAAGTTTCTCCACGCACTTAAAGAACAAGGTTACACCGTCGGAGATTTGCCGGAAGATGGGGAAGAATTGATTCGCCGAGTCAAAGAAGCGGATGAATCTTTAAATGACGCGGAGAATATCCCGGCATCTGTAAATGTCCGCACATTAGAAAAATGGTTGGGATATCTGCAAACTTCCCGCATCGAAAAACAATGGAAGTCTCTCACGGGAACTGGAATTAAAAGTTATGGCGACGAATTCCAGATTGGTGGTGTGCAATTAGGGAATGTGTGGATAGGTGTACAACCACCTTTGGGCATACAAGGCGACCCCATGCGTTTAATGTTTGAACGAGATTTAACGCCCCATCCGCAATATGTTGCTTATTATAAATGGCTGCAAAATGAGTTTCAAGCTGATGCTTTAGTTCATTTTGGAATGCATGGCACGGTGGAATGGTTGCCTGGTTCTCCTTTGGGTAATACGGGTTATTCTTGGTCGGATATTCTGTTAGGAAATTTGCCTAATCTATATATATATGCAGCAAATAATCCTTCGGAATCGATGTTGGCAAAACGTCGCGGTTATGGTGTGTTGATTTCCCATAATGTACCACCTTATGGACGTGCAGGTTTGTATAAGGAATTGGTAGCATTGCGAGATTTGATTTCGGAGTATCGTGAAGATCCACAAAAGAATTATGTCTTGAAGGAAGCGATTTGTAAAAAAATTGTGGACTCTGGGTTGGATGCAGATTGTCCGTTTGCAGATGCGAAACGGTTGGGGATTGCGTTTACTCCCGAAAATATTCGGATGTTTAGCACTCATGCTTTTGATGATTATTTGGTGGAGTTGTATGGATATTTGCAAGTGTTAGAAAATCGGTTGTTTTCTTCTGGGTTGCATACTTTGGGGGAAGCACCGAATCAGGAGGAATTGGCGGCGTATTTGGAGGCTTATTTTGGAGAGGAAAATGAACCACATAGAGAGGAAGAAAAGCTAATTACAGATTTGTTGATGCAATCTACGGATGAGTTAACGAATTTGTTAAGGGGGTTGAATGGGGAATATATTCCGCCTGCGCCCGGTGGGGATTTGTTGCGGGATGGTGCTGGTGTTTTGCCGACTGGGAGGAATATTCATGCTTTAGACCCTTATCGTATGCCTTCACCTGCGGCATACCAACGGGGACGAGAAATTGCTAAAAAAATTATTGCCCAGCATTTGGATGAATATGGGACATATCCAGAAACGGTGGCGGTGATGCTTTGGGGATTGGATGCGATTAAAACTAAGGGTGAATCTCTGGGAATTCTGTTGGAATTGGTGGGGGCTGAACCTGTTAAGGAAGGAACTGGTAGAATTGTTCGTTATGAGTTGAAGCCGTTGGTGGATGTTGGACATCCTCGCATTGATATATTGGGTAATTTGTCTGGGATTTTCCGGGATAGTTTTGTAAATATCATCGAATTGTTGGATGATTTATTTCAACGGGCGGCTAATGCTGATGAACCGGAAGATCAGAATTTTATTAGAAGACACGCTTTAGCTTTAAAAGCCCAAGGTGTAGAAAATGTATCAGCGAGATTGTTTTCTAATCCGGCGGGTGATTTTGGTTCTTTGGTGAATGATCGAGTTGTGGATGGTAACTGGGAATCTGGGGAGGAGTTAGGCAATACTTGGCAAAGTCGCAATGTGTTTAGCTACGGGAGAGAAGATAAAGGTGAAGCTAGACCGGAAGTCTTGAACACGTTGTTAAAAACTAGCGATCGCATTGTTCAAGAAATCGATTCGGTAGAATATGGTTTAACTGATATTCAAGAATATTACGCCAATACTGGCGGTTTGAAAAGGGCAGCAGAAAAACAAGGCGGTAAGAAGGTTACAACCAGCTTTGTAGAAAGTTTCTCGAAAGATACTACACCCCGCAATTTAGATGATTTGCTGCGGATGGAGTACCGCACTAAGTTGGTAAATCCCAAATGGGCGCAAGCAATGGCAAATCAAGGTTCTGGTGGTGCCTTTGAAATTTCCCAACGAATGACGGCGTTGATTGGTTGGGGTGGTACTGCCGATTTTACTGATGATTGGGTTTATGATCAAGCGGCTGATACTTATGCGTTAGATGCAGAGATGGCGGATAAATTACGTAAGGCAAATCCTGAAGCTTTTCGCAATATTTTAGGGAGAATGTTGGAGGCGCATGGACGCGGTTTCTGGCAAGCCGATAGTGATAAGTTAGATAAGTTGCGCCAGTTATATGAGTTGACAGATGAGGAATTGGAGGGTGTTACAGTTTAGAGAGTTGGGTACGTTAGGCATTATCTCGTAACATTCAATAGCAAATTATATGGAAAACTCTTTTACTGCTGTATTTGAAAAGCTCGATGATTGGTATATTGGCTACGTCCAGGAGTTACCCGGCGCTAATGTCCAAGAGAGAACTCTGGAAGAAGCTAGGGAAAGTCTACGGGAAGCGATAGAGTTAATTCTAATATCAAATCGGGAACTCGCAGAGCAACAAATTTCCGGTAGTGACCATGCATTTAGTGATGTTGCTTGAGTACGACAAGTATAAAGGTTTTATTTGCTCCTGCTGGTATTGCGATTGAAGCGATTAGGGCTTGGAATGAACCTATCTAGACGTACCCTCCTATTCCTGTTTCACTTTAAGAGGATGTTTTAAAAGTTCTTTGGTCGGTAGCAAAACGTTTTAGATCCCCCTAAATCCCCCGATAAATTGGGGGACTTTGATTCCGGTTCCCCCCTTAAAAAGGGGGGTTAGAGGGGATCAACAAGTGCATAAAATCACAGTTAACTACTTTTCAAACAACCTCTGATCAGTTTCTAATATACCAAATACCATCATTACTTTTGGGCAAAATATGATATCTTTTATCAATCAATTCTAAAATCTTGGGACACTCTTTCTTAATCAGAGGCTGATAGTCATTACTAATAAATATATAAGCAGGTTTGGATAAATCTAACTCCTCTAGAAGTTGCGGCCATTGTTCTGATAGAAATAATTCCAGTGACCATGCATTTAGTGATGTTGCTTGAGTCCGACCAGATAAGTAGTAAATAGATGGATCACCAGCAACAAAAATCTCACCAGACAAACTTCCTGGTTGCGAGAGAAAGTCAACTTCTGAACGAAGCAATGTATAGTCTTTTCTAAATACAGTCTGATATTTAAATCTTGTATCTTCAGTTAAAGCAAAGTTATTCTGAACTAAAGCGACACTCTTGAATTGTAAATTAAATAAGAAAGGTAATAAAAACAATAATGGTACGAAAATCTTAATTAGTGGTGACCTCAATTCTTTTAAAGGCTGCCATAATATATCTAAACCTTTAGTTGCTAAAATACCTGTAGGTACAAATAATAGTAAATATTGGTAACTCCACAGTGACCTAATTTGGAGAAAAATAATACCCAGCCCAAAAACAAACCAAACAACAAATAGCAAGGTCAATAAATTCTTAGACTTACGCAATGATACATTTACTGCAACAGTAGCCATTAAAATTAAAGGGAAAAAACTCTTTAAGAACCATGCAGTTCCCAAAACTAACTTAGATATACTAAATGTGCCATTAGCAACCACCTGACTTGGATATACAAAAAATGTCTGATATACAATTGATAAACTATTGAACCAAGCAAAGTAGCTGACAACAACTAGAAGGGGAAAGATAATTCCTAGACAAATTGGTAAGCAAATTTCAACAATAATTTTTTTAAAATTTTGATGTTTTATCAATATAGAATAGAGCAAGATAGTTAGCCAGAAACCCAGCAAGATAGGCAAAAATATTAATTTAAATATCAGGACAATTCCACCCATAAAGCCTGAAAGCAAAAGTGGAATAAATCTTTGCTTTCCTTCGTGATTAAAAGATTCATAAGTCAGCCAAAGACATAGAAACAAAGGAAAACCAACTAATCCTTCTACTTGAGTAAATTGCCGATGATATGAAACAAGGTAATAAACACCAACCGTTAACAAAGGTACTAAACTTGCTATTAGCTGATGCCGAAAATAGGTTTTTAGAGTCAACTGCAATATTATAGAGAAAAGCACCATGTAAAGAAGTTCAAAAATATGGATGCCAATCTCATTAAAACCAAATAAAGTTCCTGCTAAGAAATAAAAGTAATAAATCCCAGGTTGCTTGAGATCCCAAAAATCCCGATAGAGTACCTTTCCTTGTTGCATCTCCAACGCACCTGTTGTAAAGAGTGCTTGATCTCCTCCAAATGGAAAAGGTAAATTTATAACACCAATTATCACAACAACAATCAAAACTAAAAAGTCTGTTTTACTTAATCTAGGTATACTAATCATAAAAATTTTCTGAAATTCCCCAATTTGCTTTACTAGTCTATTTTCTGGAGAAATATTTGCCAGCTAGGTATGATTGATTATGATACTGCACAGAAGGTACTGCAATAACTCACTAGAGTTCAAAACTCTATTTTCCTGGTTGGTAAAATAATACTTTAGAATCTCAATGATTTTTTTCGTGAATTCATGCTGTACTATCGGCATCGAAAAAGCTCCCCTGTATAGCCTTGATTTTTTGCCCATTTTTATTTTTTCTAATATTTTTCTTTTTTGGAGATAATAATTTTTCTCCTTTGTATTCTTTCCATCCTAGAACACGTCTAAGACCAATTTTCAGATATTCTTCTTGAGATTCTATACTAATAGAAATCCGCCCTAAACGTTTTGCTACAGCAGCAGATGTAAAGGTTCCTGCGAATGGATCAAGCACAACACTACCATTATCACTACTTGCAAGAATAATTCTCTCTAGTAATGATTCAGGTTTTTGTGAAGGATGATTTTCATATTCTTCCATTCGATATCTCACACGAGAAAAATACCATACATTCCCAGGTACTTTTTCTGTATTGTATTGGCTGGGAACGGATTTTCTGTAATCAATCAACTTCCTCTGTGCACCTGTTTTTGCTGCTATTTTAATATCAGCTGAGTTGAAAATATAATTGCTTTTGTCTTTAACACAGTGAAGTATTGGCTCATACATTGAGCCGAAATATTTTGTTGCTTGAACTCCAGAACTATCGTAATGCCAGACAATTCGGCTAAGAATTACGATTTTCTGCCTTAAGTAAAGGTCAAAGTATGGCATCGCTTGAGTGCTTGTCATCACATATAGGGTTCCATTTGGCTTTAATATCCGAAGACATTCATCAAGCAATTTGTATGCCCACTTTGCATACTCCTCCTCAGACTCCCATTTGTCGTAAAAATTTGAAAACCGTTTTCCGATGTTGTAGGGAGGATCGATAAAAACAATATCTACAGATTCAGAGGAAATCTCACTAGACAAAATATGTAGGGCATCACCATGAAATATCGTATGTCCCTCGTCTTCATATCGTTCAAACATGACCATTTATTATACTGACTATTTCCGCATACAGTGTGAGTGAGAGGAATTGGATAGGCGAGCGATCGCTAAGTACAGCATTTCATTGATTCGTAGCGAATTCTCTGTATGCCTCTGCGCTCCTACCCTGCGGGAAGGCGTTCGCGTAGCGTCTCGTAGAGAAGCGCCTATGCGTTTAAATTTCAACCCTCAATTGCCTTGAGATCATAAAACTTTGTATCCTGAATTAATAGGTCTTAAGAGTTCTTTTAAAACTGGTGCAAGAAGATTTTAGGCTAATTGTTGATTTAGTTTTAGTTCTAGGCGTTGCAGCCTGTGGCGGACTGTTGGCGGCACTTTTGCGACAACCTGTGCTGCTGGGCTATCTCATTGGCGGGATAATCATTGGGCCAGCCGGACTGGGACTGATTAAAGAAGTTATTCAAGTAGAGACTCTAGCACAGTTCGGGGTCGCCTTTTTATTATTCGCCTTGGGTGTGGAATTTTCCTTTGCGGAACTCAAGAAGGTAAAAGCGATCGCTCTTGGCGGCGGTGGACTTCAGATTGCTTTGACGATTTTGGTAACAGTTGTGGTATGTGGGTTAACCGGAGCTTGGGGAACTTTACCTGCTAAGGGGATGTTTTTGGGGTGTATTCTGTCCTTGTCTTCCACAGCCGTTGTCCTCAAGTGCTTGATGGAACGCAACGAAACCGAAACACCTCACGGGCAAGTGATGCTGGGGATTTTGGTAGTACAGGACTTGGCATTGGGACTGATGTTAGCAGTCTTACCAGCCCTCAACCAACCAGCAGAAACCATTGGTATCACCGTACTAACAGCCCTAGCTTTGATTGGTTTATTTGCTGCTGGGGCGATCGCTGCGGGAATTTGGCTGATACCGCCGTTGTTGCAACTGTTAGCCCGTACCGAAAGCAAAGAACTATTTTTATTAGGGGTTGTAGCTCTATGTTTGGGCATTGCTTTATTGACAGAGCATTTGGGACTGTCGATTGAGATGGGGGCATTTGTCGCGGGTTTGATGATTTCTGAGGTGGAGTACGCCGATCAAACCCTGACTTATGTGGAACCACTACGAGATATTTTTGCCGCTTTATTTTTTGCCGCCATTGGGATGTTAATTGACCCAGTGTTTTTGTGGAACAACTTAGAATTGATTTTGGGATTGGTGGCAATAGTTTTCGTAGGTAAATTTTTGATTATTACGCCCCTAGTGAAACTATTCCGCTACCCTTTGAAAACAGCGATAATCGCCGGTTTAGGACTGGCGCAAATTGGGGAATTTTCTTTTGTTCTCGCCAGTGAAGGGCAATCTTTGGGGCTGGTGTCCCGACAAATATACTTATTAATTTTGGGAACCACCGCAGTCACTCTCATGCTTACTCCCTTTGTCCTGCGGTTAGTGCCATTTTTATTTAACTTTGCCGAATCAATCCCCTGGTTGAAACCGTATTTAGAAGAAGAAGAAGCGCGGGATATGTCGGAAGATTTGCCCTTTAAAGACCATCTGGTAGTCTGTGGTTATGGGCGAGTCGGCAAAAATTTAGTAAAGTTGTTGCTGCAACACAATCTGCCTGTGGTGGTAATCGACCAATCAGAGAGTAGAATTCAGCAGTTGCGTGAGGCTGGGGTGTCTTATGTCTATGGCAATTGCGTAAGTTTACACGTTCTGGAAACTGCTGGGGTGAATCATGCCAAAGGAATGGCGATCGCACTTCCAGACCCCATGAGTACCCGTCTTTGCTTGAAACGCGCTTTGGAATTGCGCCCAGAATTAGATTTGGTTGTCCGTGCTACCCAGGATAAAAATATTGAGGTGCTGTATCAATTGGGAGCTAGGGAAGTGGTGCAACCAGAGTTTGAAGCTAGCTTAGAAATGGTAACTCATTTATTAACTGGCTTAGGCTTATTATCATCAGATGTCATCCAACGGGAAATGCAGCAAATCCGCAACGATCATTATTTGGAATTGCGGCCAGAGCGTTCTGCTATTGAAGTTGCTCGTGATTTGCGGCAAGCAACCCGCGATTTAAATCAGCGCTGGTATCCTCTCCCAGCTGATTCGCCCTTAACTGGGATGACTTTAGAAGAAGCAGATATGCGCTACTTAACAGGAGCGAGTTTGATGGCAATTCGCCGCGCTAATGGCGATGAAATCGATTATCCCAATAATCAAACCAAATTGGCAGAAGGCGATCGCTTGTTGATTGTGGGAGCAGATGAAGAACTGGCAGCTTTGGCAGAATTCGCCAAAGGACAGGCGGCTGTTCCCGGAGAAAATAGTGCTTGCCAGTGGATTACAGTTAATGCAGATGCGCCAACGTTAGGTAGAACCCTTAGAGATTTAGATATCGGCAAGCAATATGGAGTACAGGTACAGGCGATCCGGCGAGATGGCAAGTTTATTCGCTATCCTGATGGCGGCATGGATTTGCGAGTTGGCGACCAAGTATTGTTATGTGGTAGTTTAACAGGTTTGAGTCAACTAGAAGAGTTATTTGCGATCGCCAGTTCAGTACCCCTTTCTATCCCACTAGTCAAAGCTCGTGAGGCAGAAGCGCTCAAAGAGTTTCTGCCTGCGGATAGTGTGACGAAGTGCGATTGAAACTTTCTATTGCACTCGAAAAAAGTTACAGTGCCTTGTTTACCGCACTTCTCTACGAGACCCTTCTCTACGAGACGCTGCGCGTAGCTTGCTTCCACGAAGTGGTACGGCAAGCTTAGGGCATCGCATTTGGCTGTAGTTTCTCAAAGAGCGATCGCACCGACGCTAAAATAAGACCAACATTTACCTCAGGAGATGTTTTTTCTGAATGATTTCCCGGATGATCTAGTCATTGCAGAACTTCATGAAGCAATTGGTAATCTTGTGATTCGATTTCCACTACTTCATTGCGAAGAATGTGCTAATACACTCAAACAATGGCTTAAACAACGCGGAATTCATGGCAAGCTTTGGCGACTCTCAACTAAGTATGACAATGAAGACTTTATTCTCAGCGATCGCCTTGAACAACAGGGTTGCCCTGAAACTATCACTGAAAATGGTGTTCATTACGGAGTTGAAGTTTTTGAGAAAATCTTCGACAATCTTTCTCGACAAGGACTATGCCCAGATGACTGAATCAAAGATTTTACCTCCTTATCTAATGAGTTTAAAGTAGAAGTAATTGAGGAATTTTGAAGTTTTTTTAATGGAGTTAAACTCAATGAATGCATTATTTAACCTACTCGAAAAAATTAAAACCAAACCAGGTTTATATTTGGGGACAGCCTCCATTAGCAATTTACGGATGTTCATTCTCGGTTATCGTTTTTCACGCTCTGAATTAGGTATTACTAATACTGAAACCGAAAGTGATTTCTATAAAAACTTCCAACCTTGGCTACAAAACCGCTTATCTATCCATACTGTTAACGCTTGGGATAAAATTATTTTACTCACCTGTATTGATGAAAAAGCTGCATTTGATTACTTTTTTCAATTACTCGATGAATTTATCCAACGAGACAAAAGCCAAGACATTGACCCAATCCTGGCTGAACCATCCTCTAAAAACTTTAAAAACTCTCAACAAGTTACTTTGAGTACTTTTGACTGTAGTTTATCGAAGAGCGATCGCTCACCTGAAATGCCAAACCTCCCTAATCGTTAACAAGAAATACAAGCGCGATCACCTATGCTGTAGGGTGGGCATTTCCCAAAAAAGTGCGTTGTTTAGCGCACTTCTCTACGAGACCCTTCGGCAAGCTCAGGGCATCGCGCTGCGCGTAGCTTGCTTCCACGAAGTGGTACGGCAAGGCTCAGTGACCACCGCAGGTCTTACCCTGAGTTGTGAGTTTTAACTCCTCACTCCTTACTTACTTCACTCGTTTTTGGTTTAATATAAGCGATCGCATGTTTCCAAACAGTGGTTTGCTGACTGTTTTCATCAGCAATACAGATACAGTGTGGATCTTGCCATAAAACCTTTCCTGTGATTAAATCACCAGTCAGCAGCTTGAACTCCACTGACATTGTTTGTTTAATCAGATTTTGAACTTGTCTAATACTAGGTAAAGTGGTGTCAAATTCGGTAAGCATTTTTAGTAAAGATAAACCTACAAGGCAAAATAAAGAGTAACTAATCCTTGATAATTCATCCTTAAGGAAATGGCAATCGAATTTACTAAGTATCATGGTCTAGGCAACGACTTTATTCTGATTGACAATCGCTCCTCATCTGTGCCTGTAGTCACGCCAGAGCAAGCTATCCAGTTGTGCGATCGCCACTTTGGTATCGGTGCTGATGGTGTCATTTTTGCCCTACCTGGAGAAAATGGCACTGACTACACCATGCGGATTTTTAATTCCGATGGCTCTGAACCAGAAATGTGTGGTAATGGCATTCGCTGTTTAGCTGGCTTTTTAGCAGACTTAGAAGGCGAATCCCGGAATAAAGACTTATATCGCATTCATACCTTAGCTGGTGTGATGATTCCCCAACTCATATCTGATGGTCTGGTAAAGGTGGATATGGGTTTACCCAGGTTACTCGCTGGCGAAATTCCCACCACTCTTGCACCCGCCCAAGAAAAAGTAATTTCTCAGCCGTTGGAGGTGGCGGGGCAAACTTGGGAAGTAACTTGTGTAAGTATGGGAAATCCCCACTGCATCACTTTTGTAGAAGATGTAGCAGCAATTGAGCTAGAAACCATCGGCCCAAAATTTGAGCATCACCCAGCTTTTCCCCAACGCATAAATACCGAATTTATCCAAGTGGTACGCCGTGACTATTTGAAAATGCGGGTATGGGAACGAGGCGCTGGGATTACATTAGCTTGCGGGACTGGTGCTTGTGCTTCCTTGGTAGCTGGAGTATTGACTGGAAAATGCGATCGCGCCGCCACGATCGAATTACCAGGTGGACCATTGCAAATTGAATGGTCAGAAGTAGACCAACGGGTTTACATGACAGGCCCAGCCCAGAGGGTATTCACTGGGAAATATGCGAACTGTTTATAACAGGACTTACGCAAACAATAACTGAAAAGAATGATTTTTAGGTTGGGGCAATTCATGAATTGCCCCAATAGCCCCCTTGCTGACATCAAGATAAATATCTTGCACCCGCGATCGCCAGTTCTGGTATTTAACCAATTTACGATATCTGAAACTGGACTATTTTTATTTTTATCGACTAGACTAATTTGGTAATATTCCGCCCGAAAAACGGGCGAATATTATGATTAAGCAATTGTGTCGGTTAAACTACCTCATCTAAATCTCGTGAGAAATTTAGATGAAATAATTAATAACCCTCTATAGTATAACCAGCAGATTGCACTATCTGTTTAATTGACTCTTCAGAAGCCGCAGATTCCACAGTTACGGTTTTAGCATTAACGTCAACATTTACTTTGGCATCAGATTCCATAGTCTGAATAGATTTAGTTATTTTCTTGGCACAGTCATCACCTTTAATATTCGGAACTTTCAATTTAATTGCCATTAGTTACCTCATTAAGTCAACTAGAATTTCCATTTAATAAATATTATAGTGGTTGAGATAGTGAGCGCACATCTTGCTGAAGTAAGGTAATCGGGCATCACAGTGGCAGTATTAAATAATAGCTGTACATAAATTGTTATTGATAAAATTTGCAGGCAGTAAAATTAAAGAAGATGCCAAAAGATATAAAGTTATTTATGAAAATACCCTTAGTACTATTAACTTATAAAAAGCCACTTTTTTAGTTTGTTCTCAGATTCCATAAGACATTGCAGATTCTCCGATAGGCATTCCTGTTCGACATAGTTGTTCTGGCAGCATTGCCTGAACATACAAGCATCTATACGTAAGTCACAAAACCTTTAATCTGTAGTTTTTAACTTATTGCTATGCTATAGATACTTATGTCCAACTTTAAATGCATATATACATCTAAAAAACATCTGTCTCGTGGTATGAATGAGTCATCAGGACAATGTTCTTAAATTAGTTAATTCCGTAGCGATTAGTTTTGATGCACAAATTATTGCCATCTTCTGGAAATTGCATGGAGGTATTAACGCTAGATTGCAGAGATTATTTAGTAGAAATTGCTAAATATAGGAATCATATTTGATTTCTGAAAAAATCTCGGTAGTCTTGTAGTAGACCCTCTTGGCTAGAATGTTGCAAAAAAATTGTCGGTTGGGGAGCCACTGCGTTGCGCGGGTTTCCCGCGTTGTAGCAAGTGGCGTTGGAGGCTTTGCGTAACCCAACATCCTGATAATCAGTTGGGTTGCGCTCCGCTCCACCCAACCTACGTCTAATCCACTATTTTAGCCTAGAGGGTTCACTACGTGCATTTCAAAAATCAAATACTAAATCCCTCTCCCATATCTGGGGAGAGGAACTTTGAAATTCTGGCTCCTTTTCTCCCAAATCTGGGAGAAGGAGCAATCATTGCAAGTTTAGGGAGAATTGGGATTACTCAGGTAATAGTGCCATAAAAGTCTTGCACCGATCGCTCGCCACGGTCGCCAGTGCTGTGTCATTGCTTCCAGTTGGACTGGTGTTGGACGCGTCGCCAAGTTTTTGAGTTTTTGGAAAGCGATCGCGATCGCTAAATCGCCTTTAGGAAAGACATCAGGACGTTGCAGCGCCATTAGCAAATAAATATCAACTGTCCAGTCTCCTATACCTTTGAGGCACTTTAACTCAGTTCTGATCGCAGTTTCATTCATTTTTTCCAGCTTGGTTAAGTCAAGCTGATCAGTTGCGATCGCCTGAGCCAATCCACGACAGTATAGAATCTTTTGGCGACTGAATCCAATCTCTCTTAATTGAACATCATCCAATCTCAGAAAGTTTTCTGGCGTCAGAGTTACAACAACCCCACATAGTCGGCTAAATACAGCCCTTGCAGCCGCTACGGAAACTTGTTGTTCCAGAATGATGCACAACAGGGTTGCAAAACCTGGTTCTCTTGACCATATTGGTGGAGGTCCCAGTGTTTCTAAAATCCGAGCTAAATCGCTGTCAAGATTGGCAAGCACCATTAAACCACGGCTCAGATTTTCTTCAGTCAACGATTCTAGTTCAGGCGTTTGTGCGGCTGTTTCTTCCAATGTCATCTTTAAGAAATTTCAACCTAAAAAGAATAGGATACAGAGCAAGTGAATTGATTTATGGGAATTGTAATTTTGAATTTTGAATTTTGAATTTTGAATTCCCCTTTGGGGTTGATTCTTGTATAAGCAGTTTTTGTTTGCGCTCAATTCCCCAGTGATAACCACCAAGACTGCCATCAGTTCGCAAGACACGGTGACATGGTACAATCAGCGCGATCGGATTAGCTCCACAAGCATTTCCCACCGCGCGGACTGCGTGCGGCTTGGCAATATCATGGGCGATATCGGTATAGGTGCGAGTTTCGCCATAGGGAATTTTCTGTAATGCTTCCCAAACCTGTTTCTGAAATGCTGTCCCACGGACATCAACTGGTAAATCAAGATGTGCTTCGCCTCCGGCAATAAAGTTGAGGATTGCTTGTATCCAGTCTTTGTGTGTGTGATCATCACGCCTGATCTGCGCTTGGTGAAATTCCTGGTTCAAAGTGTGTTCAAGCTTGTCTGCTTCATCACCTAGTTTAACGGCACAGATACCCTTTTCTGTTGTTGCCACAAGCAAATATCCTAGTTGACATGGAGCGATCGCATAGACAATGCTGATTGTTTTTCCAGCTTGTTGGTAAGTCTTTGGTGTCATTCCCAATTGTTTAGGTGCTTTCTCATACAGTTGACTACTTGAACCATACCCCGTGTCGTAAACTGCATTAGCAATTTCCTCTCCTTTCTGGAGACGCTGCTTTAATCGTTGGCTACGCAGCGCATCTGCATATTGAAAAGGGGATACGCCAATTATTTGCTTAAATATTCTTTGGAGATAACTGGGACTCATTCCCACCTGAGAGCATAATTCTGAGAGGGTTGGGATGCGATCGCCTTGTGCTTCAATGTATCGACATGCTGCTAAAACTTTCGCCTTAGCCGGATTTGGAACTGTTTCAGATTGTGGCTGACAGCGCTTACAAGGTCGAAAACCTGCAATTTCAGCCTCTTGTGCCGATTGGAAGAAACAAACTTGATTGCGATTTGGTCTGCGACTAGGGCAAATCGGTCGGCAATAAATGCGCGTAGAGCGAACACCGTAGAAAAGCTTACCTTCAAAAGTGGGATCTCGATTGAGAACTGCTTCCCAAAGGGTTTTGTCTAAAAGTTGTGTCTGTTGTAATTGCATTTATATCTCCTTGGATGTATTGCAAAGTATCCCCACTTTGGAGATGTCTATTATTAGTTTCTGTCTTTAGGTAAAACTAGATTAAATGTATCGATAAACTACTTTCTATCTAATTGTTGCGATCAAACTTGATTTCTACGTATGAGAATTGCAACCCGCAGATCCCCGACTTCTTTAAGAAGTCGGGGATCTTGTTTCTCAGGAATAATCCCGAGTAGGCAATTACTCACAAAATTTCCGCCAAATCTAAAACAAATCCTGGCAAAACATCTTCTCCCGATAGAGTTTTAGGACTTTGTAAAATCTCAACTTCTCGATTGGGACGATAAATTTCTACCTGCTGCTGTCTTCTATTAATTAACCAGCCCAATCTTGCGCCATTCTCCATGTATTCCCTCATTTTGGCTCGCGTTTTTTCTAAGGAATCACTCGGAGACATTAACTCAACCACAAAATCGGGACACAAAGGAGCAAATCTTTCTTTTTCTGCTTCGCCCAAAGCATTCCACCGTTCCATTTTCACCCAAGACGCATCTGGAGAACGCTCTGCACCATTGGGAAGTTTGAAACCACCAGAAGAGTCAAAGGATTTCCCTAGCTGATTTTGACGACTCCAAGCTCTTAATTGATAAGTGAAATCGGCATTACGGTCACTAGTACTACTCCCCGTAGGTGGCATAATAATTAATTCCCCTGAAGCTGTCCGCTCAAACTTTAAGTCTCGATTATTTTGACAAAGCTGAAAAAATTGCTCGTCAGTCAAGTCGATATTTAATTCCAGGGTAGGAGGTAAACTGACGGTGGTAGTATTCATGTTATCAGTTTGGATGGAAGCAATATCTCTATTTTAGTAGTCTGTCAAGTCTACTATGCTGGGTAAATAAGTTTGTAGTTAGGACTTTAGTCCTTGTGTTAAGCATACTTTGTGCTTACTACGTACCAAGTTTTCCTTAGCTTGATGGACTACTATCGCAATCCTCAACTGATTCTCCCCCTGACAAATGGTTCACCCGATTGGGTGAATGCGATCGCCTGCTCACGATCTACTCTGAAATAAGGTACTGTTTTGCTTCTGTTAGCGATTAAGCCTACAGAATCAAAACTGTTAAATTGATTATTCTGGCTTTTTATTGTACATCAATAGCTTGTCTATCAAAGGGTCAAAGAGTGGATGAAACCGTTGTAAAATGGCTGTATACACCAAATTGCCAGCAAGAGCCTATTAACCTGCTCTCCAAACTTGCGGTCAATTTACCAGGGGTGATTTTTCAAGTTCTGCAACGGCAGGATGGTTCTGTGTTTGTCCCTTATGTTAGTTCTGGTTGTGAATATTTGTATGAATTAGAACCAGAAGCTTTACAGACAGACTTCCAGGTGCTATACAAACTGATTCATCCACAAGATATAAAAGCTTTTGCAGAATCTATTGCTGTTTGTAGCACCACTCTTACACCTTGGCATTGGGAAGGTCGGATAATTACACCTAGTGGCATTAAGTGGATTCAAGGTACTTCGCAACCGGAATTACAAGCAGAAGGCGATTTTCTTTGGAATGGCTTGGTTATGGATATTACAGAGCGAAAACAAGCAGAAGAAAAATTGCAAGAGAGTGAGGCACGGTATAAAGCAATTTTGGATGCTATCCCGGATTTGATGTTTCGCATCAGCCGCGATGGTAAGTATCTAGATTTGAAAGGTCAGGGAGCAAATGTCACTCTTTCGAGAGAAGAAATAATTGGAAAACATTTGCAGGAGTTATTGCCCAGTGATGTTGCGGCGATTAGCCAAGTAGCGATTGCTAAAACTTTAGATTCTGGAACTTTGCAAACTTGTGAATATCAACTATCAACGCCTTTGGGAGTCAGAGATTATGAGGCGCGGTTGGTAGTGAGTGGTCAAGATGAGATACTAGCAATTGTCCGAGATATCACCGAACGCAAACAAGCAGAAGTCAAATTACAAAATCTTGCCAAAAAATTTGCTAAAGCTTTTAGTTGCAGCCCGGATTCAATTACTATTAGTACGCTGAGTGAAGGACGCTTTATTGAAGTTAACGACAGTTTTGTGAAACTCTCAGGTTATGAGCCAGATCAGGTAATTGGTAAAACTTCTTTTGAGTTAAATCTTTGGGTACGCGATCGCGATCGCCTGAATTTGTTAGAGGAGTTGCAAGCCACAGGAGTTGTTCGCAACTTGGAATTTGAATTTCGGCAAAAGTCTGGCGAGATAATTACAACGCTGGTTTCAGCCGAAGTCATTGATTTGGATGGTAACAAGAGCATCCTAGCAGTCCATCACGACATTACAGAACGCAAACAGGTAGAAGCGCAATTACGCCTTTGTGGAGAACGCGATCGCTTATTGGCAAAAACCCTAGTGCGAATTCGCTCTTCGCTTAACTTAGAGCAAATTCTCCAAACCACCGTCACGGAAGTCAGACAATTTCTGCAAGCAGATCGAGTTTTCATTGGTTTAAATAATGCCAATTTAGGAGTCAGAACTCTTGCCGAATCAGTAGATCCCAAGTATCCATCAATCTTAGGTTGGTCTACTAATGATGAAGCTTATCTACAAGAATTAAGAAACTTACTAAAAGATAATCTTGTCCGTGTCGTTGAAGATATAACAAAAATATCAGTATCTCCCAAAGTAAAAGCACACTATCGAAAATTCCAATCGAAAGCTACTTTGGCTGTACCAATTATGTTAAACAACGAATTATTTGGGGCGTTAATTGCCAATCAATGCTCAGGATCGCGTCATTGGCAGCCCATAGAAATTGATTTGTTACAGCAGATGTCAGAACAGGTAGCGATCGCCATTCAGCAAAGCCAAATATACCAAAAACTAGCAGAACTTAACACTAATTTAGAACACCAAGTACAAGAACGGACAGCACAGTTGCAGCAGAAAATGCAAGAAGTAGAAAAATTGCATCGCGTCAAAGATGTTGTTTTGCACACGGTTGCCCACGATTTACGAACTTCGGTGATGGGTAACTTGATGGTGTTAAAGAATTTGTTAAATCAGGGAGTGGGACAAGGGGACAAGGGGACAAGGGGACATGGCGGACATGGCGGACAAGGCGGACAAGGCGGACAAGGCGGACAAGGGAGAATTATTGAAGAATCTCCCTTATCTCCTCCCAATGCCCAATGCCCAATGCCCAATGCCCATTACCCCTTATCCCCAGAGGGGGTCCCACCTTCCCCAATTCCAGTATCTCCCTCAATCATCGAGCGGATGATTCAAGGCAACGATCACCAACTGACGATGATTAACTCATTGCTAGAAATTAATTCTTGTGAAAAACAGGGTATTGAGATCAAACCCGAACCTGTGCAATTTAGCATCCTACTGGGAGGAATATTCGCCCAGTTGGAACCCATGCTGACACAAAATCAAGCAACTCTGAAGAACTTGGTTCCCGCAGATTTACCGTTAGTAATGGCAGATGGGACTCGGTTGCAGAAAGTTTTGGCACATTTAATAACACATAGGTTACAAAATAATCCACCAGGATTAAATTTTATTTTGAGTGCCACCGTTGAAGCTGGAATGATTCGGACTCAGATTCAAGATGACGGTGTGGTAATGAGTAAACTAGAGTGCGATCGCCTCTTTGATCTGCATGTCCGCGATCCCCAAGATTCTTGTTCTACAAGCATTGGCTTAAAAATGTATCTTTGTCGCAAAGTTATCAAGGCACATGGCGGTAAAATTGGTGTGATTACTAACCGCAAGCGCGGGTTAACTTTCTGGTTCACATTACCTTTAACTTTCTTTGCCGGAAGTCCCGCACTATAAAGGATTTTCAACACAAACTATCTCGCAAGCTGGTGAACGAAAACCAAGTCATCGTTGTCGAGAATTTGGCAGTCAAAAACCTGATAAAGAACCATAATTTAGCGTCATCTATTAGTGATTGTGGTTGGTCAGAATTTACCAGACAACTAAAATACAAGTCAGAAAAACAGGGAAAGACATACCTAGAGGTTAGCAGGTTCTTCCCTTCAAGTAAGACTTGTCACCTATGCCTAAATCAAATTAGTAGTGTGCCTCTAGATGTGCGTAGCTGGACTGGCCCCAACTGCGACACTAAGCACGATAGAGACATAAATGCAGCTACTAAGTGCGATTCGTTCAGTCGAAACCGAGCAATCGGGGGATGACTGGCTTCTACAGGGTAATCCATAAGGGTTGAGTTCGCACTTTAATCCCTTGTAGATGACAACTTCATAACCTTACAGGTGAGCGCCAGTACCCTAGAAAACGTCAAGTCCTGTCCTCCAGACGTAGGAGTGAAAACATATCCCCCACTGTAGAGACTAGGGCGTGTTTTCAAACTATAACCATAACAGAATGGAGGCGATGGTAATCATAGCT
>NZ_JABXKJ010000230.1 GCF_017115085.1 Nostoc sp. NMS7 | reverse complement strand
ACGCGATTAATCGCGTCTCTCCTAACTCCTGTACAGACGCGATTAATCGCGTCTCCCCTAACTATTACCTGACAAATTGGGGCATAATTTCCGCAGCAGTAAATATTCCATAAATGCCGCGTTGGTGCAATTGTTTACCAGCTTTGAGATAGCCAAAGGCAGGACCGCAGACATTGGCTGCCATACTGGTTTCATCTCCTAAAGTAAATGTATGGGTGGAAATCTTCCCTTCAAAGGTGCGCCCTGTTACCTTAACGTTGGTGCTGAGGGGCTTTTTGGGATTGCGGGTATCGACTACACCACCAACTGTAACGCGATCGCGATCGCAAATTCCCGCTACCTCTAACATCACATCATCAGCGTGTTCCATATTCGTCAAGGTAAGCACGCCATTAGTTTTATCTAATAGTGCTTCTACCTCTGCGTCAGTCATCGCCCTGGCAATTTCCACTGTGTAACCAGGCATATGACCAATGTCTTCTCGAACGGTAGCACGATAAGCTTCCCAGTTAGCAATTCCCACCCCGAAGGTGATTTCGACTTGATGAATTTCGGCGTAGCTTTGGGCGGCTAAAGCGGCGGCGGCGGTTAACAATCCCGGTGTTGCACCACAGCCTGTCATGTAGGTAATCCCGGCTGCTTCCAGTTCTTCTTTCATCGCCAGTAGTTGTTCTACAGCAGTGGTGCGCTTAATCGCATCCACTAGCACCCCACGCCAACCAGATTTAATAAACTCCTTGGCTACAGTCGGAATAAAGTCATTTGGTAAGTTGGGTAAAGCCAGAAAATACCCATCCACAGGTTGAGCTATTTCAATTAAATCCTGAATACTTTGATTTGTTAAAGTACCAACTGGCTCTAAATGACCTACCGAACCTTGGGACTGGTAGGTTGCAATGGATTCTTGAGTATTTAAACCTTCAGCAGCGTAAGCGTAGCCTTTTTGATCTGCTACTGCGACTAAAATCATTTCCTGTTTGCCAGCAAGTAGCTTGGCGGCAGCTTGTCCTAGTCCGCCAAAACCAAGCACTCCCACGCGGATAACTGGCGAGATATTTAGAGAATTTTTGACCTTTTCAGAATTCATAGTCAATTAGTTAAGTTGAATCAAAAGCCTTTAGCATTCAGCATCTCAGCTTCCGGCTTGGGACTGGTGGCTGATGGCTGATAGCTCAAAGCTATAGAGGTTAATTATGATTCATTATCCTGGGTTTTTTGGCTGAGTGATGTTTTTTTTATCTAAGCTACTTGGACAGTATCAAAAATTAATTTTCATCAAACACTTGCTAGGATACTCCATAGGTGAACAAATGTTCAGAATGCCTATTGCTGCCCAGCTAGAGAGTCTATAGTGCATCGCCTATCAACAAGGTTCTGATGTCCCAAGATTAACCACCTGCTATCCTCTGTAATATCTGGAAGTGATACAAGATGAAATTATGGTATTACATTTTGAGCCAGCATCCCCTGATTCAGTCCCGGAAATGATGCCAGCCTAAGCGATAGTACCCCCAAAGCGCGATCGCATTAGGCATCGCAACGAAAAAACCTGATCTTATTGATAATTTAACCCCGATCTCACTGTTAGAGTATTGCTCCCATCTCAGATTATCCTTGCAGATACTGAATACTTACCTACAGTAGTCTTGAGAGCAACTTGGGTTATGTAGGTGCGATCGCAGATCATCCAGCCGTAACGCACCGCTATATCTATTATCATCTGTAATATCCTTTGGGCGTTTGCCGTTCAATACTCAACAGCAATGATCTTAATAATCCAAAATCTAAAATTTAAAATCTAAAATTGAATGAGCCGTTTTTTTGTCGCCCTCTTACCACCGCAAGACATTCAAGACTACGCCAACCAGATTAAGCAGGACTTTGCCGATCGCTATGCTAGTAGTGGAGCGCTAAAATCTCCGCCTCATGTTACTTTGCAACCGCCTTTTGAATGGGCAGATGCTAACTTACCACACCTAGAAGCATCCTTGAAGGAGTTTGCTAGTAGACAACAGCCTGTAGCAATTACACTCAGGGGGTTTGATGCCTTTCCGCCCCGTGTTATATACATTAATGTTGTCATAAGTCAAGAGCTTTTAACTTTGCAAGCTGATTTAATGGCTTATACAGAAAGTAACTTGGGAATTGTTGACAAGGTTTCTAAAACGCGCCCTTTTGCACCCCATATAACAGTTGCGTTTCGGGATTTAACAAAGCAAAACTTTAAAGCTGCTTGGCCAGAGTTTGAAAAGCGTCAGTTGCATTTTGAGTTTAATGCTGACAAATTAACGCTACTGCTTCACGACGGTAATCGCTGGAATATTAAATCGGAGTTTGGTTTTTTGACTACTGAGCAATGAAATAGTGAAATAGTTAAAAACGATCGCTCCAATTGTTGAGCATAAGTCTGCGCTTGCTGATCGAGGTGGGCATTTTCCAGAGCGATCGCACAACTACGCAGAGCCACTTCCAAGCTGGTGTAAAGGAAACATTGCGTAGTATCATCATCAATAGTTGAAAATAAGCGATCGCGATCGCCCACCAAGACTTAAAATCATCTTTCTTTTTCTCGGTGTGTAGTCGCCTACGCCGAACGTCTCCTATAGAAGCAGCTTGTCGTCGAGACATCGCTTAACTTTTGAAACGCCTTGTAAACAAGATATGTTAGATTTGTTTATTTCTACTTACTTACTTTTTGTAAAACCAGATACATTAAATGCTAGTTTAGTCGCAAAGGAAGTAAAAAGCATGACCGTTTATAGCCCTGAAGTCATCCGTCATATATTGATCGGGCTGGGATATTTAGCTCCTGAGATAGATCCTAAGCCGGATCTGACTAAATTTGCTCCCTGGAAGCGGAATAACAACTCCTTAACAGATGATCCTACCGAAGAAGCAATTAAAAGGTTTCAGAAACAGTATTCACAAAAACTTCTAGTAGATGGTAACGCTAACGCTGAGACTCGAACTGTAATGGAAGATACAGTCAAAGGGCTTCAGAATAGATTAAAGTTTCACGGTTTTGCAACCAATGCCGAAATTCCTCCAGACAAGGCTTTTTATGGCCCAGCCACTTATTTAGCAGTCAAGAAATTTCAGAAATCTCAGGGTTTAACTGAAAATGGCATTGCCACTATTGAACAGCGTCAAATTCTCCAGCAATCTAGTCTAACAAATAAGCCCCAGCCGCAGCCCCAGTCCCAACTCAAGCTGATAGATTTGTGGCTCCAATTCAAAAAGAATCCTCAAAATCCTTCTTACATTGCAGCCCTAAATAATTTACAACAAAATATACCCAAGGACGTTTTATACAAACTTACTAACAAATGGCGGGGGACAAATGATCAAAATCCTGAGATTGTCAAGTTGACGAATGTGTTCACTTATTATGATGACAACAATCAAAACAATCGTGATGCACTAACTTACTTACAAAGTCAGATGACTCCAGTCATCTCTCAAGCATTTTTAAGTCTCTGGAATAAAAAGTAAACTCATCTGACAATTCAGGTTATCTGGAAAACCTCTCTTCTTCATCTCTCTCCTAAAAGGCTACTGTGTAGACTCTACAACCCACAAATCAAAACCTCACCCTCGCTTTCCCAAGGGTAAATCTTTCCCTCTCCTTAATAAGGAGAGGGACAGGTGAAAGCGTAGCAGAACCAGGGTGAGGTTTTCCTAGAAATGGTGAAACAGCATTTATTTTCCTTAAACAGTCGATAATGTAAATAAATGTCATAAAATCCTCAGGCAGGACAGAAGCATCTATGCGTGTAATTTTGATGACCGGCAAAGGCGGCGTAGGCAAAACTTCCGTTGCTGCTGCAACTGGACTGCGTTGTGCCGAACTAGGCTATCAGACATTGGTATTAAGTACAGATCCCGCTCACTCCCTGGCAGACAGTTTTGACATCGAACTCGGACATGCACCCCAAAAAATTCGCCCAAATTTGTGGGGTGCTGAATTGGATGCACTGCAAGAACTGGAGGGAAACTGGGGTGCTGTGAAACGTTACATTACCCAAGTTTTACAAGCAAGGGGTTTAGACGGCATACAGGCTGAAGAATTGGCAATTTTACCAGGCATGGATGAGATTTTTGGCTTGGTAAGGATGAAACGCCATTACGATGAAGGTGAGTTTGATGTCTTAATTATCGACTCAGCCCCCACCGGCACAGCACTCCGGTTGCTAAGTTTACCTGAAGTCGGTGGCTGGTATATGCGCCGTTTTTACAAACCATTTCAAAATATCTCGGTGGTACTTCGGCCTCTGGTTGAACCTTTTTTTAGACCAATTGCTGGTTTTTCGCTACCTAATAAAGAAGTGATGGATGCACCTTATGAGTTTTATGAACAAATTGAAGCTCTGGAAAAAGTATTGACAGACAATACTAAAACCTCAGTGCGTCTGGTTACTAATCCCGAAAAGATGGTGATTAAAGAGTCTCTGCGTGCCCATGCTTATCTGAGTTTGTATAATGTTGCAACAGATTTAATAGTAGCTAATCGGATTATTCCCAATGAAGTCCAAGACCCATTTTTCCAACGTTGGAAGGAAAGTCAGGAGCAATATCGCCAGGAAATTCATGATAATTTTCACCCTCTACCTGTGAAAGAAGTTCCACTTTTTTCTGAGGAAATGTGTGGATTGGCTGCATTAGAACGCCTGAAGGAAACCCTTTATAAAGATGAAGATCCGACTCAGGTTTATTACAAAGAAACGACTCTTAGAGTTGTGCAAGAGGGAAACCAATACAGCTTAGAACTTTACTTACCCGGTATTCCTAAAAACCAAGTTCAACTGAGTAAAACCGGAGACGAATTAAACATTACTATTGGCAACCACCGTCGTAACTTAGTTTTACCGCAAGCCTTAGCAGCACTACAACCAGCAGGGGCAAAGATGCAAGACGACTATCTGAAAATCAGCTTTGCTGAGAATATAAGAGTTTAAGTTTGTTGCTACGGCAATATTTGACAAAAACTCAACACTAAAAAACCAGAATCTTTGATTGCAGCTAGTACAGACGCCATTCTTTTAGCGTCTGTTTTTATGATATTTTGATGAAATTTTATAAAGAGTGGTGAATATATCACCGAATTTGTAGGATCAAAGAGATGGGAAGCAACGTCAAGAGTGTAGTAATTCGCATTGCAGACAATAGACCAGGAATACCGGAGCCTCTGAAAGCAAGAATCTGCGACCCATTTTTCACTACTAAGCCAGTGTGAAAAGGCACTGGCTTGGGATTGTCAATTAGTTATCAGATTGTCGTAGATAAACACGGTGGTGTGTTTAAATGTGACAGTACTTACGCAACTGGCACAGTGCGATCGCTAGTCAGTAGTACATACGTATTTAATT
>NZ_JABXKJ010000137.1 GCF_017115085.1 Nostoc sp. NMS7 | reverse complement strand
CCTGGGCAAGGAACAGAAATTGTTGTCATTGTAAATCGAGAGTGAGAATATTAAAAATGCACTGGTTACAAACGCAACCTGTAGTAGCTCAATTTCTAATTATTCATAATTATGAGCCAATCAACAAATATTCGGGTTTTGATTGTTGACGACCATGCCATAGTCAGAAAGGGTCTAGCAACCATCATTAATCGCGATCCAGAGATGACAGTGATTGCTCAAGCAGAAGATGGACAACAGGCAATCAACGCGTTTCGAGAACACCAACCTGATGTCACACTAATGGATTTACGAATGCCCAAAATGGGAGGTGTTGAAGCCATTATGGCGATTTGTGCTGAATTTAAGCAGGCTCGGATCGCTGTACTCACAACCTACGATGGCGATGAAGATATCTATCGCGGTTTACAGGCGGGCGCTCAAGGCTATCTGCTTAAGGATTTTAAACTTGGCGAGCTTTTGAATGCGATTCGCGCCATTCATAATGGTCAGAAATACATTCCGCCAGAAGTGGGCGCAAAATTATTGCAGCGAATGAGCAATCCAGAACTCACTGAACGAGAGTTGGAAGTGCTGCGTTTGATGGCACAAGGAATGGGTAATCAAGAAATTGGGACTGCTTTGATTATTGGTGAAAGTACCGTCAAATCGCATGTAAATCGGATTTTGAGCAAACTGGGCGTGAGCGATCGCACACAAGCTGTGATTACTGCTGTTAAGCGTGGGATTGTCAGTTTGTAAGTGAGGAAAAAGGAGGGAAGGGAAGTTAATTTTTACCTTTTCCCCAATAGAATTGGCTTTAGACTCCAACTAAAGTTGGAGACAACCTTCCACTACGAGCTGGACGGGTTCATCCATCACTCGATTGTATAAAAATGTCAACCCAGAGTGGACGACAAGAGAGGGTCAATTGTCTATATTGAATCCATAGCAATGTTAGCGCAGTTGGGTTGTAAGGCTTAAGTTTGCTTAATACAAACCGAAACATGACTTACGACCGTGATAATCGTTCTTTATTCGTTCTGCCTTCAACCCAGGATCATATTCAAGGTGTACTGAATGCTGCTGTAGTATTCGTCATGTATGGAGATTATGAATGTTTTCAAAGTGCCAACGTCTATCGATTGATTAAAGTTGCTCAACAGCAATTGAAGGTTTCGTTTGGAGAAAACAATTTAGGTTTTATCTTCCGTCATTTTCCTCAGGTACAGATTCATCCACATGCTCAACGGGCAGCGGAAGCCGCAGAAGCAGCAGCGGCTCAAGGGCAGTTTTGGCAAATGCATGAGATGCTGTTTATCCATCAACAGGAGTTGGGAAATGGCTATCTAGTGGAGTATGCCAATCGTTTAGGACTTGATATTTCTCAATTTTTGCAGGATTTATCCAAGGGAGCGTATGTCAATCTTATCAATGCGGATATTGAAGGTGGACTGCGAAGTGGAGTGGAGGCTGCACCCGCTTTGTTTATTAATGGAATTCGCTATTCCAATCGCTGGACTGTTGAGCAGATAATGGCAGCCATTGTTGCTGCAAATGATTAATGTTTTTAGTGCTTATCTTAATAAGTATTTCGGCAGAGAGTATTTCATAACTTCTATACCGACAACAAGAACCAGAGATTTCACCAATTTAGCAAGAATACAGAGGCGATCGCAATGATGGTTTTTACATGGAAAAAAGTTCAAAAATTGTTGATGTGGTTATTTGCATTAAGTGTTGTCGTTGGAATATCAATACATCCAACATCAGCCACCTCCAGGGAATTGCCTCAAACGTCCAACTCTAAACCTGCGATCGTTCTCGTTCATGAGGCTTATGCTGACGGTACATCATGGCAACACGTTATTCCATTGTTGGAGCAGGATGGCTACAGAGTGACTGCTGTGCAGATTCCGCTCACCTCACTTGCTGATGATGTGGCAACGACGAAGCGGGTGATTAATAATCAAAAAGGTTCTGTTGTAGTAGTTGGACATTCCTATGGTGGAAATGTGATTACGGGTGCAGCGGCTGGCAATTCACAGGTGAAAGCTCTGGTTTATGTTAATGCTTTCGCACCAGATGTCGGTGAAAAGACGAGTGATTTGAATAAAAAGTACGCAGCACCTCCGATTAGTACGGCGATCGTGTCTGATGCTGCAAACTTTCTCTATATCGATCGCGGGAAGTTTCACGAATTTTTTGCCCAGGACGTGTCGAAGGCTGAGGCGCGAGTGATGGCAGCAACCCAAAAGCCGATCGCCAGCGCAGCCTTTGAGCAATCAGTGAATGAAATCGCCTGGAAAACGATTCCTTCCTGGTTTATCGTGACTCAAAGCGATCGCGCCATCAACCCTGAACTTCAACGATTTATGGCTAAACGGATTGGTGCTAGGACAACCGAAGTTAACTCCAGTCATGTTCCTTTTATCTCTCATCCCAAAGAAGTTGCCAAAGTGATTGAAGCAGCAAGTACTGCTGTGAAGTAATCCCAATTTAACGATTTGTTAGTGAGCTAAGTCCTGCGAACCAATGAGACGCAAGTTTGGTTTCTGGCAGAACATTTGGTGGATACACCATTGGTACGCAGGTAAATCAAATAACTAACAGTATCTCAGCAATCGCTCTTTAAATGAATTCATTCTTGACTCCATTTATCGATTGTAGATAACAGAGGAAGAGAACTTTATGACTAATTATGACTACATTGTAATCGGTGCAGGGTCAGCAGGTTGTGTGGTTGCCAATCGTCTAACCGAAGACAATGACACAACTGTGTTACTACTCGAAGCGGGTAACCCAGATACGAAACCAGAGATTTTCATCCCAGCGGAGTGCGTCAATCTACTAGGCTCAGAGGTGGACTGGAGCTATTTCTCTGAACCAGAACCCTTCTTGAATAATCGCAAAATCTTTTGTTCCCGTGGCAAAGTCTTGGGAGGCAGCAGTTCGATTAATTTCATGATGTATGTCCGAGGCAATCATCACGATTATGACCACTGGCAGGAGTTGGGAAATCCCGGTTGGAGTTACCAGGATATCTTGCCTTATTTCAAGAAATCTGAACACCAGCAACGCGGTGCCTCCGCCTACCACGGAGTTGATGGGGAGTTGAGCGTTACCGATCCCATTGCGCCTACTGCAACTTCTCAACGATTTGTAGAGGCATGTGTGGCAATGGGATTTGACTACAATCCTGATTTCAACGGTACGCAGCAGGAAGGAGCCGGACTCTATCAGCACACCATTAAGGAGGGTAAACGGCACAGTGCTGCTGCTGCGTTCCTTGTGCCCATTCTCCAGCGTCGCAATTTGACCATAACGACTGGGGCATTGGTGACTCGATTGTTGTTTGAGGGAACCTGCACCGTTGGGGTGGAATATCTGCACGAGGGAATGCTGCACCAAGTCAGGGTTGAGCGGGAAGTGATTTTAAGTGCGGGCGCGTTCGATTCGCCTAAGCTGCTAATGCTATCCGGCATTGGGGATGCAGCACACTTACAAACATTAGGGATTTCTGTTGTCGTCGATCTGCCAGGTGTTGGGCAAAACCTGCAAGACCACATTTTCTCTCCTGTGGTATACCAAGCAACTCAGGATTTACACTTTGCCAGCACCAGTAGTATCGGGGAAGTTGGATTATTTTTGCATAGCAAGTGGAATTCAGCGGTTGCACCCGATTTACAGTTTCTATTCGGTTCCATTCAGCTCTTACCCCCTGGCTATGCTCCAGCGGCATTTGGATTTACGGGTGCAGTCGATTTGACCCATCTGCAAAATATTGGCAGTGTCGGTTTGCGTTCATCTAATCTCAACGATCCACCAACCATTCGGATGAATTATCTACAAAGTCAAGCCGATGTGCAGAAGCTGGTTGAGGGAATTAAATTAATGCGCCAATTGTTTCAAACCAGTGCCTTTGATGAGTTTCGTGGCAAAGAAATTGCTCCGGGTTCCCACGTTCAGAGTGATGCAGCACTCGAAGCTTACATTCGGGATACTTGCAGCACTGTATGGCATCCGGTTGGCACTTGCAAAATGGGCATTGACTCAATGGCAGTGGTAGACCCTAAGTTGCGGGTACATGGGGTTGAGGGATTGCGAGTTGTTGATGCCTCCATCATGCCAACAATCACCACGGGAAATACGAACGCACCGACCATGATGATTGGTGAGAAAGCAGCAGATTTAATTAAAGCGGAGAGGCGCAAGCGTTCGGCGGTCAGCTCTTATCTGGCGTCACAATCCTCACCAAGAACCCGGACGGTCTGATTGTCCATATTGCAATTCATCATCGCCCCCTCAGTGCCGTACTCTGTTTCTCTATCGAGATACGTGATCGTCTGAAGAGCAAGATCAAGCCGGACTATTTCTACGCAGGAAAGTAGGGCTACTTCTGTCCATCCCTAGTTCCATCAATTCGTTGCAGACAGCAAAGGAGAGTTTCGTGATGCAATATGACTACATTGTAATTGGTGCAGGGTCAGCAGGCTGCGTAGTCGCCAATCGTCTCACAGAAGACCCAGAAATCACTGTACTGTTGCTTGAAGCGGGCAATCCAGCGACGAAACCGGAAATCCAAATCCCAGCAGAATGCGTCAATCTAATTGGCACTGAAGTGGACTGGGGCTATTTCTCCGAACCAGAACCGTATCTGAACAACCGCAAGATCCTTTGTTCCCGTGGCAAAGTCGTAGGGGACAGCAGTTCGATTAATTTCATGCTCTATGTTCGAGGCAATCCTCACGATTACGATCGCTGGCAGGAATTAGGAAATCCCGGTTGGAGTTACGAGGATGTCTTGCCCTATTTCAAGAAATCCGAGCACCAGCAGCGCGGTGCTGATGCCTATCACAGTGTAGATGGAGCGTTGAGCGTGAGCGATCTGATTGCGCCTGCTCCGATTTCTCACCGATTTGTAGAGGCGTGTGTTGCAGCAGGCTATGACTACAATCCTGATTTCAACGCCAAGCAGCAGGAAGGAGCAGGATTTTATCAACACACTATCAAGGACGGTAAACGGCACAGTGCTGCGGCTGCTTTCCTTTTGCCCATTCTCCAGCGTCCTAATTTGACCGTTACAACTGGGGTGTTGGTGACTCGATTGTTGTTTGAGGGTACTCGCGCTGTTGGCGTGGAATATCTACACAAGGGAATGCTGCACCAAGTTGGAGTCAACAAGGAAGTCATTTTAAGTGCGGGTGCATTCGATTCGCCTAAGCTTCTAATGCTATCCGGGATTGGCAATGCCTCACAGTTACAGGCATTGGGGATTTCTATCGTATTAGATTTGCAGGGAGTGGGTCAAAACCTGCAAGATCACATTCTGGTTCCTGTGGTCTATCAGTCAATTCAGGATCTACACTTTGCTAGCACGAGTAGTATCGGAGAAGCTGGACTGTACTTACATAGCGAAGGCAACTCAGAGATTGCATCTGATTTACAGTTTTTCTTCGCTCCTGTCCAGTTCTTGCCGCTTGGCTATCCTGCTGCTGCTTTTGGGTTCACGGATGTTGTCTCTTTGACCCGTCTGCAAAATCGTGGCAGTGTGAGTTTGCGCTCATCTGATCCGCAAGACACCCCCATGATTCGGATGAACTATCTGCAAAGTGAAGCCGATGTGCAAAAGTTAGTCGCTGCAATTAAACTAGCACGCCAATTGTTTCACATGAGTCATTTTGATGAGTTTCGGGGGGCAGAAATTGCTCCGGGTGCTGAGGTTCAGAGTGATGAAGCACTCGTTGCTTATATCCGCAACAATTGCAGCACAGTGTGGCATCCGGTTGGCACCTGCAAAATGGGTACTGATCCAATGGCGGTGGTCGATCCTGAACTACGGGTACATGGAATTGAGGGATTGCGAGTTGTTGATGCCTCCATCATGCCCACCATCACGACCGGAAATACGAACGCACCCACCATCATGATTGGTGAGAAGGCAGCGGATTTAATTAAAGCAGGTCGCACAGCACGAACGGTTCTCAGCAAATCTAACGTCCAAAATCCGGCGTATTCATCTATTTAGAAACGGGCGATCGTCTTTGATCAATCTCAGATTATCATACCTGTTGAGCGTTTATCGGTCGATGTTAGGCAAGAACACTCGATCTCTGTAAAGGAATACACAATGGCACTGATTACAACACCATTCGGACGACATTCCACCGCCGCCGAGGTCGTAGAAGGAATTGATCTTTCCGGCAAGCGGGCGATCGTTACGGGAGCCGCATCGGGCATCGGCGTAGAAACGGCGCGGGCACTGGCTCAAACTGGAGCGATCGTCACACTAGCTGTGCGTAATACTGATGCTGGAGCGCAAGTCGCGGCTGACATTATGGCTACTACTGGGAACCGGAATATTCATGTTGCTCCGCTTGATTTAAGCGATCGCAACTCAATTGCCAAGTTCATTGCTGCCTGGCGTGAGCCGCTGCACATCCTCGTTAATAATGCAGGGGTAATGGCACTGCCCGAACAGCGCACACCCGAAGACTGGGAGATGCAATTTGCCACTAACTATCTCGGACACTTTGCCCTAGCGCTCGGACTACACCACGCTCTCGCTGCAGAGGGTGCCGCCCGTATCGTGTCCGTTAGTTCTAGCGGGCACCTGATGTCGCCCATTGTGTTCGATGATATTCACTTCATGTTCCGTCCTTATGATCCGTGGTTGGCGTATGGACAATCCAAGACCGCAAGCATCCTCTTTGCTGTCGGTGCTACTGCGCGCTGGTTCAAGGATGGCATTACCGCTAATGCCCTGATGCCCGGGGCGATCGCAACCAACCTCCAGCGTCATACGGGCGGTCTTAGAACCCCACCTGAGCGGCAGAAGACAATAGCGCAGGGTGCGGCAACTTCCGTTCTGTTGGCAACCTCTTTGCTACTAAAGGGCGTTGGCGGACGCTATTTCGAGGACTGCAATGAAGCCACTCTCGTCACCAACGGGAACGGCTATATGAGCGGAGTTGCCCCCTACGCCCTGAACCCAGACAATGCCGATCGGCTCTGGAATGAATCGTTGCGCCTGCTCCCTTGACCTGGCAGTAACAGTGAGCTTCACGCTGTTGATGAACGAATTGCCGATCGTAAGCCTGCCAGCCTTTCGTCCATCATGCTCACGAGCACCACGGGAAATACGAACGTACCCACTATCATGATTGCTGAGAAGGCAGCAGATTTAATTAAAGCGGAGCGTACCTCGCAAAGTCTTCCCAACAAGCTTAATGTTAAAAATTTGTCACACTTGTCTATCTAAAAACGGCATGAACGCCTGCCTTATCTGAACCGCAAACTTGAGCATTCGTAACACAATTCATTAGAAGCATCTATTCCATGACAAAATCATTCTGGCTTCTTGGTTCTCGCCTCACTATCCTCGCCGATCACACCACGACTGACGGTAAATACGACCTGATTGAGGGCTATTTCACTCCTGGTACACAGACTCCACCCCATCGCCATACACGCTATTCCGAACAACTTTATGTGCTGGAAGGAGAGTTTACTGTCTGGGCAGGTGAGAACAAGGTTGTGCTAGGCGTTGGTGAAAGCTTCTTCATCCCCCCTAACACCATCCATGTAGTCGCCGCACTTAGCGATAAACCAGCTCGCGGGTTGGTTGTTGCTGCGCCTAGTGCCTTTGCTCAACTAATAGAAGCAACAGGGACGCTAAACGAGAATGAGAAAACTGACTTGGCATTATTCATGCGCGTCTCTAGCGAAATTGGCGACGAAACTCTGGGTGCGCCCGGAGATATCCCTTAGAGATTAAGCTGACTATTCTTCCTCCTGACTCCACTCTCCATTAGTAACTGACCGCTTTAAACCCAACAATCAAAGGATTAGCATAATGAGAAAACTAGAAGGAAAAATCGCCCTTGTCACGGGTGGCAACAGTGGTATCGGTCTTGCCACAGCCAAACAGTTTGTTGCTGAAGGTGCTTATGTCTACATCACGGGTCGTCGCCAAGTCGAACTGGATGCTGCTGTAGAAGCCATTGGTAAAAATGTTACGGCTGTGCAGAGCGATGTTTCTAATCTGGCAGACCTGGATCGTCTGTTTGCCACCATTAAGCAAGAACAAGGACACCTCGATATCATCTTCGCTAATGCTGGCGGTGGACAAATTGCCCCACTTGGAGCAATCACTGAGGAACACTTTGACAAAACATTCAACATAAATGTCAAAGGTTTGCTGTTCACTGTACAAAAGGCACTGCCACTGTTGCCAGATGGCGCTTCTATTATCCTGAATGCTTCGATTACTTCTATAAAAGGTACGCCAGCATTCAGTGTTTACAGCGCTACTAAAGCCGCCGTGAGATCATTTGCTCGGAATTGGATACTCGACCTCAGAGAACGCAAGATCCGAGTGAATGCCATTAGCCCTGGTGTGGTTCCGACTCCTGGTTACGATCATTTGGGACTGAATGACCAGCAGTTGCAAGAATTCGTGGACAGCCAAGCCAGCACCATCCCACTGGGACGAGTCGGCAAACCCGATGAGATTGCCAAAGCCGTTGTCTTTCTCGCTTCAGATGACAGCAGCTTTGTGAACGGCATTGAGTTGTTTGTCGATGGCGGTATGGCACAGATTTGAAATCCAAAAGGAGTTAAAAATGAAGCTTATCTCTGTTAATGTTGGCTTGCCGCGTGAAGTGCCCTGGAAAGGAAAACCCGTCCGCACTGGAATTTTCAAAGAGCCGGTCAATTCGAGAGTGATGGTGCGTGAACTCAATTTAGATGGCGATCGCCAAGCGGATCTCACCGTTCATGGCGGAGTTGACAAAGCCGTATATGTCTATCCTTTTGAGCATTATGATTACTGGCGAAGCGAATTGCCTGACACAGAGTTAACACTTGGTATCTTTGGTGAAAATTTCACAGTCTCAGGATTGAGAGAAGAAGAATTGAACATTGGCGATCGCTTCAAAATCGGTAGTGTGGAACTAATGGTGACTCAACCGCGCTTACCCTGCTACAAACTAGGGATTCGCTTTGGGCGATCGGATATGGTGAAACGATTTCTCGCCAGTCGTCGCACCGGATTTTACTTTCGGGTTTTGCAAGAGGGCGAAGTTGGAGTCGGAGACACTTTAGAGTTGATGAGTCGAGATACCAACAATATTACTGTTGCTGATATCACTCAGCTTTATGTTCGTGACCGAAACAATCCAGAGTTACTGCATCGTGCTGCTCAACTTGAAGCCTTACCCGAAAGCTGGCGGGACTACTTTCAGGAGCAGATCCGTCGTCAGGATGTGAGATAGATCAACCTGTCGTAAAACGCCATCATGTGACTTTTATCACTTACAAGGAGTAATCCCATGACTACATATCGCACAGTTTCGATCGATGGTTTAGATATCTTCTACCGTGAAGCTGGTTCTCGTAATAATCCGACGATTCTGTTATTGCACGGCTTTCCAACTTCCTCTCATATGTTCCGCAATCTCATACCTGCCCTGGCTGATAAATTCCATCTTGTTGCGCCTGACTACCCTGGCTACGGCAACAGTTCGATGCCAACTGTAAATGAATTTGATTACACGTTTGATCGCTTGGCTGAGATTGTGGAAAAATTCATTGCTGCGATCAATCTCAAAAAGTACAGCCTTTATGTGATGGATTATGGTGCACCGATAGGCTATCGGATTGCCGCTAAATATCCAGAGCGCGTGCAATCTCTGATTGTTCAAAATGGCAATGCTTACGAGGAAGGTCTGCGCGAATTCTGGGAACCAATTAAGGCATACTGGCAAGAGCGATCGCCTGAGAATGCTGAAAAGCTCAAATATCTTGTCACCCTGGAAGCGACGAAGTGGCAATATACCAACGGTGTTCGCAATCTAGAAGCGATCAGCCCCGATACCTGGACTATCGATCAACATTTCCTCGATCGCCCTGGCAACGGTGAAATTCAACTGGCACTGCTGTATAGCTATGGCACCAATCCACCGCTCTATCCCCAATGGCAAGAGTATTTCCGCAACTATCAACCTCCGACCCTGATTGTTTGGGGCAAGAACGACTACATCTTTCCTGCTGACGGTGCTTATCCCTACCAGGGTGACTTGAAAGACGTTGAGTTCCATCTACTCGATACCGGACATTTTGCCCTAGAAGAGGATGGGGATGCGATCGCAAACTATATCGATCAATTTCTCACATCACGACTGCAATCCGTTCTCGCCTGAGCGGCTGGAATCGTCAAAAAATGACCAAATAAAAAATACCTACCTTTGTAAGGGCTTTTATTGAAAAATTAAGGAGGATTGGTCATGGCAGCAATCGATACAGCACCCTTAGAAAACAGCCTGGGATTTCTAGCTTTAGGAGCTTATATTCTCACCTTAATGCCCGCGAATCTCAGAATAATTTTTCCTCAAACTAAACAAGCCAACCTTCCCAAATGGCTGTTAAAATACCGACGACTTATCGGTATTCTGGCTTTCTGCTTGGCTTTGCTTCACGCTTTCCTCTTAGTGAAAAAGAGAGACCTTGATTTTTTAGATCCCAATACCTATTGGATTTATATCCAAGGTATATCTACCTTCATAATTTTTACCCTATTGGCAATTACTTCTAATGACTGGAGTGTCAAAAGACTGAAAAAAAATTGGAAGCGATTACATACGCTGACTTACTTAGCTATGTTCCTGCTCACTTGGCACGTTTGGGACAAAATGTTAGAGCATTGGAGCTATTTAACCCCGATTGGGCTAGTAGGGATTGTCACGACAACCCTTTTATTTCTGATGGGACGCTGGATTGAACATCGGAATAAACAACAAAAAGCGAAAGGAAAAGCGTTCTCATCTCAAATTCCAGAAAAAATTACTCTATAGTACCGCTAGTCTCCGACACCATTACGCAGTGGGTGCAAGTCAGATTATTCTCCCACTCGCACAAGGAATGTCCTGTTATGAGATCGAAACAAATTACCTGGAAATCTTCAGCACCATTGGCAATCAGCACCCTAACGATCTTGGTTGGTAGTAGCAGTTGTGCTAGCCTATTGTCTTCCTTCCGAAATGCTAGTGTTGCTACTATCTCTGTTACAACTACTAAACCCTTACGTTCTCTCCAAGGAAATTCAACTTGGGTTTACGCGATCGCAATCAGCCCTGATGGACGCTTCCTCGCCAGTGGCAGTTACGATAAAAAAATAAAAATTTGGGATCTGCCTAGTAACACCTTACTTTATACTTTAGAAGGACACGGCGATGCAGTGGTAAGCCTTGCCATCAGTCCAGATAGCAAGCTGCTCGCTAGTGGCAGTTGGGATAACCGGATAAAACTCTGGAATCTAGAGACGGGGCAACTGCTTCGGACCCTAGATGGCCATACAGATGATGTAGAAGCCGTTGCCATCAGCCCCAACGGAAAGTGGCTAGCTAGTTGTAGTGCTGACAAAACCATCCGCATCTGGAACATGCAGACTGGCGTACAAGTCCATCAGTTATTGGATGGAATGTGGGTAAGAACTGTTGCTTTTAGTCCGGATGGGCAGACCTTAGCTAGCGGCAATGAGAGTGGCACACTCAAAATTTGGCGAATCATGGATGGTGCTGTTCTACAAACTCTGAATGCTCATTCACAAGCCGTGCGCTCAGTGACTTTTAGCCCTGATGGACGGACTTTAGCGAGTGGCAGTGCTGATCGGACAGTCAAACTCTGGCAAATGCCCACTGGTAAATTGTTGCACTCCCTAATTGGACATGATGGAGTTGTGTGGTCAGTGGCTTTCAGTCCCGATGGCAAGAGATTAGCGAGTGGTAGCAATGATAGCACTATCAAGTTATGGGGGTTGCCTGAAGGCAAACTCTTGGAGAGTTTGATCGGGCATGAGCGAGGCGTGCGGTCAGTAGTTTTCAGACCGCATGGGAACATGATAGCCAGTAGCAGTGCCGACAAAACCATCAAACTCTGGTCTCTTCCTAAAGAGTGACAAGAAGCTTTCACCAAACAAGATCAACTATTTCTGATTCTGTTGAACGATTTGAATTCAAAAGAGTAAACGCATGACCACTTATCGCACAGTATCGATCGATGGTTTAGATATCTTTTATCGTGAAGCTGGTTCTCGTGATCATCCGACGATTCTGCTATTGCACGGCTTTCCAACCTCGTCCCACATGTTCGGCAATTTAATCCCGGCGTTGGCAGATCAATTCCATCTGATTGCACCTGATTATCCTGGTTTTGGCTATAGTTCCATGCCAACGGTGGATGAGTTTGATTACACCTTCGATCGCCTTGCCGAAGTGATGGCAGGCTTTGTCGATGCGATCGGATTAAACCGCTATAGTCTTAGCTTACTTGCGCCAATATCAACCATCGACGCTAATTGTATGGGGCAAAAATGACCAGGGTTTTTTAGTCGAGGGAGCTTATGCCTACAAACGCGACTTAAAAAACCTGGAGTTTCATTTGTTTGATACGGGACACTTTGCTTTGGAAGAAGATGTGGACGCGATCTGCGCTTCTCCCAAAGGGAGACGCCAAGGGCGAACGCAGCAGCGCTTCGCTATCGCAGACCATATTCGCTGCTTTCTGACTACCCACGTTGTGGAGAAGACCATGCTAGAGGGTGTTATGCACTTTGCGAACTCAACTGTGCAAATCGCTTGAGCATAAGAACAGCAAAGGCAACCAAATGCAGACCCACCAATGTTTCTGTCAGTCGCTGATAATCTCGTGCTAAACGGCGAAACCGAGCCGTCCATGCAAAACTGCGCTCCACTACCCAACGACGTGGTAGCAACACGAACCCTTTTCTAGCTTCTGGCAGTTGTTCATAACACGCTCTAGCGAATCCAAACCCACGACAAAAACCTAATAACAGCTTAATTGTCTGCTATTTTGATTTTTCCATCCATCGCGACGAGATATGAGGAGATCAACATGACAACAACGAGCAATTCCGATTTTACTGCCCGCGAGGCACTACGCCTGCTCGGTCCCGATCCCGAAAACTGGGTGCCTGATCGCCCTGGCATCGATCACAATGTCACTATAATAGGTGGCAGCGGCAGCGGTAGCACCTTTGTATTTGCGCTACGACGTGCTGGGATCGGTGGTGTGACAGCGATCGATGCAGCCGATGACGAGGCTCATGCAGGCGTGTGGCTGACGCGAGCGCGGATGGAAAAGCTCCGAACGCCGAAAAATGTGCCTGGTCCAGAACTAGGCATCCCAGAATTATCCTTTCAAGCCTGGTACGAAGCGCGGCACAGTGCGGAAGCCTACGCGGCGATCGATCGCATTGGGCGAGTGACTTGGGCTGAGTACCTCAGTTGGTATCGACAATTCCTCGGTATCCAGGTTCGTTACCGAACGAAGTTAGTGCGGATTGAGCCAGCCGCAGGTTTCTTCCGCCTACACCTTGAGGTAAACGGTGTCCCGCTCTTAGAGACTACACGCAAAATTATCTTCGCCAATGGCGTGGCTGGCACTGGTGGTCCATACGTACCTTCAGTACTGGCTGACTTACCACGCACGCTATACGCACATACCGCTGATGCCATCGATTTTGAAGCACTGCGTGGTAAGACTGTGGCGGTGCTGGGTGCGGCGGCTTCAGCTTTCGATGCAGCAGGAGTGGCGCTGGAATCGGGAGCGAAGGCAGTACACCTGTTTTCACGACGATCGGCGATCGCATCTCTACCAGTAATTCGGATACGGGAATACCCTGGTGCTTACTGCAACTATCCCCAACTACCCGATGCAGCCCGTTGGTTCCAAGCTTGGTGCTTTCGTCAAGCAGGCTCCACGCCATCACGGAACGCGATTGAGCGAGCGATCGCCTTCCCGAACTTTCACATACACCTATCTGCACCTTGGAAATCGGCACGGGAAAAGGGTGATCGCATTGTCATCCAGGTGAATGATGATGTTTTCGAGTTTGATTTTGTGATCGCTGGCACTGGTTACTTCGTTGACCCAACAAAGCGTCCCGAACTAGCCGACTTTGCTCAGTACATTGCCCTCTGGCGCGATCGCTACGAGCCACCAGAAGACCTGCGCGACGGTTAAAAACTTATCATTTAGACCGCAGGGGGCAGGGGGCAGGGGGCAGGGGGAAAGAGGCTGTTAAATCAATTAATTTAACAGTGCCATCTCAACAGATTGTTTACTACTTATTAAAGGAGAATGTCATGGTTGCTCAAGTAAACTCGCAAGCAGCAAAAATTTTGGAAGTTGCGGATGATCCACGTCTTTCCAAAGGAGTAAAGGAATTTTTGAAAGTGCTGAATTCAGGGGGTGTGCCGTTGGAGAAACTCACTGCACCCGAAGCACGTCAAGTCCTTGTAGATGCACAGGCTTCTGTTTCAGTAGACCTTTCAGGCATTGAAGAGTCCCAAAAGACGATTACTGCTGATGGTTATTCAATTACCCTCAATATTGTACGACCTGAAGGGGTCAAAGGCACATTACCTGTTTTCATCTTTATTCATGGCGGCGGTTGGATACTCGGTGATTATCCAACACACAAGCGCATGGTTCGCGATCTGGTTGTGCTTTCAGGGTTTGCAGGTGTCTTTGTCAACTACACTCGCACGCCAGATGCTCAGTACCCACAGGCAATCAATGAGATTTATGCTGCGACCAAATGGGTTGCCGAGCATGGTGAGGAGATTGGGGTGGATGGCAAGAATTTGGCAGTGGTCGGCAACAGTGTTGGCGGAAATATGACAGCAGTCACTGCTTTGAAGGCGAAAGAAAACGGAGGACCACACATCAAGCTACAAATCATGATGTGGCCGATCGTCGATGCCGATTTTGAAACGAATTCTTATCATCAATTCGGCGACAAACGGTACCTAACCGTACCCACGATGAAGTGGATGTATGACCTGTACATCCCTGACCCAGAAAAGCGCAAAGACATTTACGCATCTCCCTTACAAGCGACGGTTGAGCAACTGAAAGGCTTGCCTCCAGCATTAATTGTGGTTGCAGAGAGCGATATTTTGCATGACGAAGGCACAGCCTACGGACGCAAGCTCGATGAAGCTGGGGTAGAGGTGACAACGGTGCAGTACAACGGCATGATTCATGACTTTGGACTACTCAATGGTTTAGCCGAGCTGCCATTCGTCCGCTCTCTGTTTGTTCAAGCTGCTGCCCAATTGAAGAAACATCTGCAATAGGATGCGATCGATGTTTTTGGGGGAGGGAAAAGACGCTCTTCCATCGCTTTGCTGCTTACCGAGTTAGCGTAGGGGAAAATGGTAAAGCGGATGGCACTAAGTTAAGACACAGCCCTTGCCGTGACTGCTTCCCAGCCTCCAGGCTAGGAACTAATTCTGAGAGCCTCCGCCTCCAAAGGCTTGATGAGAGGCAGAGCCTCTCGAAATACATTCCCAGCCTACAGGCTGGGAACGAGGTGAAACAAGACTTTCGGCTTATCTTAGTGCCATTCGGGTAAAGCGACTGTGCTTTGTGCAATCGCCTCATTAATCAATCCAAAGAGTCAACCCTATGCTCAAAGCAATTAAACACAACCGCCGTCGCTTTCTCTTAACGGCGGCAGGAAGCATTTTCACAGAAATGGCACTCATGGGTACTGCACACGCAAGCTTCGACAATCCCAAACGATCTGAATTGAGGTTTTCTCCCATCAAGCAGATCAAAGCGGGTGTCCTCGACATCGGTTACTACGAAGCAGGACCAAGCGATGGATCTCCGGTGTTGCTGCTGCATGGGTTCCCGTATTCCATCGATAGCTACATTGACGTTGCACCAATGCTTGCTGCACGCGGATGTCGGGTGATTGTTCCCTACCTGCGGGGACATGGATCAACCCGTTTTCTTGACAGCGCCACACCACGCTCCGGGCAGCAAGCTGCGATCGGTGTCGATGCGATCGCCTTAATGGATGCATTGCATCTGAACCGTGCTGTGCTTGCTGGCTATGACTGGGGTGGACGAGCTGCTTGTGTTGTTGCGGCTCTTTGGACTGAACGATGCACAGGTCTGGTGTCCGTCAATAGCTACCTGATCCAGGATATTGCCAAGGCAAGGCTGCCACTTTCACCCGCGATCGAATCTGGTATCTGGTATCAATACTATTTCCAGACCGAGCGCGGACGCGCCGGACTGACGGCTAACAGACGTGAGATTGCAAGGATTCTCTGGACTCGCAATTCGCCGAACTGGCACTTTGACGAGGCAACGCTCGATCAACACGCCAGCGCCTTCGACAACCCCGATTATGTGGAGGTCGTCATTCATTCCTACCGCCATCGCCTTGGACTTGCTGCCGGCTATCCCATGTATGAGGAACTTGAGCAGCGACTCGCCGCGCAACCGACCATTACGGTGCCGACGATCACGCTGGACGGGGACGCAGATGGTGTTGTGCCAGCAACCGATGGGAAATCGACGGCAGCGAAGTTTAGCGGCAAACGTCAGCATCAGGTCATTCCAAACGTCGGTCATAACCTGCCCCAGGAAGATCCTAAAGCATTCGTAACTGCGGTCTGGGAACTCGCATCAAAGAAACGTTAACGGCTTCTCTGCAGCGATAACCTTGCGCCGTTTCACCTTCAAATGGATCGTTATATTTAAACTACTCTCAGGTAATTACCTGCTATGAACAGCCACACACCGAGCGCTAGGGACATTATCGGATCATCACCGTTGATTGCGATTGAAAACGAAGCACCACCCAAGCTGATTGTCGATCCACCGCTTCCCGAACCGCTAGCACAGGGACGCGTCTTCATCCAGTACCGGACGGAGAATTTGCGTGTGTTGCCAGTGTTTGGCAAAGGTGCCCTCGAAGTATCGCCGCGCATCGGTCATATCCACATCACCGTTGACGACGCGCCGTGGCACTTTGTAGATTCCAGTGGGGAAACGATCATCCTGGTCGGACTAGAACCTGGCGTACACAAGGTGCTGATCGAACTAGCTGACCCCACGCACAAAGTAATCACTAGCGAAACTGTGGAGTTCACGCTGCCCGATCCTAAGAAATCATCATGAAAAAACTAGAGGGAAAAATCGCAGTTGTGAGGGGGGCATCTGGGGAAACGCTGCACATCGCGGGTGGTATTCATTGATCTGTATTAAACTGCTTTTGAGGTAATTCGGTCGGCACGCACTTACAGCAGAATCAGAAGTAAAACAGGGTTCATACCTGGCTTTGGGACTTAGTTTGTGTACTTTACCAACTTTAAATCTGCTGTAATTTTAATCCAACCATGCTGAGACGTTGGCGTACCACTCCGTGGAAGCAAGCTACACAAAGCGTCTCCAAGAGTTGCCTCTCGGAACGAGAATCGCGATTCTACCGCTTACATACTATGAACAACCCTGAAAATTATCGACTACCCCTGCCGCCTTTTGATAATGAATCCGCTATCCAAAAAGTCAGAATAGCAGAGGATGCTTGGAACACACGTAACCCTGAACTAGTATCACTCGCTTACACGTCGGATAGCATTTGGCGCAACCGCTCAGAATTTCTATCTGGTCGTGAGGCGATCATTCAGTTCTTGACACGTAAGTGGCTTAAAGAATTGGACTACCGTCTGATCAAAGAGCTTTGGGCTTTTCAAGACAACCGAATTGCTGTCCGGTTTGCTTACGAATGGCATGATGATGCTGGCAATTGGTTCCGTTCCTATGGCAATGAAAATTGGGAGTTTGACGAACACGGATTCATGCGATGGCGTATTGCCAGCATCAACGACCTGCCAATTCACCAGAGCGATCGCAAATACCACTGGATACTAGGTCGTCGTCCTGACAATCATCCCGGATTGTCAGACCTCAATCTTTGAAAAGCCTGTTTTAACTAGGCTGATGGCGCTAGCAATCTCTTCATACTTGCATTCAGCTTTTGAATCACTGGGAAAACGCTGCATATCGCGGGTGGTTTTTAAGAAGGAGAACGGTGAAAATCAACAAGCAAGGAGAAAAACCATGAACATCAACAAGAATGACACCGCAGTAGTCGTCATCGATCCGCAAAACGATGTCTTGAGCGAAAAAGGGGTTTCCTGGGATTTGGTGGGTGAGAGTGTTAAGGATAACAAGACCATCGAAAACATTGAGCGAATCTTCAAAGCCGCGAAGCAGAATGAATTCGAGGTTTTTATCTCCCCTCACTATTACTACCCCACCGACTATAGTTGGAAATTTGCCGGAAACCTAGAGCAAATGATGCTTGAGGTTAAGGAGTTCGATCGCCGTGGCGCGTTGAGCCTAGATGGATTTCTGGGATCGGGTGCTGACTGGCTTGATCGCTATAAGCCCTTCATTGAGGATGGCAAGACGATTGTCGCCAGTCCCCACAAAGTCTATGGGCCGCAAACCAACGACCTTGTTTTGCAACTGCGTAAACGCAACATCAGCAAAGTCATTCTACTGGGAATGTTGGCAAATCTTTGTGTTGAAGCTCACCTACGCGAATTGCTTGAGCAGGGATTCCAGGTCGTTGTCGTCAAGGATGCAACAGCTGCTCCTCGACATCCGCAACTGGGTGATGGCTATAAGGCAGCACTAATCAACTTTGGGTATATCGCCAATGCAGTCCTTTCTACAGATGAAGTTGTTGCAGCAATCGAGTAATGTCAAACTCATTAATCTTACAACACTTATGAAAACATCCGCGTTACTTCTTGCTCTGCCAATCAGTATCTTAGCTAATTTTTCCTTAAGAGCTTCTGCTGATTCTACTGCTAGCATCGTCCTGAGTACAAAATGCCAGGGTGGTTATAACATCAATATTTGGCGGAATTATACTTCAGGCGAACTGCTCTATCGCGCGACCAATCCCAACGGTAATTTAAGTTTGGGTAAAGGAACTACCAAAGCGACAGAAGGTGTTCGAGTGTATAAGTTTCGGAATGGAATTTATGAATATTGGGTGTGGGATGGCACGTTGGATAACCCGCAGTCTGGAACTTTAGAGGTGTATAAAAAGAACCGTATCTTGATGAAGCAAGCTTGTAGAAAAAGTTGAATCTTCTAGTGGGTGTTAGCACTTTTTGGAAACCCAGCTAGTAGTCTGTCAAATTCATTTTGACGGTTAAAGAGACGCGATTTATCGCCGTCTCTACTCTTAATTTATCCATCAATTATTTATTGACACAGTACTAGGGCAAATACGTTATCGCTAAAAGCCTCTTAGTCAGCCAGTTTTTCTGAAATTCATAACACCTTCTAGAAATCGTATTCACCTGATCAAACCCAAAGGATATGGAAGTGGACACTCAACACTATGACGATATTATTATCGGCGGCGGCAAAGCGGGTAAAACACTTGCACCAGCGCTGGTTGCTGACGGACGTAAAACTGCTCTGGTTGAACGCAGTTTAAATATGATTGGTGGTGGGTGCATTAATACTGCCTGCATTCCTACTAAAACTATGGTAGCGAGTGCCAATGTGGCAAACACAGTGCGAAACAGTGCTGCTTATGGTGTTAAAACCAATACACCCACCGTTAATTTAGCAGAGGTGATCCAACGAAAACGATCGGTTGTGCAATCTGCCCGTGAAATGAACTTGCACAATTTAGAAACGGCTCTGGATAACAACTTGATTATTGGCGAAGCAAAGTTTGTTGCGCCCAAAACGATCGCAGTCACGACGACTGAGGGGAACAATCGCTTACTTACCGCCGAACGCTTATTTATTAATACAGGCACACGACCGTTAATTCCATCCATACCTGGACTCACAGAAGTTGAGTTTTTGACAAGTGAGTCGATCATGGAGCTAGAACACCTACCGAAACACCTAATCGTGCTTGGTAGTGGCTACATTGGTTTGGAGTTTGCCCAGATGTTTCGGCGCTTTGGCTCTGGCGTTACTGTCATTGGGCAAAGTGAGCAAATCCTGTCACAGCAAGATCCAGATATAGCGATCGCAGTTCAAACATTACTGGAACAAGATGGTATTGAATTCTTGCTGAAGGCGAAGGTGTTAAGGGTTGATCGCACTGGTAATGAAACCATCCTGCAAATCCAAGTTGCCGATCGTGAAATCACCCTCCAAGGGTCGCATTTGCTCGTCGCCGTTGGTCGTGCGCCCAATACCGATAGCTTAAATTTAGCTGCTGCAGGTGTGGCAACCGATACACGCGGATTTATTCAAGTTAACGATCGCCTGGAGACGAACATTCCGGGGATTTGGGCGTTAGGCGATATTAATGGCGGGCCGCAATACACCCATATATCGCTCGATGATTATCGCATTATCAAAGCTAATTTAATTGATGGGGGCAACCGTAGTACACTGGATCGATTGGTTCCATCCTGTCTGTTCATCGATCCAGAACTGGCTCATGTGGGTTTGACTGAAACTGAAGCACAGCAACAAGGATATACAATCCGCGTAGCGAAGGTGGATGCGTCAGCCGTTCCTAGAGCAAGAACGCTCGGTCAAACCGATGGACTGCTAAAGGCGATCGTGGATACAGATACAGGTCGTATTCTAGGGTGTTCCCTGTTGTGTCATGAAGCAGGTGAAGTGATTTCAACAGTGCAGATGGTGATGCAAGCTCAGATGCCCTACACCGTTCTGCGCGATGGTATTTTGACTCATCCCACGATGACTGAAGGGTTAAATATATTGTTTTCCAAGTTGTAAGCATACAGCAATTGCAGACCCAAGGACTTACCAAATAAACGACATTTCATTCTTGAAGATCAAGTAGATATAGCATGATTAGTAAAACATCTAAAGTCGGTATTATTGGTGCAGGTAATGTAGGTGCAGACGTTGCAAATGCTTTAGTTTTACTCGGTAGATGTGTAAGGGTTGTCCTTTTTGACCGAACCTTATCAAAAGCTGAAGGACAAGTATGGGACATTGAAGACAGCATTCCCCTACTTAAAGAGATGGAGATTATACCATCAAATCAGTATGAAGATTTAGCTGATTCAGATATCATTATTGTGACTGTTGGGGTGCAGCAAAAACAAGGACAGACGCGATTAGATACATTGAGCGACAATGCACAGATTATACGTTCGACAATCAAAGAATTGGATCGAGTTGCACCGAATTCAATCGTAATTATCATTAGCAATCCAGTGGATGTACTAACGCGGATTGCTCAAGCTACTTCCACCAGAGCAGAAAACCTAATTTTCGGTTCGGGAACCGTTCTTGATACTGCTAGACTGAGATATCAACTTGGAAAGCAACTGAATGTTGCCAAACAAGACATTCATGCTTATGTGATTGGAGAGCATGGAGATAGTCAATTTGTCGTTTGGTCTAGTGCATTTATTGGGGGAATTCTGTTAACTGAATTTCCCATACCACAAGGAACAACGCTAGAACAAATTCAGCAAGAGTACGCGCAGTTAACTCGTAAACGAGGCTATAACATTTTTGAACGCAAAGGAAATACAAGCTATGGTATATCAACAGTAGTTTGTCAGTTAGTTGATACCATCCTGCGAGATGAAAAGCAGATATTTCCAGTATCGGCTAGAGCAGATTCTAACTATGGAGTTGGCAGTGAAGTTGTTCTTGGACTTCCATGTATCATTGGCTCAACAGGTATTGAGCGCCAACTGCTGTTATCAAGAAATGCTCTTGAACAACGCTTATTAGAAGAATCAGCCAACAAACTCAATGAAGCCCATAATTCTTTGCATAATTAAAATAAATTGGGTGCGGCTATGGTTGAAAATACAGTATCTTGAACAATACCTTTGCCATCAAGTAGAACAACACAATACATGAGTTTGTGACTTAAAGGAATTGTTTGCCGCAACGGCAAGCTTTTACTTTAAGTCACAGAGTTACCCGTATGGATTAGCGCTGGCCTCCGGTAGCGAGCAGTTGTTCGCCGGTGAGCCAGCCAGCATCGTCTGATGCCAGGAAAACGGCAATAGAGGCAATGTCTCCGGGTCGTCCCGCGCGACCAAGCGGTGTCTGAGCAATGAATGCCTTCTCGAAGTCAGAGCCGATGTAGCCAGCACTTACTGAACCCTCGGTTTCGACGATGCCGGGGTTAAGAGAGTTGACGCGGATCTGCCTCGGTCCGAGTTCCCTTGCGAGTACACCCGTGATGGCATCAACAGCGCCCTTGGTGCCGGTATAAATCACACTGTTTGGAGGTGTAATACGGCTGACGCCAGAGCCGATGTTGATGATGCTGGCACCTTCGCCCAGGTGCTTGACGGCTGCCTGCGTTACGAGCAGAAGACCAAGTACGTTAATGTTGAATATCTTATGGAACTTGTCTTCGGTGATGTCCTTGATCGGAGCGAACTCGTAGACGCCAGAGTTATTGACGAGGATATCGAGATGTCCGTAGTGCTTGATGGCGGCGTCAATGATGCCCTGTGCCTCAGCAGCCTTGGAGACATCACCACCCACGGCGACAGCCTTGCCATCGGCTGCGGTGATCTCACTGACCGTTTTGTCTGCACCAGATTTGCTAGAGGCGTAGTTGACGACGACGGCCGCGCCTTCGGCAGCGAGTGATTTAGCGATCGCAGCACCGATGCCCTTAGATGCGCCTGTAACGACTGCTACCTTACCTGTGAGCTTGCTCATAGTCTTAATATCCTCAAATTAGTAAATTGCTTCTGCTTAGGTTGGCGACTTTGATAAGCAAATGTTGCTTATGCTCATTCTTTAGCGATCGCTCCATGCAGACCACTCAAGTTTTCTGATTTAAAACGCAATTTAATCGTGATGCATTGGAGGCAAGCAGCTGGAAGTGATTCGGGGACGGTTAAACCGATTTTCTTAATTGAGATGATTTGCTGATGCATTTGTATCAACAAAACCTTCGGCATCAGAACAACGCACGGTACTATTGAGGGGAAGACTCATGCTGCTCTTTTGCACCATCAGCTTACCTATGTATTCCAATGCGTCAAAATCTGGACGGGGGCGACCTGCTGCTGGGCGAGTGCGAGGGGTCATCCTATCACCCCTGGGGTGGCAGCGGTTTCAAACGGCAAAACAGCAGGCGGAAACAAACGAAACCTGGGGGAAGCACTTCACCCAGGAAGATCTTAGCGATCGCACCGGACTCTCCCTCAATACCCTCATCCGAATTTTCAAGCGCGAACTGGGGGTTGATCGCCAGTCGTTGGAGCATCTCTTCCAAGCCTTTGGGTTGGCATTAGCAAAAGCAGATTTTACATCCCCTGTTGCACTAAATGAAACGTCCCAAACCCGATGGGCAAATTTCCAACAGGACTGGGACACTGCGGTGGATGCCTCGGTATTTTATGGGCGCGAGGCAGAACTGGCGCAAATGTGGCAGTGGGTCGTGTCTGAGCGCTGTCGCGTGGTTGGGGTGTTGGGCATTGGGGGCACTGGTAAAAGTACGATTGTGGTCAAAGCGGCGCTGCAAATGCAGATGGAATTTGAGAGCGTGGTGTGGCGATCGCTCGCCAACGCGCCACCACTAGATGAACTTCTAGCGAGCGTATTAAAATTTCTCATGCCTCTCCAGGGAGAAGATCCCGTCCTTCCCACCACGCTCGGTGAAAAGCTCTCGAAATTGATCCAGTCTCTGCGATCACGTCGGTGTTTATTGATGCTGGATAATGCTGAAATCATTTTGCACAGTGAGCAGGTCGGGCAGTGGCGATCGGGCTATGAAGGCTATGGACAGTTGCTCAGAACCATTGGCGAAACGCCGCACCTAAGTTGTTTATTGCTCACCAGTCGAGAAAAGCCACGAGAAATGGCGCTGATGGAAGGCGAACATACGCTGGTGCGATCGCTGACATTGAGTGGACTGACACCCGCTGATGGACGTGCCATCTTTCGCCAAAAAGGAGCATTCACAGGTTCAGAAGCCGAATGGCAGAACTTGATCCATCACTATGGGGGTAATCCTCTAGCACTGAAGTTGGTGGCAGCCGCAACTCAGGACTTGTTTAACGGCAGCGTTACAGAGTTGTTAACGTATCTCGATCAGGGGATTCCGGTGTTTGCCGACATCCGCGATCTGCTGGAGCGTCAGTTCAATCGCTTACCCCAGAATGAACAGCAGGTGATGTTCTGGCTGGCAATTTGTCGAGAGGCAGTCTCGATCGCAGACCTACAGGACAATGTGATTGATCCTGCTTGCCAAAAAGCTGTACCCAATCTGATCAACGCGCTGCTTCGGCGATCTCTCATTGAAAAAACGGATGGGTTATTGTTCTTGCAGCCAGTCGTGATGGAATATGTCACAGAACGATTTGTGCAGCAAGTTTGTGCCGAGTTCGAGACTGCTCAAATTAACTTTTTGCGAACCCATACCTTGATTCGAGTGCAGGCGAAAGATTATGTGCGAGAGATTCAAGCTCGATTAATTGTGCAACCCGTAATGGAGCAGCTTCTGTCTCGCTTTGGCAGTGTGGCAGCAATCGCGACGCAGGCACGGCAATTATTGACACAACAGCGAAAAAAGCCAGGTTACGTTGCAGGCAATCTGATCAACCTGTTGGTGCAGCTTCAGGTGGATTTGCGCGGCTCAGATTTTTCTGATCTCGTCGTGCAGCAAGCCGACTTACGGCAAGTTGATTTAGCTGGGGTCAATTTTCAGAATGCCAATTTAGCCAAATCCGTCTTTTCAGAAACACTCAGTCTTGCCATGTCCATCGACCTGAGTCCAGACGGTCAAGCGATCGCAGTGGGGGATTCCAGCGGCAGAATCTATCTCTGGAACATCACCACAACCCAACTCTTCACCACCTTTGCCGGTCACACAGGCTGGGTCTGGTCGGTAGCCTTTAGTCCGGATGGGAAAATGTTAGCCAGCAGCAGTACTGATGGTTCGGTACGCTTGTGGGATGTGCAGAACGGGCGCTGCTTGCAGGTGCTTACAGAGCATACAGACTGTGTTTGGTCAGTGAGTTTTAGTCCCGATGGTCAGCAACTAGCGAGCAGTAGTGAAGACAAAACTGTGCGCTTGTGGAATTTGCAAGGGCAGTGCCTTCGTGTCTTGCAGGGGCACACCCAGAGTGTTTACGCCGTCGACTTCGCACCCGATCAGCCAACCCTAGCCAGTAGCAGTCACGATACAACCATTCGGATCTGGGATGTGCGCGATGGAAATTGCTTGAGTGTTTTACAAGGGCATACCAGCGGCGTTCAAAGTGTGCAATATAGCCCGGATGGTCAACTGCTAGCGAGCGGTAGCCGCGATGGATCGATTCGACTGTGGAGCCGCCATCGCTCTCACGATCGACCGTCAAAGCCCAGTTTCATCAATACTAGTGTCAAGCTACTGCGGGGACACACCGATTGGGTTTGGGATCTCGCCTTTAGCCCGAATGGTTGTTGGTTAGCCAGTGCCAGTCGCGATGGCACTCTGCGCCTGTGGAGTGTCCAGGACGAGCAAGCTATCCATGTACTCGACAGTCACATGCACGATGTTCACGGGCTTGTCATCAGTGCCGACGGTCAATGGTTAATCAGTGCCGGTCAAGATCATACAGTGCGGCTATGGGATTTGCAGAGTGGGCAAAACCTCAAAACGTTGCGGGGCTATACGGGTGGCATTCAATCCCTAAGTCTGAGTGCAGATGGTCAAAGGCTTGCCAGTAGCGGTCAGAATGAAACAATCCATCTGTGGCAGTTGCAATTGGATGATGATCTGACACCGCTTCACCGCTACAAAACGTTTTCCAGCCCGACCCGTTGGATTTCGTCATTAACTAATTTAAGCTTTAGTCCCGATGGTCAAACGCTGGCAAGCAGTCGGCATGATGACTCGATCGCCGTGTGGCATATCCAAACCGGGCAGCTTGACCAGTGGTCAGCCCATAGCGCGGCATCTGGACAGTGCTGTTTAGTCCAGATGAGAAAATTTTGGCCAGCAGCAGTGAAGATAGCACCATCCAACTGTGGGATGTGCAGACGCATCATTGTTTGCGGGTGTTACGCGGACATGAGAGCGGTCTTCGTGCGATCGCCTTTGATCCGAGCGGTCAATGGTTAGCCAGTGGCAGCTACGATATCACCATACGCCTGTGGAATGTGCAAACCGGAGCGTGCCTGAGAATCTTCCAGGGGCATACGAACGCCGTCTTCACAGTGGCGTTTGCTCCCAGTAGTCAACAACTGGCAAGTGGCAGTCATGACCAAACGATTCGCGTGTGGGACGTACAAACCGGGGCATGCTTGCAGACTTTGCGGGGGCATACGGGAGCTGTGTGGACGCTTGCCATAAGTCCCGATGGTCAAACCCTGGCAAGCGGCAGTAATGATCAAACCATCCGCCTGTGGGATCTGCAAACGGGGCATTGCCTCCACAGCTTGGGCGAACACACCAGTTGGGTCAAATCAGTAATATTCAGTTCCGATAGCCAAATCTTATTTAGTGGTAGTGATGATCGCACCATCAAACTCTGGGACGTGCAGACTGGACGCTGTATCAGCACACTGACGGTCGATCGCCTGTATGAAGGCATGAAGATTCAAGGCGCAACCGGGCTAACAGTGGCTCAAAGAAGCACTCTTAAAGACTTAGGGGCGATTGAGCATTAATATCCTCATCGGGAGCAAAATACTACCGAAACCTAAGATTCAGCACCTTCTCTTTTGATCGATCGCTTCTAACAATCGATCAAATGTGTTGAGCGATCGCGCCATTTCTTCACTCAAAAGTTGGTCAATCCATTCATCCAAAGCAATCTCTTGCAATACCCTTGCCAGAGGCGTTTCAGCACTTTCACCATCAGTAAAACTGGTGAGTAGTAGAGAAACCTCACGATACCTTTCTAAGGTTAATGGCGATAGCAGCATAACGGTTTCAGGAACTACTAGAGCTTGAAGATAACGCCATGCCGATTCCGGCGAAACATCTGTGCAATCCCACACCAGACGCAGTGGTTTTGCCCCTCCAGGGAGCGAACGCTGGCGTTCACTTCGGCAGAGGTTTCGATAGTGCTGGTACAAAAGCTTGGCTTGCATCACGCCAAAAGATATCTCTGAGTTAGGGATGAATGGAGCAATTACTGCATCTAAACGACCAATAGCAACACTGACAAAACAAACAACCTCATTCACCGATTCTCCTTGCCGCATCAATCTCTCCAGCCCTCTGAGATAACTATCAAATATCTGCTCATACACGCTTGGAGAAAATACCAATGTTGCATTTACATTGATCCGATCACCAATCAATTGTGTAATCACTGGCAACATCAATTGCGTGGCTGGGATTTCCACCAACAAATTACTCCATCCGATTGACTGCCAGATGTTTTGAGCTGCGGCGATCGCGGTTGCAGCCTCAAACAGCGTGTCAGGTGGCAGATTAACCTGAGTATAGCCATCTCGCCCTTGTGTTTGCACATGCGTTTCCTTCAGCAAGTCAGCCGCTAATTGTATATCTCGCACAATTAAGTAGTCATAGGCCGCTCTCGCACTCCGACTCATCCCTTGCTGCGCCAATGTACTGAAATCGCGATCGTACTCTTGTCCCTGAATTGCTGGAATTAAGCTTTGGAAATTTGATCGGACACCCCTCAAAGCATCCTCCTCAATGTACTGCTGCAATTCACCACGACTAATCCAGCCTCGCTCAAATCCATCCAGCCAGACCGATTGTCCATAGCGACGGAGTGATTGCAACAGATTCATAGCTCACGTATCACGATTCAAACGTCCACTGAACTAGTCTGCAAAACTGCCTCAAGTTTCACCACTCAATATCTGCCAGTTAAAGCCCAATTTAAGTAAAGGATAGCCCAACGAGAGATCCCCAACATCGTCACTCTCCCATTCATTGCTAGCATTGCACTCATGAAGCAGTACCTAAAGCCGCATTGTTGTAGCATTTATTTCCGGTAGCAGGCATCTTCCACAGTGATAGGATGTCGAACATGGGCGAATTATACCTTTTGAGTTGTCGTTGTGAGAGACAATAACTCTACTACGGAGTCTTCTCGCTAAAATTAGGTTTTTATTGAGAATGAACAACGAACGAATAAGGTTTAGAAAAAACGAGAGCGTAGACGTAAAGCGGCTTGTCGTCAGACATCGCTCTCGCAAATGTTAAGAAAGATCCGGGTAATGGATAGCTTTGGAAGAAGGGGAGACGCTTTAGTGCAACGAGCGTCACAGCCCTTGGCAGACATCACTCCCATACTTTCCTCCCTTGAATAGAGGAGCGATCGCCCTCTTCATTAATCATCAGTTTGGCTTGACGAACCGTATTGTCATGCGATCGCTCTCCCCAATGGCAAGGAAGCGTTGCCTATCCTTTTCACCTTGGCTCAAGGTCGGAGGTAGTGTCCAAACTCCGCCCGGATAGTCCTTGGTATCTTTTGGGTTAGCGTTAATCTCTGATTTGCCCACCAATTTGAAGCCGGCTTTCTGCACAGCAGCAATTACCCCATCTTCTGACATATAGCCCGTTTTAATACTCTCTTGTAAAGAAATGTCTGGTTTGCCACGATGTTCTTCCACCCCTAAAATGCCCCCTGGCTTGAGTGCTTTGTAAGCCGCAGCATAAACTTGCTCGGCATAGCCAGCTTTGACCCAGTTGTGAATATTACGGAAGGTAACAACCATGTCCACGGAGTTGTCTGGGGCTAAGGTAAGTTCATTTGGGGGATTGATTTGGGCTACTTTGACCTTACCAAAAACTTCTGGATGAGCTGCTAGTTTCTCTTGGAAAGCCAAAGCGGGTTTACTCGTGCTAGGAGCAAAGTTAGTAACTATGAGTTGCCCCTTTGCCGCTAGAAATGGGGCTAATATCTCGGTATACCACCCGCCCCCTGGCCACAATTCAACCACAGTCATATTTGGGCGCAGACCGAAGAATTTGAGGGTCTGGGCTGGGTGGCGGTACTTGTCTCGGTCACGATTTGCAACGGAGCGATGACTGCTGGTGAGTATAGTTTGGAGCGTGGTTGTGCTGTCGAATGTCGCTTTTTCGCTCTCGTTGGCTAGAACAGTTGGGGGCATTACGGATGCTAATACAAGTATTGCTACAATCAGAGCTTTCAGTAAGCCAAGGTGGAGGGTAGGATTTTGTACAAATTTCATAGCTGTTGTTTTTACTTTCCACTTCAGCATAAGGGTTAATAGCCCCTTAAAATAGGGTATATCGCATCTGTTAACTTTCTGAAATTACTGCCAAAAAATAACCCCCAATTGGAGGCATTTATTATTTTTCATGAGTATAAATAAATATTCCTCGAAAACTTATTAATCATCAGAAGTTTTCTTTCTATACCTGGAGGTATTGACAAAATTCACTCGCTTTTATACTTTCCTCGCTTGAATTATGTGATCTTGTATTCAAGTGACCTAACAGTGCGTCTCGTATAGAGGAAAAGATAGCGATCGCAGTAGTTCATAAGAAAACTCAAGCGATAAAATGATCGAAAGCGAAGGCGATCGCTCCAGAAAGTCTATGTCTTACAAATTATCTCTTTGGGCACGGTGATGCCTATACCAGCCACGCCCCGGAGCGGGGCGTGGTTCGCTGCGTGGCTTTGGTTAGACGCTTTGGAGCGGCAGTATGGAGACTTTCCTGAGAACCAAGTGGTTTGCGTTTACGACTGAATGAATTCGAGGAGATCGGCATTGATCTGGTCTGCATTTGTCGTCGGCATACCGTGCGGGAAACCCTTGTAGGTTTTCAATACCGCCCCCTTGACCAACTTAGCGCTCAGTGGGGCAGAGTCGGCATAGGGGACTATCTGGTCATCATCGCCGTGCATTACCAATGTCGGCACAGAGAACTTCTTAAGATCCTCGGTAAAGTCGGTCTGGGAGAAGGACACGATGCTATCAAACTGCGCCTTGATACCGCCCATCATGCCCTCGCGCCACCAATTCTCAATCACGCCTTGCGACGCTTTTGCGCCCGGCCGGTTGTAACCGTAAAAGGGCCCGCTCGGCACATCCCAATAAAATTGCGCCCGATTGGCGGCAAGCTGCGCCTGAAAGTCGTCAAATACCTCTTTAGGTAGACCGCCAGGATTCGCTGCGGTCTTCACCATCAGTGGTGGCACGGCGCTAATGAGAACGGCCTTAGCGATGCGGCTTTCGCCGTGGCGAGCAATGTAGCGTGTCACCTCACCGCCGCCAGTCGAGTGTCCAACGTGGATGGCGTTCTTTAAGTCGAGATGCGCGGTAAGCGCAGCGAGGTCATCGGCGTAATGATCCATATCGTGTCCGTCGCCGCCTTGGCTTGAGCGTCCATGCCCTCGCCTGTCATGCGCGATGACGCGATAGCCGTGATTTAAGAATGAACATCATTTGGTTGTCCCAGTCGTCAGCCGATAGAGGCCAACCATGCGAGAAAACGATGGGCTGACCGCTGCCCCAATCCTTGTAGTAAATCTCTATGCCGTCTTTCACTGTGATCGTGTTCATGTGTTTTTCTTCAGTAGGCTAATTTACATCCCGCAGGTAAGTGAAGAGATTGATGGCATTTTTGATAAATGACATCATCAGTATCAGAAATAAGAGTACAAGATATTCACCACTGCGGGATAGTGGCAGGCATAATTGACCAAATGTGTTTGGTAGAACAAATCAACCAAATAACATCAGTGAGAGGTTAAGGTAATTGCACTTTTGTCAAGAGGGTGCAGAAAAAGGAGACAAATCCAGCTTTGAGACAGGCTTTCGTAGCGCTTTTTTGAAGTGGCGCAGTCCATTCAACAAGGAAATGTGGGAGCAGTGGGGGCAACCGTTTGGGTAGGGGAAAGTAAAGTTTAGTGTCAAAGCAAATCCCCTTCAAGAGCAGATTTATTAGTTGATTATTATTGGTATTAATAGTTATTATTCGGGTTTACCGAACCGCAAAATTAGAGTAACCCGTAATCTTTTTTACTGCCTAACTTGTGCGGTAATCATCAATTCTTTGGTGAGAATAACCGAATTTACAAGCTTCTTAGTTCTCAATAATATAGAAATCAAAGCAAGGATTTAAATCCTCAGTTAATTGAGCAAAAAACTACTACTGGTACGAGGGATAAACTAATATGCTAGTTCGTCGTTACAACCCCTGGCAAGAATTGAACACTTTAGAACGTCACATCAACGGCTTATTTGGAGATACCAGAGTACCATCTGCACGCTTGGAAAAAGGCTTTATCAAGGTTCCGGCTGCTGAACTACAAGAAACTAAAGATGCGATTCATTTGAAGCTAGAACTGCCAGGACTAGACGCTAAAGACTTAGATATTCAAGTCACTGAAGACGCTGTTCACGTCTTCGGTGAGCGCAAGTCTGAAACTAAAACCGAAGAAAAGGGCACAACATCGAGTGAATTCTACTATGGTAAATTCCAACGTGTAATTCCTCTATCTGCTAGGGTTCAAAATACCAATGTCACCGCAGATTATAAAGATGGTATCTTGAATCTGACACTGCCAAAAACCGAGCAAGAAAAGAACAAAGTTGTCAAGGTTAATCTGGAACAACCTGCTGCATAGTGTGAAACTACTCTATCGACAATGATTGATTGAGATAATCAAAGCCCAGTTATGAGATGACTGGGCTTTTTTGTATGCGATCGCTATGCATCCTCTAAGAACGGCGCACTTCAACAGTTATTTCCGTGAAAATGCGATCGCCTGATGATGCCAGAGGTGATTGCTTTACAATTACTCCAAATGATATTTTGGGGAAAAAATGAAGCAAGATGACCGCTATACACTGGCTACTGGGGAATTAGGCGCACCGTAACTGTCAATTGTTGGTTGGGCTGGTTTGGGTTGGAAGAAGCTCAAGATTGTCATGATGTTGGGGAACGCAACTATTAATAGGGTTCCCCAACACCTGTTGATAAGTTTAAGGATGCGATGCCTGACCTAGCTGATTCAAGTAGAAAGGAGTACAATCCTAGCATTAATTAGGGGATAGCTATCATGGGTGAATCAAAACGAAGAAAACAGCACGATCCAAACTACGGTCAAGTTAAAAATCCTGTCAAAAATCTCATGAAAATTGTTTGCCCGTTTTTTGAGGATTATGATAATTTTCATGATCTCGATGCTGATGGTATATCGTTGATGACAGCTAAGGAAGGTTACAAAGAAACGGGCTTGAGAGGAATAATTTTAAAAGGGTATCTAGCCGAACATTTAGTAAAAGATTATCCGCCGGAAGCTGAAGTAATAGAAGGGTTCAAACAACACGGGAATATTTATGTCACTTCAACATTAGCTTTAAGTTATTTAGAAAATGCTGTAAATAAAGAGGAAAATCTGAGAAATTTTGATACTTATAATCCATTAAATGAATTTATACGTATTGAAAGTGACTCTAAACAGTACCACATCAATTTGGTCACAGTATGACAAAATCCTTAGAGAGTAGCTGGAATTTAACCGTGTATATACTTAAAATATTCTCCACAATCATACATAGGTTTCAATTGGTGTGATCCGTTGTTAATCCCTCTGAGTGCCGGAGTATTTTTTCAGATTCTACTTTTGATGGGCGATGCCCCTCTCTACGAGACGCTGCGCGAACGGCACAGGGTAACACCTGCGGCGGCAAGCTACGCTTCTACTGATATATTTCCTTGCTTGGATGGGCGATCGCTCTTTTTTCCTAGCTTGTAAAATACTACACCACAAAGTGAGTGTGTCACTAGTATAATTCAAAACGCGAACGCGGAGAATTTTGTCAGAGGCGTAACGGGTGAGGCGGTCAGTCACTCCCCTCATTCCTGGGAGGAGCGATGCCCAACTCTTGGAGACGCTGCGCCGAAGGGCATCGCATTGGTGGTTTTTGGAGTTTTTTGTGAAAGCAGTAAAGTGGGTACAACGACACCCCCACTGTCTGCTAAACTCTGCTTTTAGGAAACCCAGATATTCAAATATTGATAATGTCGTTAATTCCAAATACATTAGCAACCTTTGTGGCTCTTTTCCCAATCGCCAATCCAATCGGTGCAGTTCCGGTTTTTTACAGCTTAACAGCGATGGAAACATCATCTGAGCGCCATCGGCAGGCGAGACAAACTGCCATAAATGTAGTCTTAGTTTTAGCTGTATTTTTAGTAGCTGGCAGGTGGATTCTAGAATTTTTTGGAATCTCATTAAATGTGCTACGGCTGGCAGGGGGATTACTTGTTGCTCATACAGCGTGGGAAATGGTTACAGCCCGTCAACGACTAACTCCATCAGAAAATGATGAGGCTATAGATAAGGAAGATATTTCTTTTACACCAATGGCAGTGCCATTAATCAGTGGCCCTGGAGCAATTGGGGTAGTAACTAGTTTATCGATTAGCTTTAAGCATTGGGCAGACTATCTTGAGTCTTTAGTGGGAATTGTTTTAATAGGTATAAGTCTTTATCTGTGCCTGGCCTTAGGAGAACCACTTATCAAGAAGTTAGGGAAAAATGGTGTGGGAGCCTTAAATCGAGTTTTTGGTTTTTTCATCCTAGCAATTGGTGTGCGGTTTATTGCCGATGGCTCTATTTCCTTGTTGAAAGAGGCGTTCTATATTCAAGTTAAATAATCTTTAACTTTTAAATAAGTCCCTTTCCAGAGGAAAAAAATATATGCCTTACGATATAACGATGTGTCCAGGACAAAATTGCCCGCTTAAACAAAATTGTTCCCGTTTTACAGATGAAATTCTGGGTCGTCAGGATTTTTTTGGAGAAGCTCCCTATAATTTTATTACTAATTCTTGTGAACATTTTATCAGTAACCGCCCAGATGTTTTCATTCAAGCGATGCAGCTTTGTGGTGCCTGGGATCGGAACAATCCACGGCTTCTGGGCTATTTTTTCGCACCCACCTTCGGCGATACTCGTTCGGAGTCAATTAGCGATGGCGAAACGCCCGCCTTCTCCTAAAGGAGACGCGCAAGGGACGGCGATCGCACAACTTGAGTGATTGTTTTGATAATGTGTAAGTTAATCGAATGGTCAAAAACTAAGCAACTTTTTGCAAGTGTTGCACGCGAGGCATAACTTCTTGGGCAAAACGTGTCATCTCCCGAACAAAGGGATTAAATTGCAGCATGAAAGTGTCGATACCTGCATCAACGAAAGCTGCAACGCGAGTTGCAACTGTATCATAGCTGCCAACCAATCCTGCGGCTGTGCCACCATTGCCACCAACAGCCGGATTTTTGGCGAAGAGTTGGAACATGACAGCTTCTGAGTCAACTCCTTTAGCAACACTTAACTTATCTTCCAACTTTTGCAGTCCCATGAGTCGTTCTAGTTCTGCTTGCGCTTCTTCGTCTGTAGTCCGGGCAATGACAAAGGCTGACAGACCAAAGCTGACTGGTTGGGCTAGGAAACGTGGTCGGCCCAAAACTTGTTTAATTACTTTGCGAACATCTTCAATCGGCTGACCGTTGATGAAATAAACATCGGCTTGTTGGGCTGCTAAAATTTGTGCTGGGTCTGATGCTCCTCCCAGGTAGATACGAGGATAGGGTTGAGCAACAGAAAATGGTCGAAGGCTCAAATCTTGGATTTTGAAATATTCACCCTCGAAGTTCACCCTCTCACCGCTCCACAAAGCTCTAACAACCTCCAACCATTCACCAGAATAGCGATAACGTTCATCGTGGGGAGGGAAGGGGATATTAGTACGCTCCATTTCTGGGCGAAACCAAGCACTAATTAGGTTTATGGCAAAACGTCCACCACTGATAGCATCAATTCCCAAGGCCATCTTGGCTAGAACGGCTGGATGAAATAATAAAGGTTTAATTGCGGCGATAATTTCTATACTTTCTGTAGCTTCAGCCAAGGCCGCACAAGCTGTCCAAGTTTCCAACTGTTCTAAATCCAGACTCCGGGGATTGGCAAGGTGCTGTGCTACTAAAGTGGTGACATATCCTAAACGTTCTGCTTCTAATACTAGCGATCGCGTGCGTTCATAACTAGCATCAATCGCTTCATCTGGCGTATTGAGAGGGCCAAAGTTACCCCCAACAGGTGCCCAAATACCGTAGCGTGGTTCTGACATTCTTACCTCCAAATTAAATGGGGACTGGGGAGATATACCTTGTTTTTTATCCTCACCTATGCAAATGTCATAGTATACTACTATAAGTTTATCGACTTATCGTATCTTTTAGCTGCAAAAATAAAGTTTTAGTCCCGACTACAAAGGTTCTAGAAAACTATGTCTGAACCACGGTATGGGATTTGGATTCCCGTTTACGGCAACTGCGGTGTGATGAACCATCCTCTTGAACCTCGTGATGCTAGTTACTCACGAGCCAAGAATTTAATCCAATTGGCCCAAAAGTGCGGATTTACCACAACTTTAATCGCGCAACATATCATCAATCCCAGGAACCAAGAACTTGACCAGCTAGAAACCTGGACAGCAGCAGCAGCTTTAGCAGAAGCAACAAACTCTATCGAGATTATTGCAGCTGTTAAGCCATTACTGTTTCATCCCGCCGTCTTAGCAAAGATGGCCTTAGGTATTGATGCTATAAGTCATGGACGTTTTTCTATTAACTTAGTAAGTGCCTGGTTCAAGCCAGAAATGGAAAAACCGGGGATAAATTTCCTTACCCACGATGAGCGTTATCGTTATTCGGATGAATGGATTAGGGTCGTAAAAGCCCTATGGAGTGGAGAGAAAGTTAACTTCTCCGGTGAATATTTTCAGATCAATGATTTGAAGCTCAATCCTCCACCTATAGCCAAACCACATCCGCGTGTATATGTAGGGGGAGAGTCAGAACCAGCCCAAGAACTAGCCGCAAAAGAAGCCCATACATTTTTCCTCAATGGTCGTCCGATTGAAGTCATCCGCGAAACCATTGCGGCTGTTGCTCAAAAAACTAAGTTTCGCTCTCAACCTCTGGGCTTCGCCATGTCAGCTTTTGTGATTGCTCGACCGACAGACGAAGAAGCAGAAGCGGAATATCAAAACCTTAGAGCAATGGTACTAACACAAGACGATCGCTCAGAATTACTCAAAGGAGTAGATTCGGAAGTAGTTATGTTCAAAAACATGGCTAAGTACCCTGGTGTGGGAGGCAATGGCGGTACAGCAGCAGGATTGGTTGGTAGCTATGAAACTGTAGCCCATCGGATTGCTGAATTTACCAAAGTAGGAATTGATACTTTCATGCTGCAATTCCAGCCCTTTGCCCCAGAAATGGAGGGTTTTGCTGCGGAAATTATACCAAGAGTGCGAGCGTTAACGGTAGACGCCAACTTGAAAATAGGGGCTAGAGGCTAAGAATTTTAGATTTTGGATTTTCCTGCAGAACGCTACGCGAACGGCTACGCTCAGTCCAAAGATTTTAGATTTTGGATTAAATTGTTCTCCACTACCCAAAGGAAACTTTATGACAGCAATACTTACTCGTCCAGCTTGGACTACTGATTTAGAACTGGAAATTTTTGACAAACTGCTTGACAAATATGCTCCCCATGTGCCCAAGAAGCGATTGCAAGAACCTAGATCGCCGGAAACTGAAGAGGAAAGAGAGAATTTCTACCGCTTCCGTATTGCTGGTGCAGCCCATGACCTGTTTATTGTGCAAGTCTGCGCTAAGATAATTGACTCCTTTGCTGACCCAGAATTACAGCTATTTTTGAGTAGACAAATCGGTGATGATGGCGCACACGCTCAAAATACTCGTTTAAGAGCGCAGGCTATATCGGGACGTGACCCAATTGAGGATATCCAAAAGCAGGTGCAGAAGCATTGGGATTATATGGGTGATTTACCCATTCGTAATTGGCAAGGCTTTTTAGCATTTGAGTTGCATTACGAACTTCATATTGTGGCTTTGTTATTCATCAATAGCCGTACCAGCAAAATCAACGACCCAGACTCAGCCAAGTTTGCAGCAGAAAGAATCCTGCCAGATGAAGCAGCCCACAGGCTGGGAGTTGTAGACTGGTGGCAACGTAAATTTGATCGAGCTTCACCCACAGAGAAAGAGGATTTAATCGCACAAGTCATAGAAGCAGATGAAGAAGGTCAACGCCGACGCAATCCTTACCTTCGGGATCATTGGTATTTGAGTCAAAAAGCTATTGGGATTGAAATTAATGATTTGCCAGTACTTTATGATACTTGGCGGCAAGAGGTTCTTTCTTACTTCTTGGATATCCCTATATCTAGACTGCCGAAACTTGTGAGTGTGAATGATTGATGATAAAAAACTGCCCTTTGAGCTTTAATTTGAAACAAGCAGTCTATGAGATTTTATCTAATAACAGTAATGTTTTGGAAAGAATTCGATATTAAATTTGTGTTGATCCCGAATTGAAGGATTATATCAACAACTATCTCAAGGGGGCGATCGCACCTGTATTTTAAACTTGATACGGAGGACTAATGAGCAGATTGAAGCAATTAAAACTAGGTGCTTTTATGCGCCCGGTAAGCATACATACAGGCGCTTGGCGCTATCCTGGAGCTTTGCCTGACGCTAATTTTAACTTTCCAGCACTGAAACGATTCATCCAGAAACTAGAGCAAGGCAAGTTTGACGCATTCTTCATGGCTGACCACTTAGCGGTGCTGAATATGCCAATCAACGCACTGAAGCGCAGCCATACTGTCACATCCTTTGAACCTTTCACCCTACTTTCTGCCCTTGCCAGCGTCACCGAACACATCGGGCTGGTAGCTACCGCTTCCACGACCTATGACCAGCCTTACCACATCGCTCGCCGCTTCGCGTCTCTCGACCATATTAGTGGCGGTCGCGCTGGCTGGAACATCGTCACCACAGCCAATCCAGACGCAGCGCTCAACTTTGGATTAGAAGAAGAGGTAGAGCATGATGAACGCTATCGGCGGGCTAGAGAATTTTATGATGTTGTCACGGGTCTTTGGGATTCCTTTGCTGACGATGCGTTTATTCGGGACGTGGAAGCAGGGATTTATTTCGACCCTGCAAAGCTTCACGTTCTAAATCATCAGGGAAAATATCTCTCGGTGCGAGGGCCATTGAACATCGCCAGACCTGTCCAAGGCTGGCCGGTAATCGTTCAGGCAGGCGCATCCGAAGCCGGACGGCAATTAGCCGCCGAAACCGCCGAGGCTGTGTTTGCACCTGCTGGTAATCTGGAAGCTGGCAAAGCTTTATTTGCAGACATTAAGGCACGGGCGCAGGCTCAAGGACGTGACCCAGACAGCATAAAAATCCTTCCAGGTGCTTTAGTCATCGTGGGGGAAACCGTCGCCGAGGCACATGCCAAGCGTCTTCATTTGGACAGCCTAGTACATTATGACAGTGGGATCGCCACCCTCAATAGTGCGCTTGGCTACGATGTTTCGGGTTTTGATCCAGATGGGCCATTGCCAGAAATCCCACCGAATAACGGTGGTTACTCTTCACGAGAAAGGGTAATAGCCTTAGCGCAAGGTGAGAACTTGACTATTCGACAACTGGCGCAACGCATTGGCAGTTACGGCGGGCTGTCCTTCGTCGGCACGCCCCAAAGCATCGCCGATGAGATGGAGCAATGGCTGATTGAGGAAGGCTCTGACGGTTTCAACATCATGTTCCCTTTTCTTCCTGAAGGGTTGAATGACTTTGTGGACAAGGTTGTGCCAGAACTCCAACGGCGTGGGATTTTCCGCAAAGAGTATGAGGGCAAGACGCTGCGCGAAAATCTGGGACTGGCACGCCCCGCCAACCGCTTCTTTCAAACAACGGTGGTATAAGCACAAGACCAATTGGGGGATGAGACGTTATTTTTTGGTGGAAAGATGCAGATGCGATCGCCAAAAATCCCCCAGTTACCGTTTGTGCAGCGTCTCAAACTCCAGTTTATTTATACAAATTGCAGATATTTTGGCTTTCTTCAGCCATTTCTTGCCGCAAATTTAAAAGAAGTAACACTTCAACTTTGGAAAACTAATGCGATCGCCACCCCAATCCACATTATTAAATATTGTTACAGAAAAATGTTTTTTCGGTCTATCTATGAATTTTTCTAGTTGAAAAAGCGCCAGATTTCCCCCCAACACCCCACTCATAACCCCAATAGCCTACATGAGAAGGGCTTTCGCTAATAAAAGAGAAAATCGATTAGGGAGGCGATGCACTTCTACAATTAAAAAAATTGTCAAGGAAAGTCGTGCTTTTAGTCTACGTAATCTGTTAGTATTGGATCTTCAACAGTGTTATCTGAACCTATTGGGCGACTACCGTCTATCTCTAGAGTATCTGAAGATAGAAAATTGCTTTTAGCGATCGGACGTTGACCGTCTATATCAAGAACAGCTTCAACCTCTAAATCGCTAGGGTCAAGTGGACGCTTCCCGTCTACAGCTAGCATCTCATGTTCTGGAAAAGCGCTTTTCCCAATCGGGCGTTGACCATCTATATTAATTGTTTTATCATAATCGTTTTCATTCTTGCCAATTGGTCGCTCACCATCTATATTAATTATTTCTTTAATTTCAATATTACTTGGATCGACTGGACGCTGACCATCTATATTAATTGTTTTATTTGTCTGTATCAGTTCGTTAGATGAGGAATCTATATCAGTTTCATCCCCTAGTTCCTGCTGACCCAATTTATTTTTATTACTATCAACTTCATTTGTGTTATCCATGTTTGCCATCGTGATTCTAAGATTATTTATCTACTACCAATATGACCTTAACAATTGTATCTTTTTTAGCAAAATACACTGAAAATTAGGTAGAAAGCAGAAAAATTAGGATTTCTCTTGCAATTCTTTTATCTAATCTAAATAGAATACTCATGTAGGAGTAAAAAATCCTCTATCACAGCACATAATGCATCTATGACTTGAGAGGGATTTATCATTTCTCAAGAAACATAGAGCAGGAGAGAAATGCAGTTTTGTTGCAGACATTAATGCAGGAAACTGATTTTAAAGATGGTGTACATCAGTCTAAAAGAGCTACCAAACCGAATCTTGACCAAAGATTTCCCACCAACACCCCACTCATGACTCCAATAGTCCACATCAGCAGAACTTTCGGCAGTAAGAGAGAAAATCGATTGGCTACGCTTTGCTTTAAGAGCGATCGCGACTTTCTCCATCCTCATGGCTCATACCTCCACCAAAGAGGAATTTAACTTACTATCGAACTTGAAAAGAGGTCAGCGTGAACACCAAAGAAATAATCTAGTGTTGCGCCAAGCCAAATCTTCCCAGTCCCTATTTCAATGCATGATCACAAAGTTTTGTAACAATTATGGCTGGTTTGTGTAAAAGTTGCGATCAATCCATGAGATATATATAAATTCGCAACTTGGTGCGTTCTGATTCGAGGTCTTTTATGACTAATGACTGGAGAAAACAACTAGATGCACAACTTAAAGAATTAGCGATCGCAGCCCAAGAATATACTCACCTAACCAAGGAAAAGCGGATAGCTTTAACACGGCTGATTAATGCTATTTGGCAGTCAGGTAAGCTTGTTCATCCTTACAAAGATCAATTTCAACTAGTTTATGAAGATATCTATGATGAAGCAGTACAAAATTTATTTTTCTATCTTTGTCAAGATAACAATATTAATAGGTATGACCCAGAACGCGGCGAAGTGATGACTTGGGTAAATATGCTATTAACTAAACGTTTTTTCCCAGAGGCTATCCCCAAAGTTATTGGGAAAAAAAATGAAATAAATCTCGAAAGCTCTCACTGGGAAAATATACCCTCATCTAAACCTATGTCTTTATTTGAAGAAGTAAGAGAATTTATAGAATCCGATCCAGAGTTAATTTTTTCCAAGGAACATATTAAAGGTCATCCAGAGGCAAATTTTCAAGCTATAGCTCAAAGAAGATGTTCTGGCATTTCCTGGAAAGAGATTTCGGCAGAATGGGGTATTGGAATCACATCTCTCCATAGCTTTTACCGGCGTTGTCTGAAAAAATTTGCTGACAAATTTCAAGAATATTTATATATTTGATTTTTTCTCTAATTAGCTAGGCAAAAAATATGAACAACATTATAGATTTTTTAACATTCTCAGCTCCGATACCTGTGGATGGAAGGCATCGAGCAGAAGAGTTACGCAGACAACAAGCCACGCAAGCAAAAGGTGAACAAGTTTATCTCAATACTTTGTCTGTATCTTTCGTAAATTATTATCTATGTTGCATGGGATTTGAGACAGACTTGAATAAAAGTGATAGTTGGAATGTCATACAACAGACACTTATGGATATTGCTGATTTGTCGCTAAAAAACTTGGGATTATTAGAATGTCGCCCCGTCAGGTCAGATGCACAATTTGTTTATGTGCCGCCAGAAGTACAGTCAAATCGAATTGGCTATGTAGCTGTGCAAATCAACAAATCATTTAGAGAAGCAACGCTACTGGGATTTGTCAAGCAAGTACAAACTGATTTATTACCCATCAACCAATTGCAACCTTTAGACAATCTATTGGAGTATTTAGAAGAACTTTCTCAACTCCAGGTTGCTGAAATAGCTGATAATTCGCTGGATCGTAATCATAATTTAGTTAATTTGAAGCAATGGTTGGAGAATATTTTTGAAGCTGGGTGGCAAGAGATTGAGACTCTTTTAGGCACTCAAGGTGTCAATCCAGCTTGGAGTCTAAGAAGTAGCAATGGTGCTTTTCTTAGTAGGGGTAAGTTGATTTATTTAGGAAAGCTTTCGAGCGAGCGTGCAGTGGTTTTAATCGTTACCTTACCTCCAGATAACGAGCAAGAAATCCACATTGTCGTAGAATTACATCCGACAAATGGACAAGAGTATCTGCCACCAAATCTCCATCTAATGGTGCTGGATTTTGAGGCAGTATCTGTGATGGAAGCTCAAACAAGAAGCCGCAATAAGAATATTCAATTGGAATTTAGTTGTGAGGTGGGAGAACGTTTTAGCGTTAAACTTGTTCTGGGAGATATCAGCATTACAGAAAATTTTGTCATTTGTTAAGAACAACAGCAGGGCTGCTGCCAATGAAAAAGTTAGTTGTGCTGAAGCTAGATGGCGATTTGCACTTAGGCGTGCAGGCAACGTTGGAGATTGGGGAAGAGGGCAAACGCCCGACTACAGAAATTACTGGCAAGCTGCCCTCTAATCTAGATATGGCAATAGCAATTGACCAATGGCAGTCCACATATCGCAGCTTGTGGAAATTTACCCGTATTAAAGCCAAAAAAATTATTTACGATGGTTGTATTTCCCAGCGACGTCAGGAGTGCAATACAAAAGCTAGTGAGGTACGGGAGCATTTGAATGACTGGTTGCTATCAGAGTCTTTTCGTCCCGTGCGGGAAAAATGGCTCAAACACTTGATGCCAGATGAAGAAGTGCGGGTGTTGATTCGCACTCATTGTTTGCAACTCAAAAAACTTCCCTGGCATTTGTGGGATTTGATAGATCGAGATTACCTGAAAGCTGAAGTTGTTTTCAGTATTCCAGAATCAGAAGCGGTAACAACTGCATTGCAAACATCCATCTTTAGGAGTAAAATTAGAATTTTGGCAATTTTGGGCGATAGTGACGGTATTGATGTGGAGCAAGACCGTCAGTTATTAGAGAAATTACCTAATGCTGCTACAACTTTTTTAGTAGAACCTCAATATTCAGATATCGACGACAAATTGTGGAAACAACCTTGGAATGTCTTATTTTTCGCAGGTCATAGCAAAAGCGAAGGTGAAGCTAGTTGCATCTATATTAATAAAACAGATAAATTAACAATTGATGAACTCAGATATGCTCTGAGAAATGCTGTTGCCAACGGGTTACAATTGGCGATTTTCAACTCTTGCGATGGATTAGGATTAGCGCGAGAACTACAAGATTTACAGATTCCGCAAATTATTGTCATGCGGGAACCAGTACCAGATAAGGTAGCTCAAAAATTTTTAAAGCATTTTCTAGAGGTTTTTTCATCAGGACAATCTATATATGCTGCGGTTCGCACTGCCAGACAAAGGCTCAAAGGAATAGAAAAGGAATATCCAGGTGCAAGTTGGTTGCCAGTAATTAGCGAACATCCTGCCGTAGTACCAATGACTTGGGCAAAGCCCCGAATTTCCAACACTCGCCGCCTTGGAACCTTGCTACTGTTGAGCCTGTTGATAACTGTTGGTGTACTGGGGGTAAGATATCAAGGAGGATTGCAAACATCGGAGTTGCTCTTATATGACAAATTTATGCGATCGCGTCCCCAAGAAAAGCAAGATCCGCGTCTGTTGATAGTCACTGTTACCGAAGAAGATTTTCAGTTACCAGAACAAAAGGAAAGAAGAGGGTCACTATCGGATCTAGCACTAACCAGACTTTTGGAAAAACTTGCACAGTTCCAACCCAAAGCCATTGGTTTGGATATTTATTACGATCAGTTATTACAACGCAACCAAGCTTATTTGGCGACTAGGTTGAAAATAGATGACAGACTTTTTGCAATTTGTAAAGTTCAAGAACTTACAAAAGACCGTCCGGGAATTGCACCTCCTTTGGGGGTGACGCCAGAACGCCAAGGATTTAGTGATATTATCCCAGATACAGACCATGTTCTGCGTCGTCATTTATTGGCAATGCAACCAGCAGATGTAACGTCCCCTTGTACGGCACGCTACGCCCTTAATGCTCAACTGGCATTCCACTACTTGCAGGGAGAAGGTATCTCTGCCAAATATACTGATTCTGGAGATTTGCAGTTAGGCAACATCGTTTTTAAGCGGTTGCAGCCTCACATGGGTGGCTATCAACAAGCCGATACAGGCGGCTACCAAATATTGCTCAATTATCGGTCTGTCCAAGGTTCTCCTGGAGAAATTGCTCCTAAAGTCACGCTCACAGATGTTCTTAGCGGTAAAGTCAACCCTGAACAAGTCAAAGGCCGAATTGTTCTCATTGGTACTAGTGCCCAAAGCTTTCGTGATTATAGCCCTACCCCTTACATGACTGGGCAGGGTTTTTCTGAAGAAATACCAGGGGTGATTCTGCAAGCACAAATGGTGAGTCAACTGGTGAGTGCGGTTATGGATGGGCGACCTTTGATATCAGTTTTGCCCGTTTGGGGGGAAGTTTTATGGGTTTGGAGTTGGTCAGTAGTTGGAGGTGCGATTGGTATAGCCGGATCAGTGGCGATCGCACCAAGCGATCGGTCAAGACTATATTTAGTATTGGCGGGAGGAGGTGTACTTGGAGTCTTATACGTTTTTTGCTTAATTCTCTTTTATCAAGGGATTTGGGTTCCCCTAGTTCCCTCAGCTTTGGTTTTAGTGGCTACTGGCGGCACAGTGGCAATTTATTTGTTTTCACAACAAAGCAACGACAACTGATTTTTACTACTTGAGGAATAAATAAAAATGAAGTTATCTATGCAAAAGATTCAAATTTTCCTCGCCGTTAGTTTAACATTCCTTAGCTCTATATATGTCCAAGCACAGCCTGCAAATCCCAACGAACAATTAAACCAATCATTGATTTTCGCAGCACCGCCCCCACCGCCAGATATCGGGGAACCAAGTAAGCGAACAGAAGCAGGTAGTCGTGGCTGTGGTCAGGATATAAATAAGCTTCTAACATCTTCTCAAAAGCGGCTTACAGCTTTAGTACCTGTTTATTCAAAATCAGAATTGGTATTTGGCACTACGATCGCAGAGCATCCTAGTTTCTTATTCTATGTTCCTTATGCATCCGACTTTGCATCTGGAGAGTTTGTGTTAGAAGATGAAGCAGAAAATCAGACTATTTATAAAACTTCTTTCACGGGGACACCAGGAGTAGTAAACCTTCGCTTGCCATCAAAAGCAGCACCTTTAGAGATTGGCAAGCAATACCGATGGTATTTTAACATCTACTGTCAGAAGGATAAGCAAATTATTGCTAATGTTGAAGGCTATGTAAAACGGGAGCAACTAAAGCCTGCTTTGAAAACTCAATTGGAAAAAGCAACACCACGCCAGCAAGTAAAACTTTATGGGGCTAATGGTATTTGGTATGATGCGTTGAGTGCTGCTAGTGAATTGCGTCGCACCAATTTGCAAGATACTTCTTGGACGGCGCTGTTGCAAGCCGTTGGTTTGAATGATTTTGTAACTGAACCAAAGGTGGAGTGCTGCAATTTAGAAAGTGAGCAGTGAAGAACGATGGATGCGATCGCATTGTCAGCCGATACAATGGCACTATCAACTGATACAATCGAATTGTTAGTCAAAACAATGGGATTGTCAGTCGATACAATAACATCGCAGATCGATGAAAAAAAAACCAGATTGCAATCTGACTTTCTTAAATTACGAATTACAAATTACGAATTGCTCTGCAAGATGCAGGCTTCAACCAAGGACTATGAGGCGTAGTGATGGGAAGATTTGCTGTTAGGACGACTTCCCCTTTTTCGTTTAGCGCCAAACCAGTAGCTTCTATGATGGGTTCTGGTGTGGGGGTAGTTATTTTGCTGTGAACAAAGGGGCGATCGCGCTTATTAGCGTTTGGATTGAGAGTCACCAAATCTACCTGCACTACATCAGTATTAAGAGCTTCACCTGGATTAGGGGGCAACCCGCCGCCTCCAGTAATTGTAAAACTGCTCTTAGCTACAGCGCTACCTGCGGTACAAGTCTGTGCTACTTGGGTATCAACTGGTATTGTTGGCAGGTTGACTAAGCCACTGTTAGGGTCTACATCAGGTGTGTTGATTTCTACATTACCACTGAACTCAGGACTTGCCCCAGTCGCAGTAATATCACTTGTTTTATCAGATGCCACATTTCGGAACTGTATACCAAAGATACCTTGGGCATTGATTCGCACATTTCCCCCACGGAACTTAGCAGAATTGGCGCTGATATCGCTATTTTCAAAACCAATCAGAAAATCGCTGTCAATGTTGATGTTGCCGCCGATGACGTTTTCGCCCCTGGCATTGGTTCTGATATTGCTATTGCGACTCATAAACAAATTTTGTGAGTTAATGTTAATTGTCGCCTGCTCTCTATTGGGGTCAACTCTAGCGCTTTGTGTATTCCCGCTAAGTAAGGCGTTGTTGTTTAAACGGATAGAGCGAGCATTTAATATCATGTTGCCTGCGGTTCCTGTTCCCAAACTCTGCACGGTCATTGCAGCTCCATCTCGCACTAATAAGGTATTAGTTCTAATAATCAAATCACCTGCATCTCCTGTTGAGTTTAACTGTGCGGAAGCAGCCAAACCACTAGGAAATTTACCGTCAGCAGTTGTACCAATGAGTTGCACGTTTTGGGCATCAACGATTAAATTTCCTCCCTTGCCCACACCATATGTACTAGTACTCACCTGTGCCCCATCTTGCACTAGTAAAGTATTAGTTTTAATAGTCAAATCTCCCGCATCCCCTGTTGAGTTTCGCTGCTGTGCAAAAGCAAACAAGCCGCTGGGAAACTGACCATTGGCAGTACCAATGAGTTGTACATTTTGGGCATCAACGATTAAATTTCCACCCTTACCCGCACCAGATGTACCAGCACTCACCACTCCCCCATCTTGCACTAGTAAAGTATTAGTTTTAATCGTCAAATCTCCCGCATCTCCTGTTAAGTTTGACCCTGCGGAAGTTTCTAAGTTACTGAAAAACCGATTGTTGATACTTGTACCAATGAGTTGCACGTCTTGGGCATCAATGGTTAAATTTCCACCCTTACCCACACCAGATGTACCAGCACTTATCTGTGCTCCATCTTGCACTAACAAGGTATTAGTTTTAATCGTCAAATCTCCCGCATCTCTTGTTGAGTTTGACCCTGCGGAAGTTCTTAAGTTACTGAAAAACCGATTGTTGATACTTGTACCAATGAGTTGCACGTCTTGGGCGTCAATAGTTAAATTTCCACCCTTACCCGCACCAGATGTACCAGCACTTATCTGTGCCCCATCTCGCACTAGCAAGGTATTAGTTTTAATCGTCAAATCTCCCGCATCTCCTGTTAAGTTTGACCCTGCGGAAGTTTCTAAGTTACTGAAAAACCGATTGTTGATACTTGTACCAATGAGTTGCACGTCTTGGGCATCAATGGTTAAATTTCCACCCTTACCCGCACCAAAAGTACCAGTACTCACCTCTGCCCCATCTCGCACTAGCAAGGTATTAGTTTTAATTGTTAAGTCTCCCGCATTCCCTGTTGAGTTTGGGTATGCAGAAGCACTCAAGATACTGCCAAACTGAGCATCAGCTGATTCATTAATTAGTTGCACATCTTGAGCATCAATGGTTAAGTTTCCACCCTTGCCTGCACCAAAAGTACTAGTCTCCACCACTGCTCCATCTTGTACTAGCAAGCTATTAGTTTTAATAGTCAAGTTTCCTCCATCTCCTGAGTTTGACTCTGCTGAAGCAAACAAGCCACTGGGAAATTGATCGGCACTTCCATTAATCACTTGTACATCCTGGGCATCAACGGTTAAGTTTCCACCCTTACCCGTACCAAAAGTACCAGTACTCACCTGTGAGCCTCCCTTCACTTGTAATGTGCTAGCAGTGATATTGACATCACCTGCCTGTCCGTTTGCTTCTCGTCGCACCTGATTAACAATTTGACTCTCATTATCAAGACTAATTGCTCCAGTTGCATTAACCTCAATATTTCCTGCTTTGTTATTATCAGAACCTAGTCCACTTTCTATTCCTGCAACCAGGGAACTCTCTCCTATTATCTCTAAATTCCTGGTATTAATTGCGATACTACCACCATTAACAGCAGTAGCTCTTACTATGGTGCCATTGCTTAGAAAAACATCGCTTCTTTCTACACCATCTGGAAAACTCAAGCTCAGATTATTACCATCCTCATTCAACCCAACTGTTCCCGCGCCGGCTAACCCACCTAATTCCACTCGCCCACCAAAAGCAAACAATCCTCCACCATTCATATTGATATCACCGCCAACCAACAGCAAACTCTTACCATCTGGTACACGCAAACCTGTTGCTATAAATTCAGAAGATGGATTTAAGCCGGAACGAGCAACTGAATTATTTTGGATAGATGCGGTTTTGATTTGATTAAATAGTAATGCCGTTGGATTGACTTTTAGCAGGGATGAGTAACTTTCTGGATTTGAGGCACTAAAAAAACCTTGATTGCCAAATGCGATCGCATTAGCTGTCGTCCCTACAAAAGAACCACCAATATCCAGCCTCGCACCTTGACCAAAAACAATTCCATTGGGATTAATCAAAAACAAATTAGCTGTACCCTTAGCGCTAATTAACCCATCAATATTGGAAGCTGACGCACCCGTTACCCGACTGATAATATTCTGAATATTGACTGCATTATTAAACAAAGCAGCGCCATTAGGAGGGACAGAAAATTCTCGAAAGCTGTGGAACAAATTGCCACCTGCTTGGGTTCCTCCTTCAATGATACTATTGTTCCCCTCTAATTTGACACTAGAGTTTTTAGGCAAAGTGCCATCCGGGATAATGTCGGCAAAAGCGCAATTTGTACTCCAAATGCTTGAACCACATATTGCAATTCCTATAAACCAGCCCCAACGAATATTTATCTTAAACATTGCACCCCTTTAAGTAAACAGCGATCGCTTGGTTACGTCACACCACTAATGTAGATTTATGGTGGTTGCAGTCACCTCTGGATAATTCTCAGTTGCGATCGCGTGACTTTTACGCAAAACTTCCTAATTTCTTTACATAAATTTATACAACATAATTCATCAGCCGATGCGATCGCATTGTCAAGCAAAATAATGGCATTGTTAGCCGATGCAATGGCATTGTAAGTTGATGCGATCGCATCTGCCTAAGTAAATGGACAAAAAGTTAACTCCAACTCCTAGCCGGAATCCCACCACTTGAAGTGGTGAGAGTGGCTCAAAGCCAATTACCCAAAAGAACATAGGGGGCCCAAAACCTGGGGCGTTTATATTTGGGATTTTGCAAAAGAGCTAGCTGGGCGCGACGGAGTACTTCAGCTTTAGTCAGGTTTTTGTTGGCTAACTCATGGTAAAATTGACTCATTAATACAGCAGTAGACTCATCATCCAAGTTCCACAAAGAAGCGATCGTACTGCGTGCTCCTGCCTGAAAAGCGACACCAGCAATTCCTAGTGCAGCTTGTTCGTCCCCGGCAGCTGTTTGACAGGCACTAAGAATCAGCAATTCAATCGCTTCGGGTCTGTTTTGCTCTAGAGTTCGCACTAACTCATTTAACTTTTTGACATAAATACGCTCATCCCAAGCGACAATAAATGTCTCCTCAGCCTTGGAGCTAAACTGACCATGAGTTGCAAGATGAACGATAGGGAAAGATAGAGAATTAATCCGGTTTTGCAAAGTTTTGCTGGTAAATTCTTGATTTAGAAGGATGCTGCTAGGGACTTGAGAGCCGATTTCTTCTAACTCCAGTTTGACGTTGGCTAGTGCAGAAAATCCAGAACTTGCTTCAGTCAATCCTGCGACTATTGCCTTTAATTGCTTCTCGAATGGTTTGGGTTCAATCAGTTGCAGACTGGGGGTGAGTGCAATGTTATACTTCTCAACTAGATATTGTTTGCCATCGTAGAGAACTGCCATCGGAATATTTCGCAACCAACCATCCAGCACAAAAACCAAAGTAGGAGTCTTAGTTTCAGCTAAGGCGGCTTCAGCAGGTTGAATCAGCCATTTGTAAACCTTCTGGGATAAAGATTGAACCTGTCGCAGCGTGTGTGGTTTGGGTAGATTTTCTTGTAGTTGCGCTAAAGTAGTTTCCAATTCTTTTTCAACTACAGGGGTAGTGTAGTGCAACCAACGCTGTTGAGGCAACTTGATGATCACCTCTAGTCGGTCTGGCAAAATAAATGGATAAATAATTGCTGCCGTTGGATCTTTTTTTGGATTACGGATTTGAGCATTCAAACAGTTGTTGCGAAAGAAGTTTTCTAGTTCTGCTATTTGGAGTGATTCGATTGTATTGCTGGCTTTTGCAAGATTTTCTGAGCTAACTTGGGAGTTACCCTGAGATTGCAAAAGTAAATCAACCAACTGTCGATAAACTGGTTCAACTTCCTCTCGAAAGGAAAATTTCACCGCAGAATTGACAGCAACTAAATCACTACGGAGGGCTTGGAGGTTATTAACTGCTTCTGTGTAAGCTGCTACTGCTGCTTTTATATCTCCCTTAGCTTTAAGCAAACGTCCCAGTTGCCATTGCCATTGATAGCCAATGTCTTTAGCATCGATATCTTGAGCGATGAGTAAGGCTTGTTGGGTGAGGTTTTGAGCATCAGACCACTGTTGAGTTTGTTCGTAAACTTGGCCTAAAACACCAATAGCATAGGATTCTGTGCGTCTATCTTGCAAACTTTTTGCTTGCTCAATAGCAGTTGCTAGTAATTGGGCAATGTCTAACCATGAGTCCGTGTCTGCGGCGGTTTTTTTTCGGAATTGCATTAGACTTTGGGCAAAGTTAATCCGGGCAGAAATTGCTGTCCGACTAAGGGGTAAGTCGTGAAGCTGAGTTTTAATTTGGGAGGACAATGTTTGAAAAGCTGACAATTGCTCAGTTTTCAGCAGTAGTCTTAGTTGATTAGCTTGAGCTTGGATGCGTGTAGTGGGTGAGGTTGCAGTTTTGATAGTTTGTTGATAATATTTTATAGCTGTTTGCGTGTCTTGCTGAACACGGGCTGTATTACCCAGACTGAGGAGAATATCAGCGATCGCTTCCTGATCTGGCAACGATGAAGCTAATTCTAAACTTTGCTGCAATATCTGCCGAGATGTTTCTAAATCACCAGTGACTTGCACGACATTGCCGATACTATGCAGGGCTGCAACTTTAACAGGAGAGTTGGGTTGACTTTGGAGAATCTGGGTACTTTCTCTTAACGTCTTCTCGGCTTGACGATAAAACCCTAAAGCTTGCAAAGCTTGCGCTTGGTTAATGCGATTTTGAATAACCGCCCTTTCATTGCCTATTTTGGCATAAATGTCAATTGAGAGCCGCCAAGTATCCAGGGCATCTTCAGCTTTGTTTCGAGCCAATTGCAGGCGACCTTTGATATCTAGAACTTGGGCTAGAATTTGCGATCGCTGTTTGGTATCTATATTTTTAGCAGCTTGTAATAAGTTGAGACTTTGAGCGATCGCAGTTTCTGCCACTGACCACTGTCCCAATTGCTGATAAGCTAATGATAAATTGCCCAGTGCGATCGCAAGCCTTTGTTCATCCCCATTGCCTTGTAATGCAGAGATAGCCTGTTGCCAAGAAGTAGCAGCTTCAGCAAATCGTTCAGCTTCATAAAATTTACTGCCCTGTTCCAGCAAACTCTGGGCGTAGGGCAACTTTTGAACAATTGAGTTTTCCGCAGTTACATGTGCGAAAGTGGGCGACAAGAAAAGAGCGCCTAAGAACATACCTAAAAGCAGCAGTACACTTAAAAGGCGTTTGATTTTCCGTAATCTAGATTTTTTTATTGTCATGTTTTTGCCCCCACTTGCACCGCGTTTTTACCCTCCCTGGTGTTGATTCAACAAACGACAATCGGCTGTCCTCTGCCAAGAAGAATGAGGTGTGACGGTGGGTGCAGAACTAGTGAGAATTACATCGCCATTAGCAGCAATTACCCAACCAGTAGCTTCTACTATGCGATGTGGTGTTGGGTTAATGGGATTTGTGGAAGCTGCTGAAGTATTACCTACTTCTGGGTTGAGAGTCACTAAATCTACCCGTACTGCATCAGCGCTGAGGGCTTCACCCGGATTAGGTGGTAAGCCGCCGCGTCCAGTGATTGTAAAACTGCTCTTAGCTACAGCGCTACCTGCGGTACAAGTCTGTGCTACTTGGGTATCAACTGGTACGGTTGGCAAGTTGATTAAGCCACTATTGGGGTCAACATCTGGCGTGTTAAGTTCTACGGTGCCATTTACGCCAAACTCAGAACTAGCGGTGATATCCGAAAGAGAAGTTGGATTAGAGCGGAATTGAATGCCATAGATACCAAAGGCTTGAATATCTACTCTCCCACCGTTGCCTGTGTAAGCATTAGCAGTGATGTCGCTATTTTCGCTTGGGACGGCAACAATGAAACCCGACGGGGCATCAATATTAATGTTGCCACCATTACCACCAGCTTGTGCTGTGCCTGCGGTGGTAGAGATTTGAGCGCCACGACGCAGAAGAAGTAAATCAGTTTGTAAGTTGATGTTGCCACCGTTACCTGATGCAGATTGGGCGTTGAGTGTGCCACTGTTGTCTAAGGTAACTCTAGGTGAGGTGACGAGAATATCTCCAGCAGTACCCGTCGGACTTTGGGAGTTAACGAACAAGCCACTGGTAAAGTTGGCACTCTTGCCAGAAATGGTAAGAAAATCAGCAGCATTAACTTTGATTGCACCTGCATTCCCTTGTCCAAGGGTTGAGGCAGTAAAATAAGCGCCATCTTGTAATGAGAAAGAACCGGAATCGATAGTAATGTTACCCCCATTGCCAACTGTCCCTTCTTCCACCCGACTCGAAATACCACTAACAAAACCATTTTTCTCCCCAGCAATGTCAACTTCCCCAGAGACTTTCACATTGACATTCCCCGCATCCCCCCGTCCTGCTGGCTGGTTCCCAGATGCCCAACTAGTGGCAGTTAGCAGTTGAGCGCCATCAGTTAGCGAGAAAGAAGCAGCATTAATGTCAATATTGCCACCCTTACCCACAGCCCCTGCATCCACCGTGCTGAAGATGGCAGCAGTACCAGCAAGGGAAACAGCATTTTTGGCACGCACTGTCACATTCCCTGCATTCCCTTGTCCAGCAGTTTCAGCAGAAAGAAAAGCGCGATCGCGTAATGAGAATGAGCCAGAATCGATAGTAATATTACCCCCATTGCCAACTGTCCCCGTTTCCACCCTGCTGACAATCGCACTCGCAAAACCATTTTTCTCCCCAGCAATATCAACAATGCCTGTAACTTTCACATTGACATTCCCCGCATCCCCCCGTCCTGCCGGCTGGGTATCAGATGCTCTAGCAGTAATGCTTTGCAGGTTAGCGCTATCACTAATTGATAGGGTTGCAGCATTGATGTCGATATTGCCACCCTTACCTACACCTCCTGATCCCACCATGCTGAAGATGTTAGCATCTGCAAGGTCAACAGCATTTTTGGCACGCACTGTCACATTCCCCGCATTTCCTTGTCCCAATGTTGAGGCAGCAATTTGAGCGCGATCGCGTAACGAGAAGGAACCGGAATCGATAGTAATGTTACCCCCATTGCCAACTGCCCCCGTTTGCACCAAGCTGTTAATCCCACTAAAAAAACGGTTTTTCCTCCCAGCAATGTCAACAATGCCTGTAACTTTCACATTGACATTCCCCGCATCCCCCCGTCCTGCCGGCTGGGTATCAGATGCTCTAAGAGTAGCGGTTGCCAGTTGAGCGCCATCTTTTAGCGATAAGGAGGTAGCATTGATGTCGATATTGCCACCTTTACCTACACCCCCTGATCCCACCGTGCCCAAGATGTTAGCATCTGCAAGGGAAATAGCATTTTTGACACGCACTGTCACATTCCCCGCATTTCCTTGTCCCAATGTTGAGGCAGTAATTTGAGCGCCGTCTCGTAACGAGAAGGAACCGGAATCGATAGTGATGTTACCTCCATTGCCAACTGTCCCTGCTTCCACTTCACTGGAAATCCCACTAGAAAAACCATTTTTCTCGCCAGCGATATCAACTTTCCCAGAGACTTTCACATTGATATTCCCCGCATCCCCCCGTCCTGCTGGCTGGGTAGCAGATGCACCACGAGTAATAGTTACTAGGTTAGCTTGATCAATTAGTGATAGTGTTGCTGCATTGATGTCGATATTGCCACCTTTACCTACACCCCCTGCTTCCACCGTGCTGAAGATGTAAGCATTGCCAGCAAGGTCAACAGCATTTTTGGCACGCACTGTCACATTCCCCGCATTTCCTTGTCCCAATGTTGAGGCAGCAATTTGAGCGCGATCGCGTAACGAGAAGGAACCGGAATCGATAGTAATGTTACCCCCATTGCCAACTGCCCCCGTTTGCACCAAGCTGTTAATCCCACTGGCTAAACCATTTTTCTCCCCAGTAATATCAACAGCGCCAGTAACATTAACATTGACATTCCCTGCATTTCCTTGTCCCAATGTTGAGGCAGCAATTTGAGCGCCATTTTGTAATGAGAAAGAACCAGAATCGATAGTAATATTACCTCCATTGCCAAGTGACCCCAAGCCCACCAGATTGCTAACACTACTCCCAGTGCCAGCAACTTTGATTTTCCCGGTAGTATTGAGCGTAATATCCCCTGCAACAGTTTCAGGTGTGCCCAATCCTTGCCCAATACCAGCAGTTAGGACACTTCCTCCTAAAATCTCTAGATTACTAGCATTGACTGCAATATTACCGCCACCAGCCCCAGTTACATATATACCTGCTTGATTAGTAAGGGATACCGAAGTTCGCGCAATATTCTCAGGAAATCTCAAGCTGAGATTATCACCATCTACACTCAGCGCTACACTACCAGGTTCCGCCAACCCTCCTAACTCAACTCGTCCACCACTAGCGTTTAATTCTCCCCCATCCATGCTGACATTACCACCCACCAGCAGCAAACTTTTTCCATCTGGTACTCGTAAACCAAATGCATCAAAGTCTGCTGGATCTTTTCCTGCAAATGCAACTGAGTTATTTTGAATCGCTGCGTTTTGATTAATCTGATTAAACAGCAATGCTGAAGGATTAATAGTCAATAACGGTGAAGGGATATTTTTATCAGTAGCGCTAAAAAATCCGATATTTCCAAATTGCAGTGCGTTCGCTGTAGTCCCTACAAAAGAACCACCAATATTTAATTGAGCATTCTGACCAAATACAATTCCATTGGGATTAATTAGAAACAGGTTAGCTGTACCATTAGCACGAATTATCCCATCAATATTAGAAGCTGACCCACCCGTTACTCGACTGATGATATTTTGAATATTCGCAGCATTATTAAAGAAAGCAGTGCCGCCCCTTGGAACGGAAAACTTCTGAAAACTATGGAACAAGTTGCTTCCAGCTTGGGTTCCCCCTTCAATGGTACTGATGTTGTCTTGTGTTGTAACACGAGAATTATTGGGTAGAGTGCTATCAGGTATGATCTGGGCAAAAGCGCAATTAGAAGAGAAGGCGAATGTCTGCAATATAGCTTCGCCGATCGCACTACCCATCACCAAGGAACTGCCTAGTGCTAATTTCCAGCACCAATGCTGCCTATATCGCTTCATTCTAGCCATTGCACCTCTTAAATAACCAGCAAGTAAACTACAACCCCCCTATAAGGATAGATAGAAAACCCACGGTAGGATTGCTAGAAATAGTTACGAATAGTTACACTGCGATGCCTGCGGCGGGCTACGCCAACGCGCTACAAGTCTGCAATCAACCTCGCCTTCCTCAGAAAGAATTGCATCACAGTCTCTTCTCTAGAAATAATATCAACTGTACCCTCCATTCCCAATTGAATAGCACACAGGTGTTTTTCGGTACCTAGAGAAAGGCTTTCTGGCTCAATTCTTACCTCATAAAACGCACCAACGGCTGCCATCTTTTGGTTGGCAGATGTTGTGTCGGTGGCATTAGCAGCATTCCCTTGAGGTGCGATTGCATCGGGGGAAATCGTCTTAACCTTGCCTTTGAGAGTACCATAATCTGGATAAGGACAAGCAGAAACCCGCATTTGTACCTTTTGACCTTGTTTCAATTTATTTTTATCCTGAAGTGCTACTGCTGCCTTAATTTCCAAGGAAGCATCACTGGGAACAATTTGGGCAATTTCCTGTCCAGCAGGCACTGTTTGACCGGAGTTTCGCAGGTTTAATTTAGAAATAATCCCGTCTGCTGTGGCTGTAATCACAGTCTGGCTGAGGTCGATATTTACTTGTTTGAGTTCGCGGGTGTCGCTCTCTAGCTGTTTTTGGATTTCAATTCGTTGCTGGATTAAAGCTTGGCGTTCTTTATCTAAAGTAGCAATGTTGGCTTGACCCGTAGCTTTTTCTTGGGCAATGCGTTGAGAAGCGATCGCTACTTGTGCATTACTTGGATTAAGAGCAGTTTGGACATTTTGCAATTTGGCTTTAGTTGCCTGAAGAGCTTGTTCTTGCTGGCGAACAGCTAGTTGTGCTTCCTCAAATTGATCTTGAGACAAGGCTCCGGCTTTAGCTACAGTCTCATAACGATTTCGCTTTGACTGGGCTGCTTTGAGACTAGCATCCGCAGCTTTGACATTGGCATCCGCTTCTTCGACATCAGTAGCGGTAGTGATAAGTTTATCTTGATAGTTCCGGCTGCGATCGCTTAATTCAGCTTCAGCACCAGCAATAACCCGGTTGACGCGCTCATTTTCAGCTAAAACCTGGCTATTAATAGCATTAATCTGGGCATTAATTTGAAACAGTTGTAAACGACTTTGCCCAATGTTACTTTGCAGTTGGCTCTTTTTGGTTTGTAGCTTCGAGTTGTCAATAGTGGCAATGATATCCCCTTTTTTGACAACTTGATTCTCCGAAACAAAAACCCGCGTTACCTGACCTTCCGTAGCAGCTTGAACCAGCCGCAATTCCCCAGCAGGGCGGACAACAGCCTGTCCTTTAACTGTGACTTTATATTTGGTAACAGAGGCAAGTGGAACGCCTAACCCCACAGCACAGACAAGAACTAGTCCGCCCCAAGTAGTCCAACGACCAAGCGGCGGGAGAAACTCGTTGTCTTGAATTGGGGGCAAGTAGTCTGAGTTGGAATGGCTAATCATGCTATTTTATTTACTGATTGTGCTGAATTTACCGTTGGAGTTAGAGGATTTAGGCACTAAACCATTTGTAAAGGGGTCAACGCCGTCTAAAAAGTCTAAGTGTTCACCAGGTTGATGGCGTAGAGCCTCTGGAGTGCCTTGGATTTTTAAACGCCCTGATTCCAGCAGTACAATCCAATCAGCCCGCCCGATGACTTTGGGGCGATGGCTAATCATAATTGTGGTTTTGCCCAGCCGATGAGACAGCAGCCTATCTAGCAGTTTGGCTTCACTCACTGGGTCGAGAGCGCCAGTAGATTCATCTAAAATTAATATCGGTGGGTCAGTAATTATAGCTCTAGCGATCGCTAATCTCTGTCGTTGTCCACCAGAAAGATTCGCGCCAAATTCGCCTAAAACAGTTTGATACTTATCGGGAAGTTTACTAATAAACTCATCTGCACCAGCAATAGAGCAAGCTTGCACAATTTGTTCAAAGGTGATTTGAGGATAGCTGAAGCGGAAATTTTCAATAATTGAGCGACTCCAGAAGTGAGGTTCTTGAGGTACTAGTACTACCTGTTGCCGCAGACATTCCATCGAAAGGTCTTGCTGATTATAGATGCCATAGCGGATATTCCCAGATTGGAGGAAATATAAACCAGCAAGGAGTTTGGCGAGGGTGCTTTTACCACAGCCGGATTTACCAATCAGACCAATGACTTGACCGCCAGGGATAATCAGCGAAAAATCTTGCAGCAAGTCAACTCTACCTGCGTGGTGGAAATTAAGGTTGGTGCAAGTAATATCTATATTGCCTTTAAGTTCTGCCCAAGGCTTTTTCTCGTCCTTTTCGTCTTCTGGGGTAGCATCAATCACCTCCGTCAGGCGTTGGATGACAATCTGGGCAGTGATGAACTCATCAACTAAGCCGATGACTGAACCCAAAAAGCCGAGAAAGTTACCACTCATACCACTAAACGCCAGCAACTGACCGATGCTCAAAGTACGATTAATTACCAAGTAAGAGCCTAACCACAGTAAGGCAATACTAGTGCAAGTAGAAAAAATACTGGTGATTGTGCTACTGTAAAGCCCCAATTTCATGGTACTCCAGCCCAAGTTAGCAAGGCGACCATAATTTGCCTGATACTCTTGCCAAGCTTGAGGAGTGGCTTGAGTAGTTTTTAGCACCTGGACACCGCGAAAAGTTTCAACGAGAAAGCCTTGGTTTTCTGTACCTAAGACGATCGCGCTGCGAGTTTTCTGGCGCAAAGCAGGGAGAAAAAGCAGGTTGACAAGGGTGACAATCATAAAGGCAGCCAGGGAAGCCAAAGTCAGCCCCCAACTGTAAAAGAGCATGAAGCCCAAGGAAACCAAGGCGATAAAAAAATGGCTGGGTAAACCGAGGACAATTTGGGAAACTAGCTCATTGATGTGATTCACATCGGCAATCCGGCTGACTACTTCTCCACTGCGTCGTCCTTCAAAGTACGAGAGGGGCAAACGCAACAGTTGTCGTCCGTATTCTAGAATCAGTCCTAATTGTAGTCGTTGACCAAAGTGACCAATTAAGTGAGATTGTACCAAACCGATCGCACTGCTAAATAGACTCATAGCGATCGCTCCAATTGCCACAACCGTTAGCAGCTGGGTATCTCCCCGCACTAACACGTCATCAGTGAGCAATTGCATCATTAAGGGAGAGATAAGCGAAAGTAGTCCGATGACGATGTTAATTGCGATCGCTTGGATGAGAATGGCGCGATAGGGTAAAACCCGCATCAGAAAACGCCCAAAGCCGCCAATTTTCTCATCTGATTGCTGATAAAAGTGGCTGTCGTCTGGCGTTAGCAGCAGCATGATGCCATTGCCCCACCCTTCTAGCAACTCCTCGCGGGTGAGATAGCGGATACCTACACCAGGGTCAGCGATTACGTATTTTTTCCCCTTTTGTCCATACAGAACTACCCAGTGATAGCCTTTCCAGTGAATAATGGCGGGTAGAGGGGCTTTATTTAATTGATCCAATAGTTGTGCAGAGGCTTTGACTTGACGCGTATTAAATCCTAAAGTTTCTGCACCCCGGCTCAAACCCAGCAGGCTGGTTCCCCGCGATCCAGTACCAACTACTTCCCGCATTCGACTAATGGCAAAGGTGCGTCCATAGTGTTTGGCAATAGTAGCAAGACAGGCAGCACCACAGTCTTCTTCGCTGTGTTGTAGTATAGTTTGGTATTTCATAACTTAAAACTTACGCATAAAAGAAAGTGAGCCGGGGCTTTCACCTCGATCAAAGCTAGTTTTCAAAATGTTAGAGGTGCTTAACTAAAGTCAAAAATGACTAAGTAGGTCAACCTAATTAAATTGGAAGACTAAGAAAAAATTAAAATTTCAGTCCCACGTTTTCAACAAGAGCCTTGTTTTGCCTGGTTTCAACGAAAATATCGCAGACTCTTTGTTCGATGGGAAAGAATCTCAGCCTGTTTCAATGCTTTTCTTTGTCTAGCCACAATTCACATCTGGGTTAACAGAATTTTATTAGTGGAATAGGTTCAATGAAACTTAGTTTTGCAAAGTTCTTCTGTTGTTACAATACTGTTTCATCTCATATTTAAGCTGCCAAAAAGTTTGATGAAAATGATAATTAAACAATGGGGTAGGAGGCGAACAACGCTGAACTCCTATCCTACCCTCTTGCACGATTATCATTTTCATTCAGCCGATTTGAGTATTTTAGGTGATTGACAAAATTTACTCTATTCTAACCTCTCACGGATGAGCGTAAAGACAGTCGCTCTGCACGGTTTCGGTTTTCTACGGGATTATTTTACACGCTGAACCGATGAGATCGAATCGTTAGGCAAGCCTATGTCAAAGAAAAGATTCGGATACTTTCCTACTCCTACTCGTCTAGATGTCCCCGTGAAATTCGCGCCTGTCCATAAGAGCCATGTACCACGCTTAACTATAGCTGAGGTAGTTAGGTCATTTGCGGTATCACCTACATTCCGGATGCTTTTATTTGTAGCCACTATCTTACCCCTAAATTTGTCGCCATTGTAAAGTTCTAAGTCTGCACCACCTTCGATGACGGCTCCTTCTTCAGGAGTTAATTCTGTAAATAGTTGTTGGTCAGAAGTACAAATTGCTTTGTCGATGTTAGACATTGTTTTTCTCCTATTAAAGTATGAATTGTTCTGCAAAAATTGATTAAGCAATACCTAAAACCAGTTGTTCAGCTTTGTTATGTCTGTGTTTTACGCAAGGCATATTGTTGTAATATTTGTCACAAAACTAGAAGTTAGAGCCATCCTCCTAATAGGTGATCCGCCCTGCTATGTCGAAGTAATTTAGCGTCGTAGCATTAAAGTTGAGCTTGAACCTGGTTCCATCGCGCACGTCTGCCGCAACAGTGACGACTCCGTGGTAGTTTGCAGGAATATTCCTTGAGTAACTACTTACATTACCGCGACCGTCGGCACGTACGGCTGTAACGCTCAGGGCGTAAGGGTTCGTAGTCAATCGAATTGAAATGTCGTTGAATTGCTTAGTGGTGGTATACGCTGTTGGGAATGTCGTTGATCCTATTCTCGGAATTCTGCCTCCGATGTTTGATACGGCTCCTCCTGCTACAGAAGCAGACTTGTCCTCTGAAATGTCTTCAATCAGAGAGTCTAAAGCAGCAATCTCATTATTAACTTCCTTAACCGCAAGAGTTGCATCAAGTTGTTTGAAGTATTCTTTGGTGTTTAACATTGTCACTTTCCTTTTATTTCTCTTTATAGAGGGTGCATTGTTCTGCAAAAATTATCAATAAGATGATACAAAGACATTGGAATCAACGCTTGACAAGCTACTTTTTTTTAAAAGTAAGCTGTATTAATAGGAATTTTATTTGATTACTGAAAGCTTTCCAAGATATGAGTATTATTTGGATAAATCTTTTAGTCTTAGTCTGCTTTCAAGAATCAAGTTGCATTCCTATATTTAGTAGTGTAGGAAATAAAAGTTGTAGGAACAATGCACATTTTGTTGTTAAAACTATTCATTATGTTGCTCGTGATTGACACTAATATTAGAACGCTGAGTATTACGCCAAGCTTGAGGTGTAGTACCATGAAACTGGCGAAATTGACGAAAGAAATATCCTTCATACTGATAGCCTATTGCACAAGCAATCTGATTAACTGGCTGGTTGGTTTCCAGAAGCAAAGTACGCGCAGCTAGCATCCGGCGTTCAAAGATCCAATCATTTACTGTTTTTCCCGTTTTGCGTCGCACTAGATTGGTTAAATAAGCTGCGGAATAACCAACTGCAACAGCTACGTTACTTAAACCAATCGATTGATGATAATTAGCTTCGATATAATCAAAAACTTCCTTTAGTTGCACGTCAGTAGGAAAGAGCCTCTGTGATTCTGATATTCGCTGATATTTAGCCAAATCGCACTGCTTTGAGGCGACGTGTTTTTCCAGTCGAGGAGCGATCGCTGACAATAATTCTTCTGTGGAATCTAAAGTTGCCTGAAGCAAAGAAAGGGACTTTTCTAATTCTGTCTGTGTCTGCTGATCTGAAGCTTTCTCACGACAAAATTGCTCTTTAGCAGTGGTTAATTCAGCTAAAAGCTCTTGGACTTTTGACTCTAACGCTCTATTGGTTCTCTGTAAGGCTAAGAAACTCTGCTGGCGTAAGGGTTCGCGTAGCGTCTCCAAGAGTTGCTCATCGTAGACATCGCTTAGATCATGATCCCAGATATGCGGCAGTGTGACTTGAAGAAAATTGCATTGTTCTAAAATCCCATTGCTAGAAACCATACTTCCACAAAATTTATTATTTTGAGTTGCTAGCTATTACTCAGAGAGTTATGTCTGTGTTTTACGCAAGGCATTAGTTTTTGTAAAATTACTTCACAAAACTAATGGCAAAGGTGGGTTACATACTTTCCAGGTGGAGTAAATATCAAAACCTTATCAGGTCTATAGGTTTGAGCAAAACCCTTATAGTCAGCATCCGCGTACAATCTCCAAGGTTCTGTGGTGTTCTCAAGAGACTGCACGTTACTAGATTACGATCGCACAAACAGGACAGACTCACAAATGGAGCCATCGCTTGATGGGACGGACTAAAACTGTGAATGCACATAGAGTCGTAAATCAATACAGGACTTACGCAACTGGCACAGGCAATCACTAAGTTTTAGTACATATGTATTAGCATTGATGTAACTGGTACAGGGCGATCGCTATCTAGTAGCAGGCGAAGGATGTTGAAAAAACCAACTTTGAGAGATAAATTCCATCACAATTAGGGGGATATCAGCTTGCAGTCGTGGGGTATAACTGCGCTAACTTTTCCCAGGTGACATCATGGGTGGCGGCATTGGCTAGCATAATCAGAATATCTCAAGTACAACTTCAATTTAAAACAGTACTATTGTTCTACTATAAATCAATTAAAGATAGTATTATTAAGGACTGTTTCAACAGAAACTCCCTCTTCGCCGCCCAATATGTCAGACCAACAGCTAGCAGCATCCTTGAATGGACATCTTCCGCACCCCAGCCACAACAGCCAGAATACGATTCGGATTCGGGGTGCTAGGCAGCATAATCTGAAAAATATTGACTTGGAACTGCCGCGCGATCGCCTAATCGTATTCACTGGCGTTTCTGGTTCTGGTAAGTCTTCCCTGGCCTTTGATACGATTTTCGCTGAAGGGCAACGTCGTTATGTAGAATCCCTCAGCGCCTACGCACGGCAATTTTTAGGACAGTTGGATAAGCCGGATGTGGAGGCGATTGAAGGCTTAAGTCCAGCAATTTCCATTGACCAAAAGTCAACCTCTCATAACCCCCGTTCCACTGTGGGTACGGTAACGGAGATTTACGACTATCTGCGGCTGTTATTTGGTCGGGCTGGTGAACCCCACTGTCCGATATGCGATCGCTGTATTGCACCCCAGACAATCGATGAGATGTGCGATCGGATTATGGAATTAAGCGATCGCACTCGCTTCCAAATTCTTGCACCCGTTGTCCGGGGGAAAAAAGGCACACATCGTAAGCTTTTGTCAAGTCTGGCATCTCAAGGTTTTGTCCGCGTGCGGATTAATGGCGAAGTCCGCGAACTGTCAGATTCGATTGAATTGGATAAAAATTTTACCCATACCATCGAAGTGGTAATTGACCGCTTGGTGAAAAAGGCTGATATCCAAGAGCGTTTGGTTGATTCCTTGTCTACGTGTCTCAAGCAATCGGGTGGGATTGCGACCATTCTGGTGAGTCTACTTGGTGATGACGGACAAGAAAAAGAAGAAGAATTAGTATTTTCGGAAAACTTTGCTTGTCCAGAACATGGGGCGGTCATGGAGGAACTATCGCCGCGATTGTTCTCGTTTAACTCACCTTATGGTGCTTGTCCGCACTGTCATGGAATCGGGACTTTAAGAAGATTTGCGCCTGATTTGATCATACCCGACTCGGAAGCGCCACTTTATGCTGCGATCGCGCCTTGGTCAGAAAAAGATAATTCTTATTATTTGGAATTACTTTATAGCGTAGGTCAGAGCTATGGGTTTGAGTTACAGACAAATTGGAGCAAGCTGACAGAAGAACAGCAGCAAATTGTTTTGTATGGAGAGAAAGATGAACGAACCGCAGAGGCACAGAGGAAGCAGAGTTTTAAAGGTGCTATTCCGATTTTGCAACGACAATATGAGGGTGGTTCTGAGTTAGTTAAGCAAAAATTAGAGCAGTATTTAATTGATCAACCGTGTGAAGTTTGTCAGGGAAAACGGTTAAAACCGGAAGCTTTAGCGGTGAAGTTGGGACAATATGGAATTTTAGAATTGACTGGGGTATCGATTCGGGATTGTCGGGAGAGAATTGATCAATTTAAGTTGAGCGATCGCCAGTTACAAATTGCTGATTTAGTACTCCGAGAAATCAAAGCAAGATTGCAATTTTTGTTGGATGTAGGTTTAGATTATCTCACCCTTGATCGTCCGGCAATGACCCTTTCTGGTGGCGAAGCCCAACGAATTCGTCTAGCAACGCAAATTGGTTCTGGTTTAACAGGAGTTCTCTACGTTTTAGATGAACCGAGTATTGGATTGCATCAACGAGATAATGGCAGGTTACTGAAAACTTTAACTAAATTGCGCGATTTGGGTAATACATTAATTGTCGTTGAGCATGATGAAGAAACAATTCGTGCAGCCAACTACATAGTTGACATTGGCCCTGGTGCAGGAATTCACGGCGGAAATATTGTCGCCCAAGGTGATTTTCAGGCGTTGCTAGCAGCCGAAGATTCCTTGACTGGTGCATATTTATCAGGAAGGCGAGTAATTACCACACCACCAGAACGCCGAGAAGGAAATGGGCGGAGTTTAGGAATTAAAAATGCTCATCGCAACAATTTAAGAAATATAGATGTAGAAATTCCATTAGGTAAACTTGTCGCCATTACAGGTGTATCTGGTTCTGGCAAATCTACCCTCATTAACGAGTTGCTGTTCCCATCTCTGCAACACCATTTAACTAAGAAAGTTCCCTTACCCAGACATTTGGATAAAATTCAGGGATTAAACGCGATTGATAAAGCGATCGTTATCGATCAATCACCTATTGGACGTACACCACGTTCTAACCCTGCAACTTACACAGGAATTTTTGATGCTATTCGAGATGTATTTTCCCAAACAGTAGAAGCCAAAGCTAGGGGTTACAAACCTGGACAATTTTCTTTTAACGTTAAAGGTGGACGTTGCGAAGCTTGTAGCGGACAGGGTGTGAATGTTATTGAAATGAACTTTCTCCCTGATGTTTACGTGCAATGCGAAATTTGTAAAGGTGCAAGATACAACCGCGAAACTTTGCAGGTTAAGTACAAAGATAAGTCTATTTCTGATGTTTTGAGAATGACAGTTGAGGAAAGTTTAGACTTTTTCCAAAATATTCCCAAAGCGATCGCGCGTTTGCAAACTTTATTTGATGTCGGGTTGGGTTATGTCCAACTAGGACAACCTGCAACTACCTTATCTGGTGGTGAAGCGCAACGAGTGAAATTAGCCACAGAATTATCTAGACGCGCCACAGGTAAGACACTTTATTTAATCGATGAACCGACAACCGGGTTATCTTTTTACGATGTCCATAAATTGTTAGATGTGTTGCAAAGATTGGTAGATAAAGGTAATTCAATTTTAGTAATTGAACACAACTTAGATGTAATTCGTTGTTCTGACTGGGTGATAGATTTGGGGCCAGAAGGTGGCGACAAAGGGGGAGAATTGATTGCTGTGGGGACACCAGAGGAAGTTGCAAAAAATCCCAGGTCTTATACTGGGCAATATTTGCAGCAGGTGTTGAAACAATATCCGGCGGTGAAGAAGTAGAGTTTTTTGTCTTACACAAAGGTGCAAAGATACAAAGCAAAGAGTGCGAAAAGAAAGACTTTTATTAAGAACCCCTTTTTTATTGTTGAGTGTTATCCTTGTATGGATAGACACTAAACTTTAAGCATATATTAGGGAATTATCAAAAAATGAATATGCGTGATTTATTTCCTGGCTATTACCAGCCTACAGAGGAAGAGTTTGCTGAACTATGGAAAGAATCTATTTTTTCATTCGATACAAATGTTTTATTGCATATCTATCGTTACTCTCCTAAAACTAGAGAAAGATTATTTGATATTCTTCAAAAGGTTCAGAAAAGGATTTGGATTACACATCACGTTGGTTGTGAATATCACAAGAATCGTCCAGATGTCATATCTCAACAGTTAAAAGCTTATGATAAAATAGGAAAATTTTTAGAAGATAATTTAAAAATAGAAAAGATAGGAAGCCTAAAAAAAGATTTAGAAATATATAAAAAGCACCCTTTAATTGATGTTAAGGAAATAATATTAACTATTGAGACAGCAATTAAAGAAGTTGTTACAACAGTTAAAAATGATTTACAAAAATCAAAAGAAAAGCATCCTGAACTCATAAAAAATGATGAGTTTCACGAGCAAATAATAAATGTATTCAATGGCAGAATTGGTAATAATCAAGATAAGCTAAAAGATATTTATAACTGGGCAGAAGAAAGATTTAAATATTCAATCCCACCAGGTTATGAGGATGGCTCCAGAAAACCAGTACCAGATAAGTATGGTGATGCTATAATTTGGTTTCAATTAATTAATTATGCCAAATATGAGAAAAAACCTATAATCTTTGTGACAGATGATGACAAGGCAGATTGGTGGCTAAAAGGTGATGGAAAAACCATCAGCCCAAGACCAGAGTTAGTACAAGAAATGTTAGCCGAAGCTGGGGTTCAATTTTATATGTATTCAACTGATAGATTCATGAAATATGCTGAGAATTTTCTCAAGCTTCCAGAGCAGCCAGAATCTATTGAAGAAGCTAGAGAAATTATGATACAGGATGCATTGTCTCAATCTGCTCAATCTGTAGTTTATCTAAATCAAACTAACCCCCCTATATTTTTTGCTGATAGTATATTAGAACAGATGGTACAGGCTGCTAACTCTGCTAAAATTGTGACAGATAATATAACCAACACTATATTAGAACAGATGAAGAAAGCAGCTTTACCTAAATCTGATTTTCTGAATCCTTCAGTTAGATACCAAACGCAACTCATAAAAAAAGAACCTATAAACATTAATAATGAACATATTGTAGGAGCAGTATCAGAATCAGAATTAAGTGTTCTTCACAAGGAAGTAAATGAAGAGAAATTACCAGATACTGAGTAAAGTAGATATATTGTGCGCTTCAATTCTAAGTGTCATCGCCTTATATATCTGAATTAGCTGTTTTTGAAAAAAGTGATCGCTCATCCTAAAATAAACAAACTTGCATCAACGTGAAAAAATTTTCCCAAAGCCTCAGCTTGTTCTTTAGTGATTTTTAACTCACCATTAATTACTTTAGTAACAATCTCGCTCGAACCAAGAATTTCTACCAAATCAGGGTGTTCCAAACTCCTAGCTTCCATCAAATGCTTGAGTCTTGAGTGAGGTGTTGAAACACTAAGCTGATAGTGCTTATCTTCAAAATCCTCAATCAGTTTTACCAATAATTCCAACAAAGTATCTTCTTCAGAAGTCAGATGGGAACGAGAAAGCAGTTCTTCAACAGTTTCTAAAAATTCCTCGTTTTCCTCTTCTGTCTTGATAATCCGAGGTTGATGTTGAGACAGCAATTGGCTGTAAATGTCTGAGTTAAAAGTAAGGTATCCGCTCAATAAGTTGCGGTAAGCAAAAATTATTAGCGATTGTTGAATCAAT
>NZ_JABXKJ010000015.1 GCF_017115085.1 Nostoc sp. NMS7 | reverse complement strand
CGAGGACACGTTAGCAGCTGTCAGCATTGCTCACCTCTCGGATGGGGTTTACAAAAGTTAATCCTTGTTCTATTCCATCTGTTGGTGCTACCTACTCTCGTCAAGAAATTCTGATTATTTTCTCTGTTGGCAAGATAATCACCCTTGCAATAAGTATTGAAGTCAAAATCAATCCCCGTCATCAAACTTAGTGGTGCTTGATGGCGACTGAAAAGATTTTCGTGATTCTTGGACTTCAACTTTTTTTCCGATAGATAATTGATATTTAATATAGCAAAAAAAGCGAACATTCTTTCCGCCAAATATGGCGTACTGTGCGTCAGAAAAAGATGGATTCCAGGGCTTAGACCCTCTAAAGCGTATTTTAAATTAGTAGGAAAAGATGGGGATAAATCGAGTGACTTCCGAGAAGTTCCGGGAAGTTCCGGGAACTATTGGGTTTTATTAAGCTAATGATAATTGGTTACTAGATGATGTTTAATATGTAATAACATCAGCGATGAATTTGAATTTGTGGAGTGGGACATTGGGATATATTGGGATAAATTGATGAGAATTAGTGAGGATTGGTGAGGATTGGAAACTTAGGCGATTTTCCGGAAAATGCACAAATCAGTGAAATAAAAGTGCAATTGTAATGGTTCCTAATTTTTATTTACAAATGCTGAAATCATTACGGGATAGGCGCTTTAGCTTTTTAGGAATAATTCTTGATAAAGAGTGAAAAACAGGGGAAATTTTTTGTGGATTTAATGTTGAGCCTTGATCCAGGAACTTCAATGACGAAGATGGTTTATCGTGTTTCCTTGGACATGTCTTCTAAGCCAGAATTGCTGTGTATGGAGCCAGAGTTAGTTAAGATTTCTAGAGACTCGCTCTCTTTATATGAGTCTGGGCAAATTAATCGGCCGAATCCAGAGAATGAGGCTTGGATAGAGTTAAACGGAGAATATTATGCGGTTGGGTTTTTGGCCCAAAAGTATTTTGAAGCGCGAATCAATTTTTTAGAACTCAAGTATGAGAACGCGATTCCAAAAACTTTGGCAGCAGTGGGGGCAATAGCGATTAGAGAAGGATTGAAGTCCAACCTTGATTTATCGTTGGGACTGCTGTTGCCTTATGGGGAGTGGGAAGACAGGGAAAGATTGGAGATGGGTTTAACCAAGGCACTGTCTAGCTTTAGCTTTCGAGGTCAACAATTTTGTGTAAATCTGATCAGCTTTCAGTGTTTGCCGGAGGGTGGGGGACTGGTATTGACGCGAAGTAAAAAACTCGGCACAGATTTTAATAAAGTGAACATTGCTGTGGTGATGCTGGGATTTCGGGATATATCAGCCGTAATCTTTGAGCGTGGTATATCAACTGGAAAAACAGAAGGTTTGGGTTTAGCCTGGATGCTGGAGAGAATCAAAAGCCGAACATCAGGACAGAACTTACATGATTTGTTAAAGGCTGTTCATCTATCAGGTTCAGCGTTAAAACCGAGATACTTTAACACCTTGGCTCGGAGTAAGAATGCTGAGTTTAAAGCTGAGGAAGTAGCACAAATTGTTGAAGTAGCGGAGTTATCTCGGAAAGAATACTGGAATAAAGTATCTATTTGGCTGAGTATGAATATTCCTGTTGATATTCAGCAAGTAATTATTGGTGGGGGAACATCGGAATATTTAGTTGCTGAGTTGAAAAACTTATTTACTTATACCGAGATTTCATGGGCGGCAGAATTAGAAGAGGATGTGCGCTTGGCTTTTAACCTGCCGATTAAAAAAGATGCGTTGTGCTTACGTTTCACGGATGTATACGGATTATTCCGTTATCAAAACGCTACATCAGCTATTTCAAACCATCGTGCGTCCTAGTAATTTGCTCGTTTTAAAGGAATATTAGCAATGTTTTCAGATGTTGAGTTTCGCTTACGAAGTAGAGTTAAGGCTGATAGCCCCGAAGCAATGCTGTTTAAGTATTTAAACTCGAGAAATACTCTTTATCCTGCTAAGGATATGGTGATGATTGCTATTAGCAGCTATTGGCTTCCTTTAGCCTATCAAGCTGAAGAGCAACCCGTAGATTTAGAACCACACATTCGTGCTTGTCTTTACCGCCTTCAACTTCACTCTTCATATCTGATGGGACTGCTGGGAGAAATCCCGTCTCAGGCAGCCACGATGATTGCAGTAGACAGAAATTCACTTTCATCACTTTCCCTTCCATCCAATATTCCCGCAACAGAACCATCTAAGATTCCCGCAACAGAACTATCTAAGATTCCCGCAACAGAACCATCTAAGATTCCCGCAACAGAACAAAGACAGTTAAAAGTTGACTGGTTAAATCCTTTTTCAACTTTATCTAAATAGGAATTCATGATTATGTATCAACCACAAGAACTTTTTAACAACCTCTCACCATCCGAAATTAGCCGGACTTTACGCTTGAGTGGGATACCTGAAAAAGAGTCATATACCGAGAATGATGCAGACAGGTTTCGTGAATGTCGCACTTTAATTGAGCAGGGTGGAACTGACGAGGAAGTAATGGCTCTATTATCTCCAGTTGTTGACAATGCACTGTCAGAAACTCAGGGCAATTCCTCGTCGTCAACGAAGAATGGGGGGAAAAAACAAGGTAGAAAGCCCAATTACCATTAGATATCACTGAATTACTAGTTATTGCTCGTGAAATCGGCTATAAAATCGCACTTTCTCAGGCTTTAATAATTCTCCAAGTCTGCGAACTATCTGAGCAAGATGAGTATAGCCCAGATGAGTGCGAACGCTTTCTTGAAACCTACAAATCAATAAAAGAGCAAAACAAATCCTTTGAAGAAGTTGCAGCCAGCTTAACAACTCTAGGTAAAAGCGAAAATTCTCAACAATTAAAATTAGATGCAGTGATTGAGAATGTTAGTGAAAAAGCTGTAGCGGCAAGAGAAGATTTATCTAGCTTGATTGATAAAATTACTGCTGCTCAGGCTGAAGAAGCCCCAGAGTTAGTTCAATCACTTTACCTTAAAAATGTTGCACTGAAATTACAACAGAGCGATTCTGAAAATAACCTCTTCGCTCAATTAGAAGAAAGAATCATGGCGAGAATCGCCGAAAAAAAGCAGCAGAGGCTACAGTTATCTGGAGTGACTTGGGAGACGACACCCTTACCATCTTCTTCGCCCACGCCGATGCTGTCGCCCAACGCATTAGAGAATGGAACGAATACCGATTAAAACAAGAAATTGCAGCCAAAGAACGCACTATTGATATTCAAGTCGAAAAAGCCTCCGATGCTAAAGCCAATAAATTAGCTGCCCACAAGCTGGAAAAAATACAGGCATGGAACGAAGCACAACTAGAACGTCAAAAACTTCGTCAAAAACGCTTTGAACAGTTCAAAGGACTTGTTTTTTGGCTCGGTGGTTGGGTCGGTTCTGGCCGCTCTGGTATTTTCTTTTTTGGCTCTGCCATGTTAGCTTCTGCGACTTTTGCAGGAGTAACAATCATTAATCTGCCAACAAATCTTTCCTGTCCTGATCGCAAAAGTCCCTGTTATCTGGTATATCAAATGCGATTTAACAATAAAAGTGTGATTCTTCCACAACAGACCAAGGATATTATTGCTGAGTATGAGCGCAATAAGAGTAAACCTAAACGGCGCAGATAATTAATTTATTAGAGGAGAAAATACTGTTAATTCTCCTCTAAGCAATTTTTTTAGTCAGGTATAAGTCATTCCCTACAAGCTTTTGAAGCCATTGGATATCTGTATTTTTAGTCAGGTTTTCAAGTATGTTTTGTATTGCTCTGAGTTGCATTCCAGAAAGTCTAGATAGTCCTCAGCAGCGAAAGCGATTGATGCTTTTATCAAAGAGCTATGTGACAAGAAACCTTAATATTTAGTAGCGGATTAGTTTTATGCAGGAGCAAAAGACGTTAGAAACTTATCAACAGGCGATCGCAATTTATGAAACTGCGATCGCTGCTTTACTTAACGATGCGTAACCGCCGTAGGTATCGCTTTTTTTCACATATCCAGATAAAATCACTGTATTTGATGGATAAAAACTTTCTTTACAGCCTAACCTCACCTACTTTAATAGGAGGTGTCCTTATCGAAAGGTAAGCTGTCAGCATCCTCAAAGTTCCGCAGGTCTTGTTCCATCTGAATCCGGCGTTGGGCGTAGGTTCTGTTATCTTCAATCCTTCCTCTCATCTGCCATGCACCAAAATTAATACCCTTTTCTGCGTATTTAGCAGACACTTTGTTGTAATCATCAACCTCGATTTTCTTACGCCACTCAAGCTGTTCTAGGGCACTTTCACTGATGCCAATTTGACGAGCGTATTCTACATATTCAGGTCTAAGCGAACCGTCAGGGTTAAATTCCCTTTTCTCTTGTTCGCTAAAGAAATCGTAGGCTGTGTAGATTAGCCACGGCTCTGGATCAGTCTCATCCAAGTGTTTCCACTCGTCGTATCTCGCTTTTACTCTACGAGCGTAGTCATCGACTGCTTCTGGATTTGCCCCAAGAGATAATTTTTGTTGTCTTACTTCATCTTTTAAAGTTCCATCTGTATTGAATTCTTTCTTATGCATATTTATCCAACGCTTAATTCTCGACATACAAACCTCTCAAAATATTAACTAATTTTTATTAACTTCTGAAAACCATGACTCTGGAAATTAAACATTTTGATCCCAGGCTCAATCAATGGATTTATACAGATGAGCGCCAAACTATTTTAACTGAAAATCTCAGTAATACTTTACTGGAATTTTACTTTCCTGATAAAAAATTCTCCTTTGGAGATTCAGATGAATACAGTACAGACGAAGAGTTAAAAAATCATCCAGATGGACACATTTTACTATTATCTTCAAAAACTCGCTTACTTTATGGAGAAAAAGAATGCTTAGAAACGATTCAAAAAATTTGTCCAGATAGTAAAGACCGAGGTGCTTATGGTTCCATCTTCCTTGGTGCTTGTAAAAATGCGATTTACGAAAAGCTAAACATTCTGGTAGTAGATGATTCTACTGATAACAGGGGTGAAAATGGAGGGATATTATCAAATGATTTGGCATATAAACTAGTCGGTGACTGTTATGGGCAGATTTCAACACAACTCTATGACAAAGTAACCTTAAGAGAATCCCAAGCAGATAAAAACTATCGTGTAATTCAGCATCGATTTGGTTGGGTGAATGGAGTTGGAGAGGATACAACTAAATATCGTTTTGGCAAAGGAATATTCCGACCATACAACTTAGATGAAATAGAATATGCAGATCCCAAGAGCAAACCAAAAATAGACATAATTCTCCCCGTAAGCAGTTTTAAGGGAACAGACAAGGATAGACCCAAAGGCCCTACTAAACCGCAGATTCAACCAGGATTATATCAGCAAAATATTTGGTT
>NZ_JABXKJ010000229.1:21293-67084 GCF_017115085.1 Nostoc sp. NMS7 | reverse complement strand
CTTAATTTTATCAAACCCTTTCTACATAAGCTTTACGTCAAGTGTTTCTTGAAAGGTAGGAGTGATTGTCAACTTAAGGTTAAAAGGGCGGTTAGAAACCGCACGCCAGTTGCTTCTCCCAGAGGGAAACGCTGCGCGAACAAGTCGGGCATTGCCCGCCCAACGCACTGGCTTGTCTACACGAGGCTTTACCCACACTTCGACCCTTCGACCCTTCTCTACGAGACGCTGCGCGTAGCTTGCTTCCCGAAGGGTACGGCGCAGGTGTTACCCTGAGCTTGTCGAAGGACTCAGGGCAAGCAAGCTCAGGGCAACGCAAGCTCAGGGACCGCCTCCGTGGGTTAAAAATCCTTGATTTTGTATTAGTCCACGGAGGTGGACTTTGTTTGTGTCGCCGCGAATTCCATTCGCCAAGGCTTAAGTTGACACCAATGAGCATTGCTGTGCCCCTACCGCGTGGTCTATCTATTTACTGGTAGTAGCAGGCAAGACTTCGGCGTGAGCGCTACTTCGACCCTTCTCTACGAGACGCTGCGCGAACGACAGGATCAGGGCAGGTGTTACCCTGAGCCTGCCGAAGGGCAAGCTCAGTACAAGTCAGTCGAACGCTGCCCACACTACCCCAGGTTTCAAAATGGACGAGCTTTAACTCCTGTACAGACGCGATTAATCGCGTCTCTGCTCCTTAAAAAAATCCTGGTTGGTGGCGAATCAAGTTAAAAAATTCTTCGCGGGTTTTGTGTTCCTCTTGGAACACACCAATCATTGCGCTAGTGACAGTCCAAGAACCTGGTTTCTGGACACCCCGCATTACCATGCACATATGGCTAGCTTCCATCACCACGGCTACGCCTTGAGGTTCCAGAATCGTCTGAATTGCTTCGGCAATTTGGCGGGTTAACCTCTCCTGCACTTGCAAACGACGGGAATACATCTCTACAATTCGGGCTAGCTTACTCAATCCCACAACTTTTTGGTTAGGGATATAAGCAACGTGGGCCTTACCCATAAATGGCAGCATGTGGTGTTCGCATAGACTAAAGAAATTAATATCTCTAATCAGTACCATCTCGCTATGCCCTTCATCAAAGATGGCATCGTTAACGAGTTCTTCAAGGGATTGGTTGTAGCCACTGGTAAGAAACCGCATTGCCTCGGCCACTCGCTTGGGTGTTTTGAGGAGTCCTTCGCGTTCGGGGTCTTCGCCAACTCCCAATATTAGTGTCCGCACGGCGTCCTTCATTTCTTCCATCTGTTCCTCTTTTGGCTGGAACAAATCCGCTTCTCGCCCGTTATGAGTATTGCGATCGGGTCTAGGAGTTATGACTTCTGCCAAGTCTGGATTCAGAGGCGATTGAGAACTATTTGAACCGTTGGAACTAACGATAGTCATGATTCAGTCTTGGTTATGGTTTAGTCATTAGTCATTAGTCATTTGCAAAAGACAAAGGACTAATTAAAGTGCGCCAGCACTGGACATCAGGGTTAATTCATCAATAACTGCCTGTTGTGGTAACAGAACTGTGTAGAGAATTGACTGAGCCACAATTTCCGGGGTTAACATTTTGGAACGGTCTAAGTTGGCATGGACTGTTTTTGTGTCCCAAAGTTCAGTATTGACTGCGCCCGGACAGATAGCTGTTACCCGAATGCCGTGGGTGCGTTCTTCTTGTGCCAGGGTTTGAGAGAGGGCAATCAAACCAGCTTTGCTGACGCTGTATGCTCCCCAACCGGGAAACGGTTGCTTGGCGGCTATTGAGGCAACGTTGATAATTGTGCCTGTGCCCCGATCGCGCATTGAAGGCAAAATCCCCACAATGCACTGAAACACGGCAGTCAGATTCAAGTCAATTACCTGCTGCCAGTCCTCTAGGAGAGTTTCGCTCAAATTACCTGTATAGCCGATGCCAGCATTGTTTACCAGAATGTCTATATCGCCAAAGTCAAGAGCGATCGCTTGGATCTTTTCTTTAACTTGTGATAGCCGCGCTAAATCTACAGCGTAAGCTTTCGCTTCTACCCCAGTATGCTGTAGAGCTTCTCTTACCGCCTCCAACTTATCCAAAGAACGGCTGACTAAAGCCACATCTATTCCGGCTTTTGCAAAGGCTAAAGCCGTTGCTTTCCCGATTCCACTACTTGCCCCAGTAATTAGGGCGCGTCGTTTTTGCTCAACACTCATGGTGTCTCCGAATTTTTTGGCAGTTCCCAAAGCCTATTACCAACCAATTATTCACACTTTTCGGTTTGGATAGATTAAAGGAATCTAAAAATCTGATGATTTTCATTAAGTAACTGCTATAATATAGTGCAATACTGGGCATCTTTTGGGTTTTACCAGTGAAGACAACAAATCATCGCTTGGAAACCACGCCATACACTCAAATTAAATTACTTAATAGTACAAAACCCACTCAATCAAATTGAGTAGATTTAACAAACATCCAAATGCCTATGGCTAGATTGTTAAAAATCTTTAAGCACATAGGCAATTATAGCATTTCTGCTCTGCTAATCAATGATTATCCAGTGCTATTAGTGGGCAACTTCTGTAAAAACACCAATTTTGCGGAATTTTTCATAGCGCAGTTGCCGGCGTTCTGGAGAGGTTAAACGATTGAGTTCGTCCAAATTTTCTAGCAGCACTTGTTTGAGAGTGGTAGCGGCTTTTAAAGGGTCGGAATGAGCGCCACCAGTAGGTTCAGGTAGTATTTGGTCGATAATTCCCAACTTTTTCAGGTCGTGGGAAATAATTTTCAGAGCAACGGCGGCTTGGGGAGCCTTACCAGCATCTTTCCACAAAATGGCGGCGCAGGCTTCGGGGGTGGCAACAGTATAAACGGAGTGTTCAAACATCAGGAGGCGATCGCCTACGCCAATACCGAGTGCGCCACCAGAACCACCTTCACCAATGACTGTACAGATAATTGGCACATCTAAGCAGAACATTTCCCGCAAGTTGTAGGCGATCGCTTCTCCTTGACCTTGGTGTTCTGCTTCCACCCCAGACCAAGCTCCGGGCGTGTCGATAAAAGTTAGTATCGGCATACTAAACTTATTGGCGTGTTCCATCAACCGCATCGCCTTGCGGTAGCCGCCAGGGTAAGGCATTCCAAAGTTACGGGCAATATTGTCTTTGGTATCTCGACCTTTTTGATGACCCAACATCACCACAGGTTGTCCACTCAGACGACCGACACCACCAACTAAAGCCGGATCGTCACCACCAGTGCGATCGCCATGCAATTCCATCCATTCATCACTAATAGCCTGGATGTAATCGAGAGTGCTGGGGCGACGCGGATGACGGGCGACTTGCAATCGCTGGGACGGGGATAGACTAGTGAAAATTTCCTCACGCAATTGCATAGCGCGTGCTTCTAGTTGACGAATTTGACCAGAAACATCGACACTATTTTCTTCTGCAAGTTGCCGAATTTGATCAATTCGGGTTGCAAGTTCTGCTAAGGGTTTTTCAAAATCTAACAGTAGCGGTTTACGCTCGGTAGTTGCCATCGTAGGGATTATGAATTACGAGTTATGAGTTATCTATCTTTTGTCCTTTGTCAGTTGTCCTTGGTCATTTGTTATTTGCAAATGACCAATGACCCTTCGGGTTCGCCAGTTGCTCATGGGGGAAACCCCCAGACGCTCGATGACTCGCTAACGCTGCGCTATCGCTTTTAGCGTCTCCCCTTGGGAGAAGACCGCACTGGCTCACCAATGACCAATGACTAATGACTAAACCAGCAATGGTCTAAATCCATGTTTTACTGATACCCGACCAATCTGCTCCATTTTGTCTACGGTAATCTGATTCCGTCCCCACGAAAAGTTCGTGTATAACTTCTCAAATTCCAGCAGCATTGATTCGGCAAAACAAGCAAACAACTGGCGGGCTGGCACGTCCATATTGACGATTTTCATAATCTTCCAGTCAATATCCAGGGAATGCTCTACAATTCCACCATTTAACACGTATACACCAGGATGCTGAATTTTCGTCGCTAAGTTTTTAGGATAGCCACCATCAATCAACAAACAGGGTTGTTTCAAAGTGGTAGCGTCAATTTCCACACCTTTGGGCATACTGGCAACCCAAACTACAACATCAGCTAGGGGCAGTGCTTCTGTCAAACTCATAATTTTTCCTCGCCCCAGTTCGCCTTGCAACTCTTTGAGACGTTCTTGGTCACGGGCTATCAACAAAAGTTCTTTGACATCTGTTCTTGCATCTAGCCAGCGTGTAACTGCACTACCAATATCCCCAGTTGCCCCACATATAGCAACAGTCGCGTTTGATAGATCAATTCCCAGTTGTTTCGACGCTTCTTCCACTTGCTTACAAATAATGTAGGCAGTATGCGTGTTTCCTGTGGTGAAGCGTTCAAAATCTAGTTTAATGTTGCGGACTTGGCTAAACTGCTCTAACTTAAAGTTTTCAAAAATAATTGAGGAAAATCCGCCTAAAGCTGTGATGTTAATACCATGCTTCTGTGCATGAGCCATAGCGTTGAGGACTTTGCGTGTTGCGGCTTTGATGCGACGACTCGCTAGCATCTCCGGCAAAAAGCAAGATTCTACATACCGTCCTTCAATTTTTTGCCCAGTGATGCTGGTGACAATAATGGTATCGACAATTTGCGGCGGGGCGCTGCACCAAAAGTCTAGCCCTTGATCGGCATATTCTGGGTATCCCAATTCTTGAGCTACCGCTTGAGCGTGTTCTAAACTAGCGAGATGTCCAATTAGACCAAACATGTAGTGATTCTTAAGCTTATGCTGTCTTGAGCGCGTGGAATTTAGTAGAGTGAGGAGTTGGGAATTAGGAGTTAGGAGTGAGGAGTGAGGAGTTAGGAGTTAGGAGTACGACTGATAATTTCTCCCTGAGCATTCCTCACTCCTAACTTTTTTAAGCGGCTATGAGTCCATAGGCTGACAACCGCATAATATCGCGAGTTGTGAAACCGATATTACTTAATGCTTCACCGTATTGAATCATAAAGGCTTCTACCAAAGCATCTTTTTCCATTGCCATTGTGTGGGCATCCCTTTCTACTTCGTTGAGCATTCTCCAAACGATGGGTAGGTTTTGGCGGTTTGCTTCTTCTAGTTCAGCTTTGGATTCTGTAAAATGTTCTTTCAACCAAACTTCTCCAAAGTTGAGGTGGCTATATTCTTCTTTTACTACTCCCTCAGTGATTTTGCGGGCGAAGTCGTCGGCGACGTTGATATAATTTTCGTATGCTGCGATCGCAAAACATTCAATAATTAAAGACTGAATCAACAAGCAAGTAACGACCTTGCCTTCGGCAGCCGCCGTTTGAAAATTTTGGTGTAGTCCAGAGAAAAACTCCTTGGCAAATTGCAAATCTGGGGTTACTTGCAAATTGCGTCCACAAGCTTCAAATCCTTTTTTATGGCGACTTTCCATCTTAGATAGGCGAATCAAGTCATCATGAGATTCTGGCAGCAGTTGAGCTAGTGTGATGTAATTCTCATGGGCTTCTTGTTCCCCTTCAATCACGATCGCATTAATCCGGCTATAAGCATCTTTGTATGTTTCGCTCTGGAAATCTAATTCTTTAAATTGGTCTGCTAGCTGCTGCATGGTATGTTTACTCCTGTAAACCTGAATTATTTGACACCAGGATTCAATTTACCCTATGAACTGAGGGTAATAATCACTGTGGTTTAATTTAACTTAACAAGTAGACTATCTTTATAGATTAATTGTTGCTGGGGGCAATACTGTAGTACTAGCGAAACAAATGCTTTGCAGCTCAAGTTATGTCCAAACCAAACCCGAATCTGAAATCTGGCGATTTTTTGAGTCTAGTAGTGTTACTGCTAGGGGCATTTATCGTTTTACTACCTCTGTTTGTGGTCTTTTTCACCTCCTTTGCAGCGACGGCCGCCAGCCCAGAAAATTTGTTCAAAAATAACTGGTCTTTAGCTAATTACCGCGTTGCATGGCAACAGGGAAAATTTTTACTGGCGTTTGCTAATTCTACCTTGGTAGCGATCGCGGTGACGGCGTTTCAGATTCTTACTTCTGCTTTAGCGGGTTACGCCCTCGCACGGCTGAAGTTTCGGGGACGCCAAGCCCTGCTATTAGTCGTTTTAGCAACTTTGGTAATTCCTTTTCAGTTATTGGTGATTCCCATCTTTTTGGTGTTGAAGTGGGGACACCTGATAAATACATACTGGGCGCTGATTTTACCCACGGCTGTCAACGGCTTTGGGATTTTCTTATTACGTCAATATTTCCAGACAATTCCCGTAGAGTTAGAGGAAGCCGCCGCCATCGATGGGGCGAACCGACTACAAATTTTGTGGCGGGTGATGTTACCTTTAGCCCGTCCCGCTTTGGTGACGTTGTTTTTGTTCACCTTCATCGGCGAATGGAATGATTTGTTTAAGCCTCTGGTATTTACGACACGACCCGAATTAAGGACGGTGCAGCTAGCGTTGGCAGAGTTTCAAGAGCAATTTACGAATAATTGGCCTTTAATGATGGCAGCAGTGACGATCGCCACAGTTCCAGTGATGGTATTATTTCTCATCGGTCAGCGTCAGTTTATTCAGGGTATTGCCACCACGGGGATTAAGAATTAGCCGTGAGTGGAAACCCACTTGAGATTAAAATTTAAGCATTAAATTTTGTGACACTATGCGAAATTCTTACTAGCCAAGCTGAATCAATAATTATATACATCTTATAGGAAATGGAAACAGTCATGAACCCTGAAACATTACAGCAGTTACAAGACGAGATTCAACAGAAGCTGCTTGAAAGCGTTCATAACGCTGACTTATACGCAGTGCTTGAAAAATACGGCGTATTAGAAGATAGAGCCCTGATAGTTCAGTGGGAGTGCAATCTTGACCTAAATAAAATCAAATCTGGTGATGCAGTTGGTGAACAGCAACCTAATGAATTATTACCAGCAAACTCAGGACGCCCAGGACAAGGAATTCTCCTAATGCAAAAATCATGGTGTATCCCTTGCCCTTCAACTGGCAGCCCTCTCGGTTGTAACTGCTAAGGAATGTAGATTAAATATAAATGCAATCATCCTGTCTCTAACTTCCCTCTCCAATATATCGGAGAGGGATTGAGGGTGAGGTAAGCCAAGGACATAAATTGTATCTTATTTAATTCTTATTCCTAAATAATTTAGTCTTCGGACTGTAAAAGACCATTTATAAAGTAAATCTTAAGTAGGGGAGGCAGAATGAGCGGAGGTTTCCGAGGCTCGATAGGGTTGGCGTAGCGTCTGGTAGAGAATACGTGACTGTCTGTTGCCTCGGAAACCTGCACAAGTGGTTCCCTTACAGGAATTTTATTTTTACTTTATATTTATAAATGAGCCCTAAAAAGTTTATTCTAGTGAGTATAAAAATGCTGAACTTTGCATTTACTAGTTAGGTTGCAGAGAGAATCTCAAGTATCCCTATATCTAATTAGCAAGGAGCAGTATTTCAATATACTTTGATATTTTGGGTGTAAGTTTGTCATGCCTCGATACCGAAGCAGTTGGTACTGGGAGTTAGGGATAGTGAGTACTTTAGCAATTGCTGGAGTGCTGACTTTCTTTGAGAGTTTTGCTTTAGCCCAAATACAAAATGATCGCACACTTGGATCTGAAAGTTCAATCATTACACCAAAGCTAATTGATGGTCAGCCTACAGACCAGATTGATGGTGGGGCAGTTCGTGGTACAAATTTGTTCCACAGCTTTGAACAGTTTTCTGTATCTACGGGAAGGACAGCCTACTTTAACAATCCAATAGATATTCAAAATATTATCAGTCGGGTCACAGGCAATTCTATTTCTAATATAGATGGCATTCTGAAAGCTAACAGCACAGCCAACCTGTTTCTGATTAATCCTAAGGGCATTGTTTTTGGGCCAAATGCTTCTTTAAATATCGGCGGTTCATTTGTGGCTAGTACTGCGAGTAGCTTGAACTTTGCTGATGGGACAAAGTTTAGTGCTATATCTCCTCAAAGTACACCCTTGCTGACAGTAAGTGTTCCCATTGGTTTACAATTTGGAACAACTGCTGCTCCTATCCGCAATCAATCCCAAGCAGAACCAGATGGCGCAGTTAATATCTTTGGAGATGGCGTTGGTCTACAGGTGCAGCAAGGCAAAACCTTGGCACTTATCGGCGGTGATATCACGCTAGATGGGGGAAATATCACAGCAGAGGACGGAAGCGTTGAGTTAGGAAGCGTCGCTGGTAATAGTTTGGTCAGTTTAAGTCCAACAAACCAAGGTTGGGCATTTGGATATGAAGGTGTTCAAAATTTCCAGAACATCGAATTAATCAAATCAAACCAAATTTCATCTACCATCGATACTCATGGAGAGGGTTACAGCAATGTCCAGATCCAAGGCAAACTTGTGCGGATAGCTGGTAGTTACGTAATTTTAGTTTATCCCTTGGAAGAGCAATCAGGGGGGAATTTGACAGTGAACGCCTCAGACTCTGTACTACTTGAGCAAAATGCACAACTGTTTACTCAGAGTTTCTCCACCGGAAACTCTGGAAACATAAATGTCACTACTAAAAAATTGGTCGTCAGAGATGGAGCACAAATGCAGGGGCAATTGACCATAAACGCCTCAGATTCCGTGGAACTAATCAGCGGCACCCCCATTCCTGTCTTGGCAGATGGTAGTGATTTAATATCCAGTGGATTATTTAGTGCAACTTATGGCGATAAAAACGCTGGCAGCATCACAATTAACACTGGAAAGTTGCGTATCGAAGGAGGGGCAAGTATATCAACAACCTCTGAAAGTATATATAGCTATATTTCTAACCAACTTATACCAGCTACAGGAAAAGCAGGGAATTTGACGGTGAACGCCTCTGAGTCCGTAGAACTAATTGGAACATCACCAAATGGTTCTAGGCTCAGTGGCTTGTTTTCTGGAACTCAAGGGCCTGGAGATGGCGGTAACTTGACCCTAACGACAGGGCGATTGCTTATCCAGGATGGGGCTGCAATCTCTGTGAGTAGCCAAGCTCGAAAAAATGTAATTTCTGACTTAGATCCAAATAACTTAGGGAAAGCAGGCGATTTAAATATAACCGCTCGCTTCATACTTCTGGACAACAAAGGAAAACTCACAGCTGAAACCGACTCAGGTCGAGGCGGGAATATTACGCTACAGGTGGCAGAATTATTACTGATGCGCCACGAAAGTAAAATAACCACTAACGCAGGTACAACAGGGCTTAGTGGAGATGGCGGTAATATCACCATCAAAGCACCTAATGGCTTTATCGTCGCTACTCCTTTGGGAAATAGCGATATCACTGCCAATGCCTTCTCTGGCTCTGGTGGTAAAATTGCAATCACTGCTAAAAACATCTTTGGGTTTGTGCCGCGCACTCGTGCAGAGGTAGAGAGGCTTAATTCAAAGGAAATCAACCCGAATAACCTGCCAACAAGTGACATCACCGCATTTTCTCAGGAAAACCCTTCATTAAGTGGCACTGTACAAATCAACTCACCAGATGTTGACCCCAGTAAAGGATTAGTACAATTACCCGTAAATCTGGTTGATGCTTCGCAGCAAATTGTTGCCGATTGTAATACTGGTGGAAAAATAGCCAAGAGTTCATTTATTGCAACTGGACGTGGAGGACTAGCACCCGATCCCACGGAGCCATTGATAGCTGATGATGCGGTGCTAGCAGATTGGATTACACTGGAGCCAGAGAGTAAGAATCGTGCTGGCGGTATTCAGAAAAGAGTGGTTGTTCACAAGCAGCGAAACACAGAACAAAAATCACAAAAAGTCAATTTTGTCAATGAACCTACTCAAATTGTGGAAGCGCAAGGGTGGGTTATAGATGCGGATGGGAACGTGGTTTTGGTTGCTCAAGTACCCAATGGGTCGCCCCATAACTCCTCATTCGTGGCTACATCTTGCGCTGCTAATTAAAATTTGAGAGATGGTAATTTTAAGACGGCTGGTGTTAAACCTCCCATCTCTAAAACCTCAGTTTTGCATTGCTTTCTCGCCCTGCAATAAATTGCGGGCTAATAGCTAAAGTGCGTTTAAACCCCACCCTCAACGAAGTAGGGTGGGGTAGTTCATTATTTTATCGCCCAATTGAAACTGGAATTGAAGTTCTGCGAGTGGTTAGTGGCTATCGTGATTTAGATGCGCTTTTTGATCAGCCAGACAATGAGTAAATGTCATATTGATGACCGAAAAACCCAAACTTTATCCCCAGTGAGGGGAAAGAGGAGAGCAAGGGAAGCAGGGCGAGAATAATTCTTCACTCCGCATTCCCTAACTCGTTTCCTGAATTTGCAAACGAATAGTATGTTCAGTCGCACCACTAAGTTGCAATTCCATGATTTCACCACCCAGAGGTTCCAAGCAAGTGAGGAGCGATCGCAAATTGGGTGTACTTGCGCCAGTATCTACATATAATCGATCTGCTAAATTACTGATCCGTTTCCAAGTCATGTAAAGTTTAGCGATCGTTTGTTCCATCTGCGATGCTTGATTCACCAAGTCAGCAGCAATGCTCAAACAGCCGACTCTTTGCGCTTCTTCTAAGGCTGTTTCAATATCAACATCTTCTTGCGTCAGCGCCTGAACTTGCGCCGCCCCTTTGAGATATTTCGCCAAGTTACGCGCTTCGGTAGTTACCTGTTTGAGGGTATCGACATCGGGGTTAGCAGCAATTTCCTTTTGGATAAACTTTTGATGCGATTCTGGCAGTTTTTCCATTTCCTTCACCAGTGGGGCGATGTAGCGTGGAGGAAGGGTGTTATCTGCGGCTTTTTCTTTAACTGCTTCCGGTAATAAATCTGAGGACATGGCTGTCCATTCATCGCTGAGTTGACGCACTTCCCGCCTGGTGATGCGATCGCCTTTTTGGGCGGCTTCACTCACCATCTGTTGCACTTCGGGGGATGCTTTGGAGGTTTCGATAAATGCCCGTTTGCTGAAGTTGTTCACAGTTCCGGGGTCAAGTTTACCGTCTTCGATGAGAGTATCGGCACTATTGGCCAGTTGAATCCAGGAATAAGCTTGACTTTTGCTGATTTCCCGCTCTTTTAGCCATCGCAGAAAGCCAGTACCGCGTCCGTCACCACCAATTTTCTCTCTGTCGCGGATCGCCCGTAAGATTCGCCCCCGCCAGATTTCAGTTTGCAAATCAAAGCGATCGCATACCTGCCAAGCTATTTCTAGCTGCTGTTGAAAATCTGACTCTAAAATCTGTTCATCTTCTGGATCGGGCAGTTCAAAGCTGATATCTTCTGGCTGTAGTAAAGCAGCAGCAAGGTCGTTGATGGAGTCGGTATCTTGCACGATTGATGACTAACTAGTGGATGCGATCGGCTTATTATGCCACAATCTGTAGATTCTAACCTAAGAGGTGGTGCGGTATCTTGAATTACAGCAAAATGGTAGGAAGGGGTAAACCACCTAGCGAAATCTTTAATTGATCAGAGAGAATAAAAATAAAACGATGAACCCGGTAGACTACCTCCGCATTAGCTTAATCGATCGCTGCAATTTTCGTTGTCAATACTGTATGCCAGAAGGAGTAGAACTGGACTATATTCTCAAGCAACAGCTGTTGACTGATGAAGAACTACTCACCCTAATTCAAGAGGTATTTATTCCCGTAGGCTTTACCCGGTTTCGCTTGACTGGGGGTGAACCCTTATTACGTCCGCGTGTGGTAGAGTTGGTCGGCGCGATCGCAACTCTTCCCCAAACTCAAGATATCTCAATGACCACCAACGGTTTTTTGCTGGCTCCGATGGCACAAAACCTTTACAATGCTGGTCTGCGACGAATTAATATTAGTCTGGACTCTCTTGATCCCGACATTTTTGATCAAATTATCGGTAATCAGGGGCGTTCCCGTTGGCAACAAGTTTGGCAAGGGATTCAAGCTGCCCATCATGTCGGATTCGACCCACTGAAACTAAATGTGGTAGTGATTCCTGGCGTCAACGATCATGAAGTTCTCGATTTAGCCGCCCTGACAATTGACAAACAGTGGCACGTTCGATTTATTGAATTTATGCCTATTGGTAATGTGCATTTATTTGGCGATCGCGGTTGGGTATCTTCAGCCGAGTTACGACAACAAATTTGCGATCGCTGGGGCTTGACAGAATCTCAAGTTCGTGGTGCTGGCCCTGCTGATGTCTTTCAAATTCCCGGCGCGAAGGGGACACTAGGATTTATTAGTCAGATGTCGGAATGTTTTTGCGATCGTTGTAACCGGATGCGCCTGAGTGCGGATGGCTGGCTGCGTCCCTGTTTATTAAATGAAACTGGTCAAATAGATTTAAAAACTGCTCTCCGTTCTGGTGTCAGCACCGCCCAATTACAAGAGCAGGTGAGTAGTTTACTCGCAATCAAGCCAGAAATTAACTTTAAAGGGCGCGATTCTGGTAATAAGGGTATATACACCCGCACGATGTCGCAAATTGGCGGATAGTTATTGGTCATCTTGAATCAAAGGCTGAAAATCTCTTCCTGTATGGGGTGTTAAATTATAGATTTGCTCAACTCGACAGGGTGAGGAGCGAGGAGAGCGGCGGGCATACGTGTCAACTTAACGTGAAAGCCAGTCTATAAGCAGCTTTTAAGATTGTCTCGTTAAGAGTCTCCGACTCTTAATGCTCGTCCTTGAGGCTCCGCCTCAAGACTTGCGGCAGAGCCGCAACGAGCAGCATTTTTAGCCTCTGGCCAATAATTACCACTAGACTTGGCAACCAAATACTGACTATTTGTTCAGTGACAATTTGGATAATCAGAACTAGCAAGTATAAGCCAAAGATTTTGCGGATTTCAGGATACTTAAACCAAATAACAAAGGTAATTGTAGGAACAATAAGCCCAATAGCGATCGCTAACAAGATCCAGACTCGAATAAATCTCAGTCCAGCATCGCTATAGTTAATCATCTGACTAATTGGTAATATTCCAATTGAGGTTAGCCAACCCAGAAGTATTACTACTAAAGTTGCCAGTACTATAAAGAGTAATGTCGTTTTCTAAGTCATTAATTGTTTGCTCCACTAACCAATTGAGCTTCAAACTTCAACGAACGTCGGTTAGAATTGGACTTTAGACAAAAGAGGTAATAGCTTTTATTAAATCTCTGCCTACTGATGGTATTATCTATCCATTGTCCCAAGATATGATAGTGCCATTAAGTCAGCAAAGATTAAAAATAAAGAAATAATTTGATCGATCGCTTTAAATTGAATTATTTTTAGCATTCAAGGTAAGCGTCATACTTACTTTTCGTACCAACAATCGTAGCAAGCCCATTGGAGCTTAATTACTGGACTTTTAATCATGGCTAGGCTGTGTTTTGTTGATTTGTGCAAGCGGCGCAATCTGTTTGTCATAAAACTCAGGAGATGATTGAAAATGACAATTAATTATGGAATATTATCGCAACCAGGTGAAGGTGATAGTTATTCAGTAGCAGGTGATGTAGCCACCTTTAAAGCTACGAGCGAACAAACAGATGGCAAATATGCACTGTTTGAAGTAGTACTTGCACCCGAATTAGGCCCGCCGCCACATATTCATAGTCGAGAAGATGAAGCATTCTATATTCAAGAGGGTTCGATTGGTTTTATCTTGATGAAAAAACAGTTGTAGCAACTCCCGGAACATTCTTGCATTCTCCTAAAGGCCAACTCCATAGTTTTAAAAATATTGGTTCTGTACCAGCCAAAATGCTGATTTGGGCTACTCCAGGCGGGCTAGAGAAGTTTTTTGCACAAGTCGGAACTAAAGTAGAAAATTCGTCAGTTCCACCGTTACCCATAACTCAAGAAGCCATTGACCGGATATTAGCAACTGCTCCCGAATATGGAATTACAATTGTTCTTCCTGAAGCTAATAATTCTCCATAAAATTGTGGTTTTGATTCAATACCGAAAATAATTAATTGGATATTTGGCAGGGCAAGAAGTATAAATTCTTCAGCTGATACGAGTGCATATTGCCAAGCACGGTCAATATTGCCAGAAGTATTGTTAAAAAAAATTAACTTCTCTGCACAAAATCTAGAATACAGCGCTTCCGGCTATTATGGAATATAGCTTTTCTCTTTACCCCTTTCCTAGCGCATACCTTTCAGCTTTGAGGATGTACCTTATAGCTGCCGCAAGTGCTGTAGAAAGTACCAACACACGATTTATCCTGTGGTCAGAATATGAAAATAATAGATGGTTCTACAGTGACATCTTCACACTAAATAGCCGACCTCAAAGGAAAATAACGGGTGTGCTTGAATACAGACCCCCATACTAATTATTCTCAATTAAAAAGTGTGAGCAGAGGTTTCGTTTCTTCTGCTCACACTTTAGAACTTGCCCTTCGCAAATAACTAAGGACAAATGACTATTACGCTTGTCGTGAGTAGTATTCCACCACAAGTAGTTCATTAACTTGTAATGCCACCCATTCGCGCTCAATAACGCTGTTAACTTTACCAACCAACTTAGTTTTGTCAAACTCCAAATGACTGGGAAGGTTAGCCAAACCGGGATATTGTAAGTTGGTTTCCACCATTTTCCGTGATTGTACCCGATCCCTGACCGCAATTACTTCACCAGGACGGCATTGGTAGCTGGCAATATTCACCACACGACCGTTAACAGTGATGTGACTGTGATTTACCAGTTGACGCGCTGCTGGAATAGTCGGGGCAATACCCAAGCGGAAAACGGTATTATCCAAACGCATTTCTAGCAATTGCAGCAGCACTTGTCCGGTAGAACCAGTAACACGTCTGGCTTTCCGCACATAGCGGAGCAATTGCTTTTCAGTCAAACCGTAGTTGAAGCGGAGTTTTTGCTTTTCCTCTAGACGGATAGCATACTCAGAGCGCTTCTTGCGGTTCTGACCATGCATACCAGGTGGGTAAGCGCGTCTGGCGCTTTTACGAGTCAATCCTGGTAAGTCGCCCAAGCGACGGACAATTCTGAGGCGTGGCCCTCTATATCGGGACATGAGTTTCCTTAATCTAATCCTGTTTAAACTTTACCCAAACATTCCATTTTGACATTCCCCTGATCAGAAATCAGGGAATTCTTGGTTTTTTGAGGCTGCTTGCCTTGGTATGACGTATCATACCAATGTAGAGGCATCAATTGCGCTAGTTGCTTTAAGTCGGTATCGACGCACTGGCTTCCAAGCCTGAATTCCGACGTGTCCCGCCGTACTCCTGCCAATAAGTTTTTTGTGTTTATTTAGTTTCGTAGGCTACTCAATCATCAGATTGGTTTACGTAGTATTCTTACTCGGAAATACTTTTTACGTTGCCTACTTATCATTCAAACAGTTATATTAGCACAATTTTCGAGATAATTAATTATGTATATACTTTATTCCCGCCGAAATTCTTTGATTGCAGAGGATTTGAAAATAATTTTTTTAAAATAATATTTGAGTTAGCATAACGTTGGGTGTTTGGAGAATGGCAATATCAATGAGGAAAAAAGTGGTTAGCAAAGGTAAGAACGAACAAGGCAGTTCCACCTCCAGGATTCTAATAGTACCAGTTTTGGCTATAGCTGGATGGTTAACAACGATCTTGCCTAATGTGGCTGTTGCTGCCTCTTACAGCAATGATTATAGTGTTTGTGCGGGTCGCCTTTTGAGCCTGGGTGTAACGGCACAAGCGGCATCACAAGGTTGTGCAAAGGCACTGCGTCCAAGGGATTTGGCCGCTTGCGTGGTTAAAATTGAGAAGCAAACCCAAATTACCGCGACAGATGCGCTTTCTTCTTGTGGAAAAGCCCGGCGTCCTGAGGAGTTAGCTACCTGTGTAGTCGGCGTCAGCTCTAGTACTCAGGAAGCAATTAATCCCGCAGCTTTAGATTACTGTGGCCGTAGTTTGTTGCCCGTGCGCTTTGGTCAGTGTGTGGTTGGCTTCCATAGTAGTAAAATCGATCTTCCCCCTACCCAGATATTGGAAACTTGTATCGATGCTAGTGATAGCGTTATCGGTGCTTCATCTTCGTCTACACCGCCGAGTATAATTCCTACCGGATCAAGTCCAAGTCCAGAGATTACCCCAATTCAAACGCCGCAGCCGCTTGCTCCCGCACAGCCGGTTGTTCCATTGCAACCGATTATTCCAACGCAACCGGGCACTAATTAAATTTCAGTGCTTTTTAACTCATAATAACCTCAGCGAGTTCCTCACGAAACTCGCTGAGTTTACTATTTCGAGTCGTTAGTACCAATGACTAATGACTAATGACAATGGAAAGGCGGGCGGCTATTCCTCCCACCCAAGAATGTTGGGATGGAATTTCCGCCGATTTTCGGTAATTGTCAATAGACCAACCACGCCCTGACTCTTAAACAAGGGACAAAATCAGTAAAAAGCTTATTTTATCAGCTTTTTTAATTTTGAATTCAGCGTAATGGCGCTAGTCTTCTCTTTCGCCAAAAGCTGTCTGCAATACTACTGCAATACCACCGTCTTCGTGATATTTATCTGCCCAGGCACGGATAACTTCATCCAATTCTTCCATAGCTTGCTCCATTTTTTCTGGGCGGATATCAAGTTCTTCTAGCAAGCGCATGGCATTTCGTCGCCGTTCTGCCCAATTTTTCATCATACGGAAATACCGCGCGGTATCTTCCACCATGATGTAAGTGCGTTCTTGATCGTCTGCTGGGGCATAAAAAGGACGGGTAAGTGCGTAGAAGGGCATTCCCCAAGGAGAATCAATGCGTGTTACCGTGCCTGAATAGAGTAGACGGCGCTTGATATGCTCACCCAAGGCTTCACTCAATGGCATTTGGTGTTCGGGTGGCAATTCTTCTTGCGATCGCTTGTGCAAAAACTCAATCAAATCCAGAAACTCAAAAGAGCTAACTAACTGGGCATCAGGTAGATTACTTGGCAGTTTCTGCTCAATTTGTCTTTTTTCTTCACTTGTCAGACTGCTACCAGGAACGCGCGATCGCCCCGGTTGCCAAGGATACTTTTCTAGCCAAACATAAGGCAATTGAATCAGATAACGCGGTTCTTGAGAACCCAGCATCTTTAACAGTTTGCCTTCTGTTAGCGCTTGTCTGACTTCTTCTACAATAATTTTTACGCGTTTCGGTTCCAAATGGTGCAAATGCCCTGTCATCCGCAGGTTTTGTCCCTGCTCCAGATAGGTCATGTAAATTGCACATTTTGCTGCTGTTGCGGCTGCGTCTAAAAATGCCCCATGCCTGTGCCCACTCGTCCGCATGGCACTAAAAGCCAGATAAAGCATGATCTGATCCATCGCACTGGGGTCAAGACGTTTGATCAGATCTATGTCGTTACTCATATGACAGACAATTGAATAGCACGTTTACACAGTTTTTAATCGAGTGAGAATAGGGTAGTATACACCTGAAGCAAGGTAATGTCTTCACGTTCAGACTATATTAGTATGCGATAACTATCAAATCTGTGGTAGCCCAAACTACCATTCTCACATATTTTCTGGTACACAAGCAGATTCGGTGGTTATTACTAAAACTGTCTCTGCATCTGACCGGAAAATTACAGACATTACCAAGTCCAACTTGAGGACGGTTTACATCCCAAGATCAAGTGTGGTGCAAGTAATTTACAAAGCCTTTCAGTTTTCTGGGGTTTTTCTCATCTTTCAAGAGCAACAACGTCAAGCTGCTTACACCTAATTATGGCACTATGCCGACTGGGAGTAAAAACTAGTTTGCGCGGTTTATCTGGGATATCTGTTACTCGAAAAAGATGGGTTTTTTCAGCTTTGGCAAATTATTTGTAGCACACAGATGACTAGAAATAATTGGAAGTGGTCTTAAAAGAAATCGCTAGGTGTAGCCACATTCAGAGGTTGAGCCACACGGCTGGTTGTGAACTCTCATCCCGTTCACAACCTCCAGTGATGTCTCGGCAGCATCAGCCGTTGGGTTGAGGGAAGATAATAGACATCAAGTAGAGCAATTAATTCCAATTTCAAAATACCTGTTCTTTTTTCAAATATCGTTATTTATCATATCATTGTTTTGGGGATTGGGAATAAACTTATGTACTAGAAAGTTGAGCAATCATGCTTATTAGAAGACTTCCTATTCTGGTTAAATCAAGGTTTGATGATATTTTCATGTCTACTCCTAAATCTAAGTCTGATTTATCGTTTTCTGTTGAGGATTGGACACAGAAATCTGCGATTAATTCCGATGGAATCGCATACCCATAAGCCTTTGTTGTTCGTGCTAATAACCTGAAGATTAGTTACTAACCATAGAAATAATAAAACATATTGGATTCCATCTGATGGTTATTTAGAGATTTTTTCACGATGACTTTATGTTTCTTTCATGAAAGAACTTTAAATTTTCATGATTCAACTAATTCATTAACTCCTTTCAAGTATGTTTTTACCTCGCTGTTTTAGATATTTGAGGGACTTAAATTGCGTAGATAGTTTGTTGCTATAAAAGAAGGAGCATCCGCAGCAGGCTACGATATAAGCTTCTTTTTCTGGGCATCTGGGCGATCGCAGTCCAAGTTGACCTTTTACAGACCGGCAGAAATAAACATACCATCTCACGAAACCCAAAAGCACAGAAATGAGGAATTTTGAATCTTGCGTTACTCGCAGGGGTTTTAGTAGAATAAATGTACTAGCTGTTTCATAGGCGATCGCTCCATATATTCATGTAGCTAGAATAGTCTCCCACGCTGAAAAACAGGTTACTCTAAACATTTGTGCTACTTCTTGATCTCTTAGTTTCAAAATGTGCTGCAATGGTCTTAACTCCTTGCCAATTTGCTCTGTAAGCGATAGCTCGTCCTCAATTGTTTGAGTCAGTACTACTCATACTGCTTATATATACGTGTTTTCCCTATCTGTATCAGGCTAAATTTCTAAAAATATATTACAAGTCAAGTAGGGGCACAGCAATGCTGTGCCCTTACCATGTGTTGCATTCATAGACGCCTAGTGGCTTAACGCAGGGTACGAGAACTGCTATAGATATAGAAATTTAGGATCTAAATATATGGAATACCTGCAATCGCATTAGTTTAAAGAAGTTACAAGTGGGCATCAGGATTCATGCCCAGAGTGATGGGAGGTAAAGTAGCTCCCATCACAGCTAAACTGATTGAACTCGCCATTTAATTCGTGGGATTAGAGGGTTTAACCTGATTTCGCATTGTTTCAAAGCTGAAAGCAGCCGCGCCAAAGGTTACTAACAACACTCCCAGAATTTGCACAATATCCAAATTTTCTTGAATGATTAAGCCAGCGAAAATCACGGTTAAAACTGGAATAGTCCCACCGATGAGCGCCGAGCGGGAAGCCCCTAGTTTAGTAATACCAACATTGTTTAGCAAATATCCGGCAAGAGTCAGCACACCCAAAATAAATGCGCTTAAAACCAGTTCCAGCATCTTAGAGGGATCAACTATCAAGTTCCAACTGGTTGGTAAAGGTAGCATTAAGCAGATAAAGCTCAACAACAACATCGTAGCGAAGTTAATTAAAGTAAAAGTCACCGGATGCAGTTTGCTAGCACAAACGCGCGTCAGAATTATGTAGGCAGCAAAAGCCACCCCGGAAAGAATGGCGGCGCTATTTCCCATTGAAATATTACCCATACCTGTGCTGGGAGAACCGCTTAAAACTAACAATTCACCGCAGCAAATCGCGGCGATCGCACTGATCCGAAATATAGTAGGGCGATCGCGGAACAGAAACCAGGACAATAAACCAGTAACCATTGGATAGACAAAGAAGAGTGCGATCGCCATTCCAGTTGTGACTTGAGCGATCGCAATGTAAATTAGCACCTGAGACAAAAACAAAAAGCCCCCGCTCACAATCGACAACAGCAAAATCTGCTTAGTAGCTGCATTAACTGGTGTGGGATTTCCTCGGACTGAATTAGCCAAATTTTCCAAGTCTTGCCACAATCGGGGATGCAGTATTGGAGACAACAGCAGCATCAATGGTACTACTACCATAAACCGGAGCGTCAAAATTAATAGAGTATTGCCCAAAGTCGGTGGCAGCAAGCGCTCTACCTCTAATACTCCAAAAATCTGGGAACCTTGGTGAAAAATTATCTTGATGGCGACGTTATAAAGCGACGATACCACTACTGATAAGACAATCAACAAGAAACCGATTTGGAGTGTAGATAAGCCAGATGAATTAGGCGATCGTGATTGTGGGGGCTTTGCTTCCGGTTGCGGCTCTAGCGCAGTAGTCGATGAAGATTTAGCTTTGCTCTGTGCTCCGTTTCTGCGGAGGACAGAAATTGGTTCAGCAGCGTTTCTCCTTCGTGAAGATGGCACAGATACAGTCGGAGGCTCTGATGTCCTTTCGTTTTCCGGCAAGTCTTGATTGCGGACAGAAATTGGTTCAACAGCGTTTTCTTTTGGTGGCGGAACTATAACCGCCTGCGCGTGTGATGTTGTTTCCCTTTGGGACAAGTCTTTGCTGGGGACAGAAATTGAATTCGCGCCGTTTTCTCTGATAATCGGCGGCTGTGATGTCGTTTCCCTTTGCAACAAGTCTTTGCTGGGGACAGAAATTGGATTCGCGCCATTTTCTTTCACAACCGGCGGCTGTGATGTCGTTTCCCTTTGCGATAAGTCTTTGCTGGGGACAGAAATTGGATTCGCGCCGTTTTCTTTCACAACCGACGGCTGTGATATCCTTTCCCCTTCTGAAAATTTATTGGGGATCGGGGAAATTGGCTCAGGGGAATTTCTGACTACTTCGCCAGACTGTGGCGGGGATGTCTCGAAAGAACTGTTTTTCTCTGGCTCCGTAAACTGCAAAACAGTAGGTTTACCTGCTGTTGCTGGTTTGCGTGCAGTTTCTTCTATAGTTTTGTCTAGTTCTCCATGCAGGCGATTAACAAACTCCGCCAAAATCGTTTCCCCTTGTTGCTGCTGGCTATACATCCGTGACAACTGTTGGGAAAGATTACTTTGATAGTTCTTCAGTTCTTGTTGCAGCGAGTTAAAAGTAACAGTAACGGTGTCATCCAGGCTGTCAAACATGTGTTCGACTTTTTCATTGATTTCACCTACTACAACATTGCTACTCACTTGGGCGGACTTCAGGGCAGTTTGTTCATAAGATTTGCCCTCAATGATTTGGTTAGCTAAAGTTGCCAGAGAGGATTGCAGTTGTGAAGATATATGTTTTGCCAGAACTTCTGCCAGTTGACGAATTAACACTTGCTGCTCAGTGATTTGGCGCACTTGTTGTAAATGCTCTTTTTCCTCTACCAAGCTTTGAATCTCATCAGATAACCGATTTTTTTCGGACTGAAGCCGCTTTACGTCTTCCTGCAAAGCTCTGAGGACATTCTGCTGAAGATTTTCTAAGTCTTCAACTACAGCCCAAAGAGCATTTTCTGCTGCTCTAGGTAGCTCGCCTCTGACTCTTGGGTTTTCTGGTTGCTTCTCGAATCGCCCCATTAGCTTCTAACCTCTAACACCTTGACGATAAAGCTGCTTCCCGTACACTTGGCGCTCATAGTAATTTCCTGTATTTTGTCAGATAAATTAAAAGTTTTAACAGCACTTGGGCATTTCAACGTAATTCTGTCATACTGGACACAGGTTAGCAAAGGATCAAATTTGCTCCACTGCTTACTACACGGTCTTATCTTCAGCATTGACAAGTATTTGGTCAGTTTTAATTTTCATAAATATATTCGCCAATGAGATTTTTACTTTTAAAAAAATCTTACTTAAAATAAATATTTATTGTTTTGCTACCAATAGTAGTTAGCAAGCACTTGCGCGTTGACGCAAAGCGACTTTCCCCAAACATCGCCACAAAATTGTCTGACTTGCGAAACTAGCTGTAAATTTGTGTGGAATGTAACTTCTGTGACAGTTTACATTTCTAAATGCAGATTAAAGTATCTTTCTGTGTAAATTCAAAGTTACGCTAACCCCTGCACACATTCTAATGAATGAGCAGCAATTCTGCAAAAACACGCTTTTTTGGCGTTGTTGCAGTCTAGGTTGTACTTTGAGTAGATGCAATAGAGGAAAAAGTTAGGAAATATTAATAATTCTTAGAAGAATAAAATCCGGGCGATGCTAAAGAGGGCAGCGCTAAGGATAGCACTCACCGGGATTGTAATTAGCCATGCGGCGGCAATACCTTTTAGTGTTTGGAACTTAATCGAGTTGATGTTTTGCACCAGTCCAATACCCACTACACCACCGACGAGGGCGTGAGAGGTGGAGACTGGTAAACCTAGCCGGGAGGCAATGAGGATGGTGGTAGCAGTGGCAAGTTCGGCACAAAATCCACTACTAGGTTGCAAGGCAATAATGTTTTCGCCAATAGTGGCGATGACTTTTTTACCCCAGACAGCTAAACCACCAACAATACCAGCACCACCAAGGATTAAAATCCAAATAGGGATAGTGATACCATCTGTAGGTACGCTACCAGTGCGATTGATGTAGACGATCGCAGCTAAAGGAGCGATCGCATTTCCCACATCATTAGAACCATGAGCAAAGGCTACAAAGCAAGCACTCAATAATTGGAATCGGGCGAATAATCTTTCTACGGGATTGGGCATTGGACATTGGATAGATTCTGTTTGTCCTGTTGTCCCCTTGTCTTCCAATTGTCGCCAACTAATGATTGTGAGTCCAACTGTTGCTACTGCACCCGTTAATAGTGGAATGTCGTAAGCAGGGATTGTAAAACCAATTTGCTCAATTACAAAATTGGTTATGGGTTCAGTCAGCGAGGGTAATACAATTACACCAAATATTCCCAGTAGCAAAGTACTCAACCAGGGAATCCATTCTTGTAACTGGACTAATTGATTGGGTTGATCTAAAATCCAGTGCTTGATTTGACTGTAGAATAAAGCAGCGATCGCACCACTAATTAACGGCGTTAAAATCCAGCCAATGGTAATTAATTTAATTGATGACCAATCAATTGCATCTACTCCCAAAGCTACCCAACTAAATCCAGCGATCGCACCAACAACCGCATGAGAAGATGAGACGGGTAAACCGCGTGATGTGGCAATTTGCAACCACACACCACACGATATTAGTACCGTTACCATCCCAGTAACAAATATTTGAGGTGTAGCTGCGAATAAGGCAGGATTAGCAATTTTCGTCGCTAGGGTTTCTGTTACCTCATGTCCAAACAACACAGCACCCGTAAACTCTAATATCCCAGCAATTATTAGTGCCTGTTTCAGGGTGACAGCTTTGGAACCTACAGAGGTTCCCATCGCGTTAGCGACATCGTTTGCTCCGAGATTCCAGGCGACGTAGAAAGCTAGTAAGGCGACGGAAAGTAGAGTATACGGCATATATAGGCAGGTAAGGAACATGGGAAAGATGAGGATGAACCTCTGAGCTTGGTCGTTCAACCTCTGAGCTTAGTCGCTGAACCTCTGAACTTTAGACTTCTAGTTTTAACAGAGTACCGTGGGTTGAAGTCCCCCGGTTCAATAACCGGTAAGTTTTGGGTCGGGGTCTAAATCCCTGTCACAAAACTTAATTACGAATTACGTTAGCCTAGCGTTAGCCAGTCATCGTACTCTTACGGAGAAGCAAGCTACGCTTTTAGCGTCTCTTAGAGAGCGTCATTACGAATTACGAATGATTTAACACTCCCTCATCTCCCTTTTACGGATAAATTAAGATTTTATAAGTATCCGGTGTGGGTGCGATCGCAACTTCCACAGCTGCTGATAAATCTTTTAATGGATAGCGATCGCTAATTAACGCTTTCACGTCTATCCTCTGATTAAATACAATATCAGCTGATAGATTCTGAAGCCGATAAGATGAGCTATAACTACCTATCAAGTCAATTTCGCGACGATAGAGGATATTAGGGTTGATGGGAATTTCTACCTCATCAGGGAATTCGGCGAAAAACAAGATTTTGCCACCTTTGCGGGTACTATCAAGCGCTTGAAAGAAAGCTTTTTCACTCGGAACAGCCAGCAAAGTAACATCAACACCTAGTCCACCAGTTAAGGCATGAATTTTGGCGGTTAAATCGGCGTCACGGGCATCAAAAGCCGCCTCTGCACCCACACTCAAGGCTTTTTCAATTCTAGAGGGTAGTAAATCGGTAGCGATCGCATTTGCTCCAAAATACTTCACCAACATCATGAACATTAACCCAATGGGACCAGCACCAGTAACTAACACAGTTTGTCCTGGGGCAATTTGGGCTTTTTTTACAGCTTTCAAGCAGCAGTTAGTTGGTTCGACAAAACTCGCTTCTTCAAAACTGATGCGATCGGGGATGGGAATTAGCCCACCATTTTCTACAATATGACCCGGAACTTTGACATAATCAGCAAAACCGCCGCCACTGGCGTTAAAGCCTGCGGTTGTGGAGATGTTTTTGTAAACATCGCACATAGAGAAATTATCATTTAGGCAGTAGGCGCAACGCATACAAGGGATGTGATGCATCACTGCCACCCGTTGTCCAACTTGCCAACCTTTGACATTATTGCCTAATGCTGCGATCGTGCCGGCAGTTTCATGTCCAAAAATGCGCGGCGGTTCATAGAGTGGATAACGAATTTTTTTAATATCTGACTGACATAATCCCACAACCCGCACCTGTACCAGCACTTCATCTGGTTCTAGGGTTGGAACTGGGATATCTTCGTAAGACAGTTGATTAACGCCTCTAAATACCTGTGCTTTCACGTTGGTTTTTCCCCACTCGATGTTATTAGATGTAACATTAGCAGTCAACGTTAAGCTATCAAGTTTGGGATTTAATATTGTTTGTAAATCTTGGTGCTTCTCTACTGAGTAATTCTAGAAGCTCAAAAAAACTCATGGCTGGCTTTTTGAGACTTTGAGACTGTCGCTGTAATACCTCAATGACTTGTTGCGGATACAGATTATATAATTCAGTTAAAAACTCATCTGGAGATTTGGCTTGGACTTGCCAAAGTGCTAAATCCTGATCTTGAAAATGCTTTAGGTTTGAGGTGACAATTATATTAGCCTTACCTACCACAGCAGCAGCCAGAACATGGCGATCGTTAGGGTAATTTGTCATTAATTGAATAATATTATCAGGAACTACGATTAGTGCTGTGGGAAAGGCTTCTTTAATTCTCCCTTCCAGTCTCATCGCTTGGGTAGTTGTGAGTCTACCTGTATTTACTAGATTACGAGTTGCGCCATCAAGTATTTCTTGCGACCAATGTGGTACATATAAACCAGCCTCAGACATACACAATAGGGTATCTCTTAAGTACATAGGGAACAGTACACAAGAATCTAGTACAGCACGATACATAATACTCAGTAAATAATCAGAACACCCTACTGATAAAATCCTAACTCTTGGCTTTCGGCTATTAATTCATCTAGCAGTTGTCTACGTTTAGTATCCCTTTGCTGTTTATATTTGATTAAATCCTCAAATTTCACCCGTCTATGAGTTCCTACCATAATGTAAGGAAGCTCACCCTGCTCTAATAATTTAATCAGATAGGGACGTGACACATTCAACAAATCAGCCGCTTGTTGTGTTGTTAGCTCTGGATTATGTGTGACTATAGATACATTTTTCCCTGATGCCATTGCCTGCACTACTTGTCGTAATACACAACATACAGAATCAGGAATAGTCATTTCTTCGCCGTTTGCCGCGACTAATTTCAGTTGACTATTTTCCTGATTGAGTATATGTTCAAGTTGCTTTATAGCCTCAGCTTCGGCTTCTGTAATAATACTGGAAAAGGTATTCATAAAGATGGTAGGCTTGGTCTTTTAATTTGATTGTATTACACAAACGCAATAAACGAAAATAGGATATAAAATGAAAAAGAGGGGAAAGGGGAAAGGGAACCCCATATTTATCTGTAACGCTGTATTATTTTTGAATATTTTCTCAAGATTTTCTCCAAGACGCCAGCAATGACTATTCGCCATGCGACTGAAACTGACTTGCCTGCAATTGTGGCAATTTATAATGCTGCAATTCCTAGCCGCATGGCAACTGCTGATTTAGAACCAGTATCTTTGGAAAGTCGCCTTTCTTGGTTTAAGGAGCGATCGCTTTCACAACGCCCAATTTGGGTAATCGAAGTAGAGGGAGTAATTGCTGGATGGCTTAGTTTCCAATCTTTTTATGGGCGACCTGCCTATAGTACGACTGCCGAAATTAGTATTTACATAGCCCCTCACTTTCATCGGTGTGGTTTGGGACGACAACTATTAGCACAAGCAATTAGCGAAAGTCCTAGTTTGGGTTTGAAGACCCTAGTTTGCTTGATTTTTGCCCACAATCAACCCAGTTTAAAACTTTTTGAAACATTTGGTTTTCAACACTGGGGACATTTACCTAAAGTTGCCGAAATTGATAGTGTTGAACGAGACTTAGTAATCATGGGACTCCGAATTAAACCGCGTCTATCTTGAAACCTGTAGTTCTTCGGTGATCAAAAGGATTTGCCCTCATCCCCCAACCCCGAATCCCAGATTTGGGAGAGGGATTTAGGGTGAGGGCAAAAACTACGGTTCTCAACATAGATGAGGTTTAGTAAACCTGTTGTTTAATTGGATGACAATAATATTAACAACGCTGTAACTGTGTTAACAACACAACAATTTCATCAATTGCCTGCCGCACAACTGTTGCAGGTTGTTCCGATTGATTCACGATAATACTAAAAACCAACGGCTCATATTTAGGCGCATTCAGATATCCAGATAGAGAAAGTACACCTGTTAAGGTACCTGTTTTGGCTTGCACAATGCCCTCAGCAGATGTATCTTGAAAGCGCCCTTTCAAGGTTCCACTTTTACCTGCCACGGGTAAAGATGCGCGATACACATATCCTGTTGGTGTTCTTGCTATTCCTCGCAAAGTTTGTACAAAAGCTTGTGGTGTCACTAAGTCACGACGTGATAAACCCGAACCATCCACTAAAACATAATTTGCTGGATCAACTCCCAATTTAGTTAAACTCGCTTTGACAACTTCCAAACCGGCATCAGCGCTAGTCTGATTTTTCCCTCTGGTTTTTTTCACAGCTAATGCTCTCAGCAGTGCTTCAGCATAAAGATTATTACTATTCTGAAGAGTTTCCATTAATAATTCAGATAAAGGTGGCGACTCTACAAATGCTATTTCCTGTTGATTAACACCACCACTTTCTACTAATGTTTGTCCCAAGGTAATTTTTTCTCTTGCCAAAGCAGTACGGAAGCGTCGTAAGAAGTAATAATTAGGGTCAACTACAGGCAAATCTATTAAAGACGGTTCCGAATTTGTTGTCAGTTGTCCTTGAATTCGTAATGCTGTTCCTGATAATTCGCGGGTAACGTTGACGTAGATTGGTTGATTTTGGGCAACCGTTACTGACTGATTAATTATCCGCCACTGTTTCGCCTCGCCAGCATCAATCCACAGCACTTGTAAAGATTTACCTACAGCCTGCGGTACAAGTTTTAAGCTAAAAATATTTTGATTTAGAATAAAGCTGCTGATTGGTGCGCCATAGTCTGACTGCACATCTTCCCATTGCCAAGTGGGGTTAACAATATCCCCTTGAATATAACTATCATCAGCTATCAATTGCTGAATTTGAGTAATACCTTTCTGTTTTAGCTGCTGTGCTAATGTTTGGAGTTGAGTATCACTTAAGCTGGGATCTCCCCTACCGACAACACGTAAAACACCTTTGCCATTCTGATAAATTGAGGTACGAATCCGAAAATTAGCACCCAACTGCTGCAATGCGGCTGCTGTTGTCAGCAACTTCAAGTTAGACGCGGGAGTAAAATATTTCTGAGCATCCCGACTGTAAAGAGTTTGCCCGGTTGACAGGGGTTGCACCAAAATTCCCCAGCGCCCCCGACTGAATAAGGGACGATTGATTACAGCATCTATAGCTGTTCCCAGTTGGGTAGAGCAAATTGATTTTGTGGTAGTTGTTGGTACAACTGGGGTTTGTGCTTTAGCTGCTGGCTGGGTAATACCAATTTGAGTACCCAGAAACAGCAGCATCAAGCTAAGAAAAATTTTCCTAGTCATCACATAGTTCTTAAAACTACTTGATGATAATACCTTGGTGTGGCATTTTTTTAACGTCAGTTCGACAGGAGGAAATTAACGCTTTGCTTTTGCTTTTACTTTTCCTTTTTGTTCTTCCTCTTCTTCCTCGTCTTCCTCGTCTTCCTCGTCTTCCTCTTCTTCCTCGTCTTCCTCTTCTGCCCCGAATACTTCGTCTATGAGTTCTTGCGCTCGCTTGTCTGAAATTTTCAAGGCTTCCTGAAGCTCAGAGATATAATCCTGTTCTGCTTCCGGTACTTCCTCATCAATCCCTACGACTAAGATAGCGGTAGTGTATGCAGCTTCTCGATAATTTTTATTCGGTAAGGATTCGATCGCCTGCTTCATTAGAACTTCAGCTTCTTCTTCTTCTAGTAAGCTGGTGACTTTCTCGGTTAACTCTTCAAAGTCTTCATCAGAGAAATCTTCAAATTGGGAAACGGCACCCAACATTTCACTCAAACCGTATTGTTCTTCTATGGTTATACCATCACCATCAGCAGCTGCGGAAAAGAGTCCAATAACTGCGATTGCAACTTCTGGTTCTAGAGCAACTGAACTAGCGCTACGGCCTTTGGGCAACTTGCGTTTAGACATAATTATCCTTCAAAAGTTACGTGATATTTCAGGAAGTAATACCTAGCAGTTGATAAAGCTTCCTAAATTTAGGATTCCCAAAAGAATGCGGAGAAATACATTGGTATGAATCTTTTTTCATAAAAAATACGTAGAGGATACATTCCTCTACGTATAAAAATAGTTAAACTGCCCAGAATTATCAAAAAGCGTTACAACTTCGTCCCACACTCAGCGCAGAAGTTGTGGGTAGGAGCATTTTTCGCACTACAATGGCTACAATATACTGCTTCTACTGCGGCTTTCGGTGGTTGCTTCTGCAAGCCGACCATTTGAGCGTTGCTCTTGCCAGGGATTACCATTGGATAGCAGTTTTCGTCTCTGGTGACGTGGACATTCACGATCACCGGGCCGTTATGTGCGAGCATTTCGGCGATCGCATCTTTCAATTCACTGCGATCGCTAATTACCATCCCTTTAATCCCATAGGCTTTTGCTAACAACTCTACGTCTGGCATCCCTACTTCCATGTTTGAGCATGAGTAACGCTCACCATAGAAGGCTTGCTGCCACTGGCGCACCATCCCTTGCCAGCCGTTATTGATAATTAATGTCTTGACATTTATCCCATACTGTGCTAATGTGCCAAGTTCCTGTAAACACATTTGGAAACTGGCATCACCGCTAATACAGATGACTTCTTCATCAGGAAACGCCACTTTTGCGCCCATTGCCGCAGGTAAGCCAAAACCCATCGTTCCCAAACCAGCACTAGAAATCCAGCGCCTTGGGCCATTCTTCAGAAATTGTGCTGCCCACATTTGATGTTGTCCGACATCTGTGGTGTAGAAAGCGTGGGGTGCTTGACGACTGACTTCTACAATCACTTCTTGGGGTGAAATGCTGTCGGCATGGTGCGGCACTATTAGAGGATACTCTTCGCGCCAACGGTTAACTAAATTTAACCACTCTTGGTTTTGATTCGGTGTAGCCTTAACGCCTGTTTCTTTGCATCGACGCAACAAGTCTACTAAGACGTTCCGCACATCGCCGACGATGGGCACTTCGGGAACGCGGTTTTTGCCGACTTCTGCGGGATCGATGTCGATGTGAATTACTTTGGCGCGGGAGGCGAATTCGTCTAATTTGCCTGTAACGCGATCGTCAAATCTAGCGCCAACGCAAATCAGCAAGTCACAATCGCTAACGGCGAAGTTAGCGTAAGCAGTGCCGTGCATCCCCAACATTCCCAAAGCTAGGGGATGATGTTCGTCAAAGGCACCGATCCCCATTAAGGTTGTGGTGACAGGGATATTGAATAATTCAGCTAGTTCTTTGACTTCTTCATGGGCGCCGGCTGCGATCGCACCACCACCGACATATAATAGCGGACGGCGACTTTCAGTAATCAACTGAATCGCGGCATTAATCTGCCGGGGATTTCCCTTTACCGTAGGACGATAACCGCGTAACTTCACTGAACCTGGTTTCACAGGCACATAGTCAAATTCTTCTAAAGCTACATCTTTGGGGACATCAATCAAAACTGGCCCCGGACGCCCAGTGCTAGCGATATGAAAGGCTTCGGCGACAATTCGCGCCATATCTTTGGCATCCCGCACTACATAGGAGTGCTTCACAATCGGTAGGGTAATCCCGTAAATATCAGTTTCCTGAAAGGCATCTGTACCAATCGACGGACGTGCTACTTGCCCTGTAACCACAACCATTGGGATCGAATCCATGTAAGCTGTGGCGATGCCTGTCACCAAGTTAGTTGCTCCTGGTCCAGAAGTGCCAAAGCATACTCCTACCTTGCCAGTTGCACGGGCGTAACCATCAGCAGCGTGGGCTGCGCCTTGTTCGTGTCTGACGAGAATGTGCTTCATAGCACCAGTTGCTTGCACCTTATACAGGTCGTCGTAAATTGGGAGAATTGCTCCACCAGGATAACCAAAAATATAATCAACACCGTGGCGATGAAGGCTGTCAAGCAGGGCAAAACCGCCAGATGCACGTTTGGGTAGGACTGGTGGGCTAGAAATACGAGACTGTTTGTGATTCTCGGTTTGTAGGAGACTAATTTCGGAAAGCGATGGCACGGTCAAACCTCAGACTATAGCTAAAATAAATGCTGAATTCTGTAGTTAGTATTTCATTTTAATTGAAAAGTTCAATCAAAATCCGAGAATTTTTTAGATTAAATATAAATCTAGACTATTAGCCTACATTAATTAAATTACGTCTTGCAAGACTTTGCGGGTATTTTTCCAAGCCCAAACCCCGACAACTGCAACAACAATACTCATTCCGACAAGTACAAATCGCAAGCCCAGAGCATCAGTTAATGGCCCAGTAATCGCTAAGGGTAAGGCCAGAGCGATGTTAACAGCATGATTTTGAAAGCCAAATACTTTACCGTGCATCGTAGGTGGTGTTTGCTGTTGAATCAAAGTTTGCATGGGCACACCAATTAAGGCAGCACCTATACCCAAAAATGCACAGAGTCCTAGCGCCAGCAATAAGTTCTGCGTAAAAGTGAATACTCCTAAAACTAGTGCAATCATCAAAAATCCTATTAAAGGTAGGGGCTTGTGATGAAATTTTTCGCCCCAGTTACCTAAAATTGCCGCACCAAATACCATACCCACCCCTGCTGCTGCTAAGAAAAAGCCAAACTGTTTTTCTTTAAGACCAAACTCTGCGGCTAATCGAATTGTCAGCACTGTTAAGGCTGCAAACACACAATATAAAGTTGTCAGTTGCAGCATGGCGTTCAAAATCAAAGGGTTTTTCTTGAGATAGCGCAGACTCTCGGTGAATTCAGCCCAAGGGTTATTTGATGCCCGATTTTGCTTCGGTCGTTTGGGTTCTTTAAACTTAATCAGTTGGATGATCGCACCCGATAATATGTATAATCCACCTACCACAAGCTCTTGACCGTATTCTTCTCCCATCAAGCTTTTCGCCAAACTCAAAATCGGCTCTCCGATCGCAAAGCCAACAATTAAAGCTCCCATCATCGTACTGGTAAACAGTGCATTCGCTGCTAACAAATTCTCTCGCTTCACCAACAAAGGAATCGCTGCTTGTTCAGCTGGTGCAAAAAACTGCGTCACCGTGGAAATGGCAAAAGTCAGGATTAACAGAATCAGGAACTGTCGGGGTAATAAGGGAAGACATAGCGTTAATATTCCCCGCACGACATCTGAGCCGACCATAATCAGCTTTTTTGGCAAGCGGTCAACAAAGATGCCACCGGCAGAGCCGAACAAAATTGCTGGTATTGTAAAGGACAGCATCAAAGTTGAGTACATGGAGTTTTGTGCCAGCCCCGGAAGCGGTGGGTAGTTCTCCAACAGAGCAATCAGCAAAACGAAAAAGACTTTATCTGCTAACTGGGACAACAATTGCCCAATCCACAGGAGCATAAAACCACGGTTTTTTAGCAGTGAGCCAAACCCTTTATTAACAGCAGCAGGTTCAGTTGGAAACATTAAATACTTTCTTTGGGTAGATGGGCATTGGGCACTTGTACTGAGCGAAGTCGTTGGCGTAGCCTCTCGTAGAGAAGTATTGGGCACTTGTACTGAGCGAAGTCTGAACAGCGTCTCGTAGAGAAGTCGTTGGTGCAGCCTCTGGTAGAGAAGTATTGGGCAGAGGGGAGAATAAATGCTGACTCCTAACTCCTAACTCCTCACTCCTAACTCTATTGTCCGGATTAATTTGCTTCATACCGCTTTAACAGCATAAGCAAAAACTCAGATGCTGTCAGATGACCTTTGGGTGGAAAAATACCAATAGACGAATCTACCCAGCAGCCTTGTACAGTTTGGGGGGATTTCCATATTGACAAATGATCAACTGCTGGCTCTGCATAAAAATTATCTTGCCCACTACCTAGCAAACAGGAACTCCAATGGGTGAAATAATCATGACTCATCCGATGAATCGGGAAATTAGCCTCTAGTGGTACTCCCCATCCATCTATAGCAATAAACGCTTTCACATGACCACCCAAGAGTTGCCACAAATATGCTGCTCCTATTGCCCCGACCACGCCAGCACTAAAGCTAATGAATATAATTGGTGATTTTAGCTGAAGGGACTTGCTAACGCGCAAAAATTGCAAAATGTGAAATGCTGATAAAACTAAAAAATCCTGACCCGGATAAACCAGTATATTAGCTGGCTTTTGACTGACTGAGCTATGAGAAATTAAATCTAACAATTCTACTCTAAAACTTTCACTTAAATCTGGCTGATGAATTCCAGGGCAAATAATTATACTCATCCGTCTATCGTATTAGCAGCTTTTACAATCAGTAATAATTTAACTTACTAGAAAGATTTCGGCATGAGTTTGAGCGCTTACAACTCATTTTTTCAGTTCTGTAGATGTTGACTCTTCTCGAAATTCCGGTTCTAATTTTTCTTGAGATTTGGACGGAGTTACATACGCCACTGCACCCAGTCCAGCCATTGCACCGCCGATGATATACATAATATTTCTACTCAAATATTGAGAGCCGACGTATCCAAAGGCGATTGCTACGACTGTTGTAGCGATAATCTGAGGTAGTTTCATATTACTTAAGATGCAGTTCTTTAACTAATTATAAAGTGATTGGAGACACTCTCAGCATCTGTCCTCGCTGTGATCAATCAAGAGGTGGAGGGTATAGATTTCTAGAATCGAGTTGGAGCAAGTCTATAAAATTGCTCTAATTCTTCTGCTTAATTGTTTGTTACATACTTGTAAATTTTCTCCACGACTTACTTAAATGCTAAATTTTATTTAGCCACCCAGCAGGAGTTTTCTTTTTCTTATGTGGTTCTGGTCTGCCGATTCAGTAGAACAAGAATTATTTGAAATGATTTTACAAACTGAATCGAAAATATTTGTGTCCAAAGTATATTTAAAATCTCTTTGTTAAAATACTGAATTCCGAAACTTTTACTGCCTACTTATTTATAAGCCTTAAGAGATTTGTTAGTGTCGCTCCTGAGTAGTATTGAATATCGGGAGAATGAGTAACTTTATCTACAACCAAACCAATTTTCATTCCAGATGTATAGGTGACTCCAGAACGGGTAGTTTGTTCAATGCGAATTTCATACTTAACAGGTTGCCCTGGTTGAAGCCAAGAATCAAAGCGATCGCCCAAATTGATCTGGTAAGCATCGGCCCAGTGAGGATAGGGTCGATGTGGAACAAGTGGGTAAGACATCTCGCTGACTTTGGAGTTGTTCTGGAACAAAATAATTGTCAATTTAACCGTTTTTAACTCGCCCAGAAGCTTACCTTCATCTAAAAGAGTAAAATTGCGGGAATCGGAGAAGCGATCAAATCCTTTAAATTTAAAACGTCCTAAACGTTTAGGGTGAATACCTCCAGTAATCGCAATTTCGGTTTGGTTTGGCGAATTATTGAGTTTATATTCCAATGTCCCTGGAATATAAAATTGCAATTTCCCCGATTCAGTAATTTCAACTTTTAGCGAAGGATCTCCTAAATCCTGTGGGCGTTTAACAGTTTGCCAAGACACTTTAAAAGAACTTTAGACGGTTTCTAATAAACGATAACTATCTCGGACATCCGAACCAGTACCAAGTAGACTCCGTAGTCCCGTTTTTTTCGACAAATTTTTCTTGATCAGCCCAATGCTTCGATCAACTAACAGGCTAACGCGATTGCTATAACTAATTTGTTCTTGAGGAATTTCTGTACCCTTGACTAACAATACTTGACCGTAACTACTAAGTTCCCCATCTCTACCGTTGCGTCCCGGTTGACCAATAAGTCCATTCTCACAAGTCAAATCTCTCTGCTGTGATAGACCAATATATTTCCAGCCATAACGGTAGTTTGGATCTAAAATTGCTAGCTGGGGTCGATTTTGTTGTTCGTCATAGAACGCATCACCCGTACAGCGAAATAATTCTCTTTTAATTTCTTTCCACTGTGCTTTCTCTACATTGATTTGTTGCGCCATCAATGCCCAAGTGCAATAATTTACACTCCAGCGCGGTTGGGTACAGTTACATCCACTACCTGCTTGTCCGCTTTTTCCTCCAACACCTGCCCTCCCACCCCGATTACGTAACACCACATTCTTGAGTTGAGATAATGACTCAAAGTAAACAGTAGCATTACCGCTATTACCGCCATTACCACCATTACCACCATTACCACCATTACCACCTCTAGCACCGCATACATTCACTGTCACATCCTGGGGCTGTTGGCATCCAGAAGCTGGTTCACCAGAGGTAGCAGATTCTCCGGCTTCGCCATCTGTACCGGAGAGGTCAATCATTTGTAGTTGTTCGCTAGCGCGAATTATTTGATCTGATGCAGAGTTCCCGTCTCGTCCAGACCGACCATCTACACCATTTCTACCAGCTTGGCCAAAAGTTTGTACTTCAGCAGCAACAACATTGACAGCTAGACTGTTAATAATTGTTGCCAGAAGGCATAGTTTGAGAATGCACTGAAGCGGGTGATTAATATTTACACAAGTCAAATAAATTAAATAAAACTTTTGATATAGCAATCCTAAATGAGTTACGAACTGGGGTTTGAGTTGGGTAAAGCCAGCTATCATTGTTTTGTTGGGTACTTTCTTTATATAAGTGGTTTATTGAAGGCAGTGGTTGCTACAAATGAACCACCGACATTTAAACTGCCATTAGAACCAAAAACTATGCCATTGGGATTCACAAAAAACACGTTATGTCTCGTTCTACTTACTTATCTTTACATAGTTTGGTTTTTTCACCTCGTTCTACTTAAACAAGTAGAGACGTAGCACTGCTACGTCTCTACAAGGGTTCTGGGTAACGCATATTTAATTTCTGGAGATGTCTATTGGGTTAAGCCGTTGCACTATCCTGACTACCGCACCCGTCCCATTTGCCGCAATTGGCTGATATACAACAAAAACTCACTTAACTAGAAAAGAGTTGCCCAGTACGCAGTAATAATCACAGTACCTCTTTTGATGTATTATTTTCATTTTCCCACCTATCCTATCCCCCTGGATGGGATAATATGTTACTAGTAAGGGGGATGTTCAACTATTCCCTAACTTCATATCTCTCTGCACTTTGGTTATATAGAGGAACTGATTGTGGTTGCCACGCCGGAAAAAGTACAACATACCCACGAGCATCTATCAGGTAAAGACCGTGTAGCCGTATTGCTCATGGGCTACGGCGAAGTCGAAAGCTACGAAGATTTCGCCAACTATAACGAACAGGCTTTAAATCTACTGACAGCAAAATTTGCACCAGTACCAACCTGGATTTATCCCCCCTTGGCAAAACTTTTGGCGCTATTTGACCGCCACGAGTGGGGACACACACACCACGATTTTATCTCCCCACACAATGCCATCTTTGAACAGCAGCGTGCTGGGATTGAGAAGAATTTACAAGAAAAATGGGGTGATAATGTCCAAGTTTTCAAGGCTTTCAACTTCTGTGCCCCTTTCCTACCAAATCAAGTCTTGGCAGAAATCAAAAACCAAGGCTTCGATAAGCTGCTAATTTACCCACTGCTAGTTGTTGATTCTATCTTTACCAGTGGAATTGCGATCGAGCAAGTTAACAAGGCTCTGGTTGAATTAACTGATGGTGAAGAACACTGGGTTAAAGGACAGCGCTACATCCCTTCTTTCTTCAACGAGCCAGCCTACATCGATTTAATGGCTCATCTGGTTGAGGAGAAAATTGCTGAGTTAGCCGCAGCTTATCTACCTTCTCAAATCGGCATTGTGTTAATGAACCACGGTTGTCCTCATAAAGCTAAAGGATTTACTTCGGGGATTGCCGAAAGTGAAGCGATGTATGATTTGGTTCGGGATAAGTTGATTAATCGTTATCCCTTAATCTCAGTGGGTTGGCTAAATCACGATACACCTTTAATTGATTGGACACAGCCAAATGCAGAGCAAGCGGCAAATAACCTGATTCAATTGGGTGCGAAAGTAGTGATATTTATGCCAATTGGCTTTGCTACAGAAAACCACGAAACTTTATTGGATGTACACCATATCATCCATACTTTAGAAAAACAGCATACTGGTACGAACTACGTGCAGATGGCTTGCGTCAACGACCATCCGCAATTTTTGGCGATGGCGGCGCAATGGGCTGATGCTTATATTGCACAGCTGTTGTCAGACCAAACTTTGGTAGTTAATCCCCAACTAGCAGGTGATCACCATCACCACCATCACCACCATTAAGGGACTGACAAATCAAAAACATCCAATATTTTCTTGTGGGGTGGGTGTCTCACCCGCCCGTAAGCTAAGGCGGGCAAGACTTCGGCGTGAGCGCTCAGTCGAACGCTGCCCGCCCCACAAGATTGGATAGTTTATTTGTTGTAAATCCCTAAGTTTAGTAGGATGAGCAAAGCTTTGCCCACCCTACAACTAATTTACGCCCCGCAGCTTGCGAGTATTATCAACTAAACTCTGAGCAAATTGATCAAATCTCTGAGAGAGTTTCTCATCTAAGAGCTTGCCTTCAGGACTGAAAGCACCCCAAGCTTGTCCGATGGCAATTTGTTCGGGAATCACCCAACCGTGTACCCAACGGAGAATTATCCGTAGGTCATTTAGGGCGTTGCTATTAGACTGACCACCTAATACGCTGATTAGTCCTGTGACTTTATCCGCCAGTTGATCAAAACTCATCAAATCCAGAGCATTTTTCAGGACACCACTAACGCCACCATGATACTCAGGTGTCGCTAAAATTAACCCATCGGCGCGACTGACTGTATCTTGCAACCTCTGAACATCTGGATACTCTGGATACTCCTTTGCGCCAGTGCAGAACGGTAGCTGCAACTGCTGTAAATCGAGAATTTCTACCTCTGCACCCACAGCTTCAACCCTTTGCATTGCTACTTGTAAAGCAACCTGGGTATAGGAGCCTGGTCTTAAACTACCACCAATGCCAACAATCTTCACCATAATTAACCCACAAACTATTAACTAGCTACTATCGCCTGATTTTCTAAAACGGAATCGTTATGACTATAGTTATTTTAGCGATTTGTGTCGGAACTTTGTGTGGAAGTTAGACTAGATAAGAAAAGTGTAATTTCCAGTTATTACAATTTTGAAGAGAAGAATAGGCATAAAACCATAGCTCAACTTGTGCCAGCAGACAAAAGGTAATTATTATGACAAATTTGGGAAAAAAAGCATTGAGAAAAGAGCAGTCCTCAAAGCGAGTTGCTTGGGTTGGTGCAATCGCTGCTAGTTTGATTATGTTGCCAGGAATTTTCGGGAGTACTCCGGTCTTGGCACAAAAAGCAGAGACCACCCCTCTAACTTATGGCGACTTGCTCAAGAAAGCGAAGGCGGGAGAAATCCAAAAACTAGAGCTGGACGAAACCGAACAGCTAGCAAGGGTTTATCTCAAGGGACAAAAGGATGATACACCACCGCAACAGGTGAGACTTCTGGCACAAAACACAGAGTTGATTAACATACTCAAAGATAAAAATGTTGATTTTGGCGAAGTTTCCTCTGCTAACAGTCGAGCTGCTGTTGGGCTGTTGATCAATCTCATGTGGATTTTGCCCCTACTGGCTTTAATGGTATTGTTCCTCCGTCGCTCTACCAATGCTTCTAGCCAAGCGATGAATTTCGGCAAATCCAAAGCTCGCTTCCAAATGGAGGCAAAAACTGGAGTGAAATTTGAAGATGTCGCCGGGGTGGAAGAAGCTAAAGAAGAACTTGAAGAAGTTGTGACTTTCCTCAAACAGCCAGAAAGATTTACTGCTGTAGGCGCACGTATTCCCAAAGGAGTGCTGCTAATTGGCCCCCCTGGTACTGGTAAAACTTTACTAGCAAAAGCGATCGCCGGGGAAGCAGGTGTCCCATTCTTCAGTATTTCCGGTTCAGAATTTGTGGAAATGTTCGTCGGTGTAGGTGCATCTCGCGTGCGTGACCTCTTCAAAAAAGCCAAAGATAATGCTCCTTGTCTCATATTTATCGATGAAATTGACGCAGTAGGTAGACAACGGGGCGCTGGTATCGGTGGCGGTAACGACGAGCGCGAACAAACGCTCAACCAACTGCTCACCGAAATGGACGGTTTTGAAGGTAACACAGGGATCATTATTATTGCAGCCACGAACCGCCCAGATGTCTTAGATTCAGCGCTGCTCAGACCGGGACGCTTTGACAGGCAAGTGATGGTCGATCCACCGGATCTGAAAGGGCGACAAGAAATTTTGCAAGTCCACGCGCGGAATAAAAAAGTTGATCCTAGCGTATCATTAGAAGCGATCGCTCGTCGCACTCCTGGTTTTACTGGCGCAGACTTAGCCAACTTACTCAACGAAGCTGCCATTCTCACCGCTAGGAGACGCAAAGAAGCTGTCACCATTTTAGAAGTTGATGCTGCTATAGATCGAGTTGTTGCAGGTATGGAAGGTACCGCCTTGGTAGACAGCAAGAGCAAGCGCTTGATTGCCTATCATGAAGTTGGACATGCTTTAGTGGGCACATTACTCAAAGAGCATGACCCTGTGCAGAAAGTTACACTCATCCCACGCGGACAAGCACTAGGATTAACTTGGTTTACTCCCAACGAAGAACAGGGGTTAATTTCCCGTTCCCAACTCAAAGCTAGGATTACTGCTACTTTGGGTGGTCGCGCCGCTGAGGAAATCGTTTTTGGTAAGCCAGAAGTGACCACAGGTGCAAGCAATGACTTGCAACACGTAACAGGGATGGCACGGCAGATGGTGACACGTTTCGGGATGTCAGAATTAGGACTATTATCCTTGGAAAACCAGAGTGCAGAGGTCTTTTTGGGACGTGACTGGATGAATAAATCAGACTATTCTGAAGAAATTGCTGCCAAGATTGATGCACAAGTACGCGAAATTGTCAACAATTGTTATATCAAGTCCAAAGAACTGTTGTCAGAAAACCGCATAGTTTTGGAGCGTTTAGTAGATTTGCTAGCAGAACAGGAGACTATTGAAGGCGATTTATTCCGCAAAATTGTTGCTGATAATACCCAGCAGGTAGCCGATGCACAAGTGCCTGTACCTCATTAGGGTATTGCCCTGTTGTACTGTCCAGAAATAAATTAACAATTACTTAAAAACCCGGTTTTGATAAAGAAGCCGGGTTTTTTTACCCTTCTATTTAAGATTAAGCGATCGCAAATACCTACCCAAACCTATACAAAGCGGAGTCTGATGCAGCAGTATAGTTCAGTTAAGGTCGCTTGACACCACTTTGTAGTGCGATCGCAAACCGTCTCCATAAGAATAGCTTGGTGCGGACAGCATCAATTTTTGCTAACTACTGCTGTCAGTCAAACTGCTAGAGAAACAGGAAGTGCGATCGCCTGATTTTGCGTTGAAAGCAGCATTTTTTAACCGCCAAGTGCGTCAAAAAATTAACAATACAAAAATACTATTAAGAAGACATGACTTGGAAGATATACACACCTATACTATATATTTACTTAAAGCAAGTTACTATGCACATAGTTCACTGCTAATTTACCTAAAAGTGGCAGATATACAGTAGGAAATCTATGTATTTACTGCAATTGAAGGTATAATAAGTAAAAACCTATCCAATAAGAGTTAGCTTGCTAATTTATTGGTAGGTGTGTAGCTTTAAAGTTGCTGGTGGGGCAATCTAAAGACTATGGTGTAGCTGCAAGAATTTATAGTCTAATTGCTATTGCAATGAGTGCCAACCTTCAAAGCTCAGTCAAGTTGAGCATAAAAATCTGTACTTTACTTGCAAGAGGGCAGCTTATCAAGTTGAGCTTCTTGATTAAAAATTTCAACCACTAAATATTAAAATTTAGGCAATTAAAATAAGAGAACATTATGAAGCTTGAGAGCGTGGTTATCAAAAGATTTCGGAGCATTGAGAGTTCTGAATTAACTAATTGTGGTGGGTTTAACGTTCTTATTGGCAAGAACAACTCTGGTAAATCAAGTGTTCTTTCAGCTATACACGCTTTCTTCAACTGTTTACATGATGGTGAAGTACTTACTCTTAAACCGAAAATTGGTAGGGAGATTGATTTTTTTGATAAGAAGACTCAAGTTCCTATCGAGATTTCTCATACTTTTTCTTTAACACTGGCTGAAAGAGATGTTTTGATTCGAGACATTGTGACAGAATCGCCACAAATGAAAAATGCAGTTGATGGTATTGATCCCTCACTGCGTCTATTTGTAACTCTTGTTATTATGCCTTCATTATCATCTTTCAGTTATGTAAAGAAACTCAGTCTGGGAGGAACAGGAAAGGTTGGAACAAAACATTCTGATCCTGAAAGGGTTATTTTAAGCATTGATGAAACTAGTGCTTTGGAAATTTATAGTAATTTTTTATACTGCCATAAATTGAGTAAAAAAATAGAAGAATTAAGTTCTTTTGACAGCGAGAAACTTCGAGGATATTTACCACGACAAATACGTGAACGCCCACCAATGGAATATTTATCCTCAGTTTTAAATTTTAATACTGAAGTTATGTCATTAATCGAGAATAGATCTGGTTCAAAAGCATCTTTTGAATAAATAGAAAACATTATTTCAGAACTTATATCTAATTTTAAGGAAGAATTTCAAGCAATTCTAAACCAACCATTGAAGAATAAGGTAGGGACTTTTTCTGGTGAAGATTCTTCGATTCCTAATTATGTAAAAAATCTGTTGCAAAGAATAGGCAAGATAAAAATTCTTTATCTAACAGAAAGACGTAAAGAGATAGGTAAAGAAGAAGCAGATCGCCTTCTTTCCTTAAAAGTAAAACGAGGCGGAAATGAGATTCTTAAAAATATTCAAGAAACTGTTGCTGCCTTGCTGGGGGTACATATAGATGCCTTTGAAAGTAGCCCTTCTTCGCCTACAAGCCAAGCATCGGCTGAGATGGACGTTGATAACTTTTTAGTAGAAGTAAATGGTTCAGGAATTAAAGAGGCTTTGAGATTATTACTAGATGTTGAATTTGAACATTCTGATATACTACTTGTTGAAGAACCAGAAATACATTTACACCCTGCTATCGAAACGAGCATGATGCGATATCTAAAACGTATCAGTAGTGACTGTCAAGTTTTTTTAACAACTCATTCAACTAACTTCTTAGATACTGCTGAGATGAATAATGTGTATTTGGTGACAAAACCAAACTCGACTCAAATACAGCAATTGGATGTTGGAGAAGCTGAAGCAAAAATTCCACAAGAGCTTGGGATTAGGTTAAGTTCCCTCTTCATGTTTGATCGTCTTATTTTTGTAGAAGGTCAATCAGATGAAGATGCCATTCGAGAATGGGCTTCTGTATTAGGAATCAACCTTAGTCAAGCAAATGTAGGATTTATTCATATGGGCGGTGCGCGCAATTTCGCACACTTTGCAACAGAAGCAACTCTGGAGTTTCTAACAAAGCGTCAAGTTAAAATGTGGTTTCTTATTGATCGCGACGAAAAAGAGGATTATGAAATTATTAAAATGCAAAAGATGCTTGGTAACAACGCTAAAATTAAAGTTTTAAAGAAACGAGAAATTGAAAATTATTTAATATGCTCAAGAGCTATAAAAATTTTTATAGCGTATAAAAAGAAATTAATAAGTAATTTAAGTCAGGAGTCGCCAACGTAAAGCGAAATTAATACTGAAATTCATGTATGTGCCGAAATGCTAAAGCAGTTTGCCATAGATAAAAGAGTTGCTAAAATTGCGTGTAAACCTATTTATCCAGATGCAAAAGGTATTTTTAAGGATTTTGTTAACCAAGAAACTGTTGTTAGGATAATAGACTCGATCCAAAAGATAATTGATCAGTTAGAATTAGAAAAAACCAATGTAGAGACTATCTATTCAAATAAATCTAATGAGATAAACGCTGCTTGGCGATCTAAAAAGTTAGACTTAGTTCCTGGTGATATCCTACTAGATGAAGTTTGTAAAAAATATAATGTTCGTTTTAAGAAAGAAAAAGATACTTCTCGATTAGCAAGTTTAATGGAGAAAGATGAAATTGACCAAGAGATTAAAGACATTATTCAGGAAATAGTTGCTTAAAATAGGTTAGTGTGATCACTAATCTCATATCGTGCATTAGCTCTTGCGTAACGCATGAATCGATGCGATCAGAAACATTGAACAATATCGCTGCGTTTCCGTTCATAACAAAATTATTGACTAAATTATAAAAAGATTAAAAAAGGCAAAATAATAAATTCATGGCTGTTATCTAATCGCGTAGTCAGCTACTTCAGATAAATCAGCAAATTAAATCCCGGAATCGTGCGGGAAAGTGTCCATAAAACCAGCGTAATGTAAATTACACCCAAACTCCATTGATACCAAGCAAGTGCAGAGATGATACCTGGTAGGTGTTCGTCTCGTAGGCGGATGTCGTTAAATCCTAATTTAACTAGGTTGTTGAGGCTAAAATCATAGTAGTTGAGCTAGTTCCAACAGCGATCGCTTTGGAGGAACATCATTTATCTCTAAACTGAGTTGAGCAATTGCCAAAGCTTTTTGGTACAGTATTCTAGAAAATCGATATCACGAGAATAGGCGTTCGCCTTTGGCGTTGGCGCAGCCATCGCTGATTGCAATTGCCAGTTTATTTGCTCAAAATCGAGAACGCAGTTGCTATGATCAAACGCCTGCTTGTGGTAGAATCCCCCGGAAAAGTCAAAAAACTCAGTCAAATTCTGGGTGCAGATTGGAAAGTTCTCGCCAGTTGTGGTCACATCCGAGAACTCAGCAATGAAGGGGATGATTCCTTGGGCTTTGTCATGGACGGTAGTAATGTCCGGTGCAATTACGTCCCGCGTGACCAACGAGCGAAGGAAACAATCCAGAAACTCAAGTCTGCGGTGAGGCAGGTTGATGAAGTTGTCTTAGCAACTGACCCAGACCGAGAAGGCGAGACAATCGCTTGGCACCTGAAAGAAACGCTGGGTCTAAGGGAACCGAAACGAGTAATTTATAGTGAGATTACAGCATCGGCGGTGCAGAGTGCGATCGCTAATCCTAGAAAGCTAGACCAAAATTTGATCGGTGCTGGGCTGTGCCGAGATTGCCTAGATAAGTTGGTAGGTTATAAAGGTAGCCCTTTAGTTTGGGCATTGAATAACGGGGCTAAGAGTGTTGGCAGAGTCCAAAGCGCCACGTTACACCTGATTTGTCAGCGAGAAAACGAAATTCTGGCTTTTGTCCCCCAAGATTACTGGAGTGTCTGGGTAGATTATGCTGAAGGATTCCGGGCTTTTTACAAAGGGACGGTCGATTCTGCCAAAGATGCAGCAGAACAAGAAACTGAAACTAACGATGACGCGAAGGTAGGTAATAGTACAGAAGCACCGGAGTCTAAGCGTGTTCTTTCCGAAGCAGAGGCTACACGTTTAGTTGAAGAAGCACAGCGACATCCTCATCAGGTGATTCATTTTGAAGGAAAAATCGTTAACCGCCAGCCACCGCCACCATTTACAACTTCCAGCCTTCAGCAAGCAGCCGGTTCAAAGCTGAGATTTGCTCCTGACAAAACCATGATTGTTGCCCAAAAGCTTTATGAGGCAGGGCTGATTACATATATGCGAACAGATTCAGTGATGCTAAGTCCAGAATTTTGTGCCAGCGCCCGTAAATGGTTAGAGCAAAATGACCCCCAGAATGTACCGCAGCAAGTCGCCAAGCATCGTAGTAGCAAGTCGGCTCAAGAAGCACATGAAGCGATTCGTCCAACGGATGTATTTCGTCCCTCAATTCAGTTGCGTTCTGAACTTCCTAATGATGAGTTTAATCTGTATGTAATGATTTGGAAACGCTCAATTGCCTCTCAGTGTCGTGCTGCCCAATTGCGTAAAACTTTGGTGATTACTCAGTCTGGTTCCCTACTCTGGTCAGCTAGAGGGCAAGTGATTGAATTTTACGGTTATGCTCGGTACTGGAACAATCTCAGCAAGGATAGTATTTTACCTTCATTAGAACAGGGACAAGCGCTGAAACTGGAGAATGCTGGACATGAGCAGAAGCAGACGCAGCCACCACCCCGTTATAGTGAACCTAAATTAGTGCAACTGATGGAACGTAAAGGAATTGGTCGCCCAAGTACCTATGCTCCTACTGTTGCTACCTTAAAAAAACGGAATTATGTGGAGTTGAAAAAAGACCATCTGCAACCGACGGCGTTAGGGTTAGAAGTTGATGCGTTTTTGCTCAAAGCATTACCAGATTTATTAGAGGCGGAATTCACAGCGAAAATGGAGGATGCTCTTGATGCAATTTCTGAAGGAAAAAACTCTTGGCAGCATTATTTAACTAGTTGGAATCAGAATTATTTTGTACCAGCGCTCTCCAAAGCGAAAACTGTAGTTGCGAGTTCCTCAACAGGTAAAGCGAATGTGATCAGCGAGCGCCAATATGAAACTTCCAAGACTCGATGCCCTGAATGCAAAAATTTTCTCGCCAAAATTCCGAGCAGTAAACTCAAAAAGAAATATTTTCTCAAATGCACAAAAGGCTGTGAAAATGTCGTGCTATTTTGGAGCGACTTTAACAAAACTTGGGAGCCACCACGAACGAAAGCAGTCCAGGCTGAGAATCAACAAAAGCCTCCGGTGAAAATGACAGCATATCCCTGCCCAGTATGTAAGAAACCTCTAGAGGAGTACAATTATGTCAAAGATGGGCAGAGTAAGAAAATGTTGCGATGTTCTGACCCGCGATCGCGTCAGGATACTAAACATAAAGATGTCGCTTATTTTAGTACGCCAAAAGGCTGGTGGAGTCCGAAGTTTGGGGAGTTAGAAGTTAGGAGTTAGGAGTACCCCTGTTAAGGTGATATGTAGCTTGAATTTCATATTCTTTCAAACAAAATCTTCACTTGTTCTTTTATAATTTTGAAAATTCCGAGTTCAAAGGTGCAACTTCCGAGTTCAAAGGTGCAACTTCCGAGTTCAAAGGTGCAACTTCCGAGTTCAGAGGCTCAACTTCCGAGTTCAGAGGCTCAACTTCCGAGTTCAAAGGTGCAACTTCCGAGTTCAGAGGCTCAACTTCCGAGTT
>NZ_JABXKJ010000229.1:0-21283 GCF_017115085.1 Nostoc sp. NMS7 | reverse complement strand
CAACTTCCGAGTTCAAAGGTGCAACTTCCGAGTTCAGAGGCTCAACTTCCGAGTTCAAAGGTGCAACTTCCGAGTTCAGAGGCTCAACTTCCGAGTTCAAAGGCTCAACTTCCGAGTTCAGAGGCTCGTAATGAATACAAAACTCACCACTCATCACTCCTAACTCCTAACTCCTAACTTGATTTACCTTACCCGTAAGTTCAGCAATGTTCATCTGCTCGTAATGTTCAAAGGGTTGGTGAATCCAGGGGTTGTCAGCCAAGTAATCAACATAATAATCGGGTGCTATAACTGAACAGGCTTTATACCAAAGAACGGCGGTGTGAATTTCATCAATGGGGAAATCAATATTTTGCTTGAGCCAAGGTATAGTCTGTTGCAGTGTTACCCCAGAGTCTACTAAGTCATCCACTAGAAGAATGCGCGAACCTAACTTTTCGGCGGTCATTGTCAAGTGGCGGGAGAAAATTAAATTACTTCTTTCTTGCTTACCAGCGCCACTGTAAGATGAGGTTGCTAAAATTGCCAGTGGTTGCTGGTATATACGGGAGAGAATATCTCCAACTCGTAGTCCTCCTCTAGCAAGACAGATAATCTGGTTAAATTCCCAACCGGATTGATAAATCTGAATAGCCAGTTGTTCAATTTTTTGGTGATAATCTGACCAAGAAACATAAATATCTGGCATAAGTCTAACGGGAGTGGTAGATAGCTAGTATTGAAAGCGATGCGATCGCAAACTTTATATTTTAGTATGAGCGCAAGTTATTATGAACGATTCTGCTGCTGATGGCGATGCCCAACGAGATCCTCAGAGTCAAAAACTCGACTTTAAAACAAAGCTGGCTTACGGTGCAGGGGATTTAGGCCCAGCAATTACTGCAAATATCTCCGTCTTTTATCTGCTGTTTTTCTTTACCAATATCGCTGGTATCCCTGCGGGTTTAGCTGGTAGTATTTTGATGATTGGCAAAATCTGGGATGGCATAAATGATCCGGTTATCGGGTTCCTGAGTGATAAAACGAAATCTCGGCGCTGGGGTCGTCGTCTTCCTTGGATGTTTTATGGAGCAATTCCCTTTGGGATTTTCTTTTTCTTGCAGTGGATTGTACCGCAATTTAGGGCAAATCAGAGTGATAATATTTGGCCGCTGTTCTGGTATTACGTAGTGATTGGGGTGCTATCTCAGTCCTTTTTCACGGTTGTAAATTTGCCTTATACGGCAATGACTCCAGAACTAACTCAAGATTACGACGAACGCACCGGGCTTAACAGCTTTCGATTTACATTTTCCATTGGTGGTAGCATTCTGTCGTTGATTTTAGCGCAAATTGTTTTTTCCCAAATTGCCGATCGCCAACAACGATATCTCGTTTTAGCAGCAATTTGTACGGTAATTTCGATTTTGGCATTATATTGGTGCGTTTTTGGAGTCCGCGATCGCATCCTGGCTTTTGAGTCCAAACGCATCCAGTCCGAAGAACCTGCATCTCTCCCTTTCTTGGAACAGCTAAAAATTGTCTTTAGCAACCGACCTTTTCTATTTGTTATTGGTATATATCTTTTTTCTTGGCTAGGTGTGCAGATTACAGCCAGCATTATTCCCTATTTTGTAGTCTATTGTATGGGTCTTAAAGAATCAGATGTGCCTACACTGCTGATTGCAGTCCAAGGAACCGCCCTGCTGATGCTATTTGTCTGGGGGGCGCTGAGTAAAAAAATCGGGAAAAAACTTGTTTATTTTCTGGGAATGAGTTTATGGATTATAGCAGCTGCCGGACTATTTTTCTTACAGCCTGGTCAAATAGTTTTGATGTATTTGATGGCTGTTATGGCGGGTGTTGGTGTATCCACAGCTTATCTAATTCCCTGGTCGATGATTCCAGATGTGATTGAATTAGATGAACTCCAAACCGGACAACGCAGAGAAGGCATTTTTTATGGCTTCATGGTTTTGCTACAAAAATTTGGTTTAGCTTTCGGGCTGTTTTTGGTGGGAAATGCTTTGGAACTATCGGGTTTCAAAGCCTCTGTAGCCGGAAGTACACTACCCACCCAACCGGATTTGGCATTGTTTGCGATTCGCATTGCTGTTGGACCTATACCTACAGTTTGTTTGATTCTTGGCTTAGTTTTAACGTATTTTTACCCAATTACCCGCGAGATGCATGCAGAAATCATGCTGAAACTCAAAGAACGGCAAGAGAAGAGGGTGAGTTAACCAATTGTATCAAGCAGAAAGTTAACTGAGGGCGATTGATTCAAGTTTCTTCGCTGCCAGAGGAGTGTAGAGGTTTGAAATCGCCCTGATTATCATTGCGCCATTAATTACCTAATTAGGTACTTCCAAATAAAAAAATATCCCAAGGTTTCTTGTGGGATGGGTGTCCGCACTACGTGCCGCTACGCGAACACCCGTCCCATATTCACGGCGGGCAGGATGCCCACCCCACAAGATGGATAGATTTATTTCTTGTCAGTCCCTTATCTGGGAAATTTGGTAAATCCAGCTAAGTCATCAGTCACGAGCTTCAACTAATTAATGAGAGTTACTTGCATTAATAAAAATTTTAGTGTAAGCTCTATCTAAACTTATTGCATAAGATTCTCAACAACTTTAGATAGGTGGAAGGACTTTTTCACATAGCAACTAAGCCATTTACCTGGACGCATCCACTATTTGTTTGGTCTGGAGAAGCTTACCTTTCTTACAGTCTGGGCGCTTTGGCACTGATGGGCTTTATTGCAACTCTCTTTGTATCGGTAAACACCACTGTTTATCCTGAAGTTTTTTATGGGCCGGCGCTCGTGGTTAGGCAGAATATCGTGCCGTACTTTTCATCACCTGACCCTGACCTTGTAACTGCTCGGACTTGGTTAGCTAATGCCCATTTTTGGTTAGCTTTCTTCTTTCTCCAAGGTCATATCTGGCACGCCTTGCGGGCGCGTGGGTTCTATTTTCGCAAAGGTAGGGTGAGTCAGGAGGCAGTGATTCCCCAACCAATTAGCTAAATTCAATTTAATGCAATTTATTTGCAATTGTCTGGCAGCATCAGCTCAAAAAAATTGCCATAAATTCTCAAGGAGTATCAGAAATGACAGCAGTAATTGAAGATAGCCCATACAAGCAACAAATACCTGATGTTGGCTGGTGGGCTGGTAACTTTCGTCTCACTAATTTATCAGGAAAATTACTAGGCGCTCATATTGCCCATTCTGCATTGATTTTGTTATGGGCTGGAGGGATGACGCTCTTTGAATTGTCACGTTTCAACCCGAATGTGCCAATGTATGAGCAAGGGTTAATCATACTGCCTCATCTAGCGACTCTCGGTTTTGGTGTCGGTGCTGGTGGGCAAGTTATTAGGACTTATCCCTACTTTGTCATCAGCGTCTTACATCTGATACCTTCAGTGATTCTGGCAGCCGGTGGTATTTACCACTCCCTGCTGGGGCCAGAGGTGTTACAAGACAATCCTACTTGGGCTGGCTTTTTTGGCTACGACTGGAAAGATAAGGACAAGATGACTACAATCTTGGGCATTCACCTAACGCTTTTAGGTTTGGGTGCTTTGGCTTTAGTTGCCAAGGCGGTGTTTTGGGGTGGAGTGTTTGATCCTTGGGCTGCTGGCGGTGGAGACGTAAGGGTAATTAATCATCCGACGCTCAACCCATTCCGCATCTTTGGCTACCTATTTGGGGCTTGGGGACCGGAAGGAATGGCAGCTGTTGATAACTTAGAAGATGTTGTCGGTGGTCACATCTGGGTTGGTTTGATGTTAATTGGCGGTGGTATTTTCCACATCCTGACTAAGCCGTTCGCTTGGGCACGCCGAATTTTGATTTATTCAGGGGAAGCGTATTTGTCTTACAGCATTGGTGCTGTAGCATACATGGGCTTTTTGGCGGCATATTTTGCGGCAGTCAATAACACTGTCTATTCCGAAGTTTTCTATGGGCCAGTTAGGGCTATAGAAACTTCCACTGATATAGTTTCTGCTCGTGGTTGGTTGGTAACTTTCCATTTTGTCTTAGCGCTGATATTTTTGTTAGGTCATATTTGGCACGCTCTCCGCGCCCGGGCGATCGCCGCCGGATTTGATTTTAAAAATGGTGACATGGTTCAACCGCCACAGGTGAATCGCCAAAGTAATCAAGCAAGCTTAGTCAACTCTTCTGATTTGACGCTAAAGTTTCTCAAATACTTGCCAATTTACCGCCCTGGTATATCTCCTCTGTGGCGGGGATTAGAAATTGGTATGGCTCATGGTTACTGGCTAGTTGGTCCCTTTGCCACATTAGGTTCATTAGGTTTATTAGGTTTATTACGCAATTCTAATCTGGGTAGCTTGGTTGGTTTATTTGCCGCAGGCGGTTTAATTCTCATCCTGACAATGGGTTTTTCGCTTTATGGCACTACTACCTTTGAAAGACAGCAAGAAATGTATCCACGATCAGCAACGGTTGCAATAGTTCCTCGTGTGCCACAGACTCTCAATTCTACTGAAAGATGGAGTCAGTTTACTGAGGGCTTTCTGATTGGTGGGATTGGTGGAGCAATCTTTGCTTATCTGCTGTTAACTAGTATTGCTTTGTTTGGTGCGTAGGCGTAGCCCGTCGCAGACATCGCTATTAACTCTAACTCGATTTAGTCATGTAGAGACTAGCGCACTCAAGGTGTAACCTTCAAGATTCAGTTTTCTCTATCACGGGCAGTCCGCTCAAGTCGGGAAACCTCTTCATAGCGGCTGCCCTCCTACTTTGTGTCCACCGTTCCTTGCGCGTCTCCCTGAGGAGAAGTTCTGATGCCTGTCTTGAAAAGTGACGCTACGCACAGTCGAAGTGGTGTGCAGCTGGCCTACCAAGACACTAAGTAAAATAACATGGATAAATTAATGTCTAAACAGCCAGATGTCATTTGGTTGAATACAAGCCCTAGTTTATTATGCTTGGCTCAACCCCTTTTGTCTGAACTTTCAGATCATACAACTATTGCTCAGTGGAAATATATTCAAAGTCAGGATGAAGCAAGTTCCTTGGATATTGCAATACTGTTGCTGGATAATTATGTTGAATCAAGTAATCAATCTGTGCATTTGATTGGTCACAGCACGGGAGGATTATTAGGGCTACTATACACTCGTCGATATCCAGAAAAAGTTAAATCTTTAACTTTATTAGCTGTGGGTGCTGATGCAGCCCTTGACTGGCAAGCTCATTACTATACTCATCGCCCGTTTTTGAGTCGGCAAAAGATTCTCACTACGATGGTGTACAACCTCTTTGGCTATCAAAATGAGGACACTGTTAAGCGTCTAGTAAGTATCTTAGAGCAAGACTTAGATTACTCGCTCTCACCTCACTCCCTGTTTAAACAGCTAAATGTGCCGACTTGTCCAGTCCCTGTACCTTTAATGGTTTGTGGCAGCATTGACGACATGATCATAGAACCTGACGCCCTGCAAGGATGGCGACCTTATTTGATGGAAGGCGATCGCTATTGGGAATGTCAAGAAGGGCGGCATTTTTTTCACTTATTCCAGCCGACTCTGGTAGCAAAACAGATACTCGACTTTTGGCAATCTCTGCGTCCATTGGATTCAGTTCATTCCTGCCTGAAAGCTAATTTGTAATTAAGATATACAGCATATTTTACACTCAATTTATATCGTGACAATATGTTTGAAAATATGGCACAAGCTCAATCACTATGTTCTTTTGGATTAAATACACTTCAGCAGTTTTTTATAATCTTTAATCCCATCCACTAATTACAGGAATTACTGACACTATTTTCTCAGCTTCATCTACTATGATTTGCGCCAGCCCAAACTGTTCAATAACTGCTGCATTTGTTGTCAAATGCCTACTTACCTCAGCCACCCGGTACGTTTACTGAGGGCTTTCTGATTGGTGGAGCAATCTTCGCTTATCTGCTGTTAACTAGTATTGCTTTGTTTAGTGCGTAGGCGTAGCCCGTCGCAGACATCGCTATTAACTCGATTTAGTCATGTAGAGACTAGCACTGTCAAGGTGTAACCTTCAAGATTCAGTTTTATCTCCGACCGCCAGTCCGCTCAAGTTGGGAAACCCGCGCATAGCGGCTGCCCTCGTCTTTGTGCCCACCGTTTTAGGGAAAAGCTTTAACATAGTAATCAATTCAATTAGTTAAAAATACTGAGGTCGATCAAGTAATAAATTTGATTCAATTAATAAAACAAACGGTTTTTTCATTGTTCCCGTTTGCTTATTAAGTAATGCTACTTACAGACTGGAACCATATTTTAGACAACATTTTGCCTGATGAGAGTAATGAGGCGTACATCAGTGATATCTTTGTAAGATTTTTAATAAACGCACTTGGATTTAATCAGCAAGAGCATTTATCACAATTTAAGACGGGGAATGGGAAAGTAGATTTTGCTGCGCGCAAGAATGTTGATAGTGATATTTTTACATTGTCTAAAATCAATCCCTATTTACTGATTGAAGTCAAAGCACCAGCAACAAGCTTAGGAGCCAAGATTAATTTATCAGAAGGCACTCCTCAATATATACAGACTAGAGAACAAATAAAAAGATATTTACTTGATTCTAATTGCAACACATCTCAATGGGGCATTATTACTAATTCAGTTCATATCCAGCTATTCCGGCGACATGGAAAAGTTGTATTTCCTGCCACTCCAAGTATTTTAATTAAAAAAGATAATATTAATGCTATTGTTTCCCATGTCAAACATTTAATTGACAATCCGCCCAAAGCCTTAACTGTTTGTGTTTATAACAACAAAGGGGGTGTGGGCAAAACTACAACAACTGCTAATTTAGCAGCCACTCTTGCACAACAAGGAAAGCAAGTTTTAGTAATTGACTTTGATCCACAACAAGGAGATTTAACTAAATCTCTTGGTCTAGAAGTAAGAAAAGTTAGTTTATCTGATTGTCTATCCGATAGAAATTTAAACATTAACGATACAATTCAACCATTTACAGTCAAATTTAAATCTGGTAAATCATTACAATTCGACGTTATTCCCGCAGATGCAAAACTGGGAAATTTTACAGAGCAAGACTTAGCTACAAGAATTGAAAAGGGGTCTGCTAGGTTAAAAGATGCTCTGAAAGCTTTTGTGTATGAATATGATTATATATTCATTGACTGTCCTACAAACTGGATGTTTTTTAGTCAAAGTAGTCTTTACGCCTGTGATGTCGTTTTGATACCTACCAAGCACAATAATTTAGCATCCCTAGATAATGCAGCTAAAGTAATTAAAGAGTTAGTACCAAAAGTTAAGGCAGCTAGACAAGATGGTAGACCAATCGCCTTACCTATATTTTTTAATGGTGAAAATATCACTCTTCCTCAGCTTAAAATAGCAAATCAGGAAATTGCATCTATTATTACTAGAGAGATAAAAGCATCTAATTTTAATTTACTGCCTTATTTTTATCCTAAGTATATAAAAGCTGACAACAATACAAAAATATTCAGTCTGCCAAGTTATGCAATTGTCGCAGGTGCAGCCTTCGCTCGAATTCCAGCAGCTTTTAAGGATTCTACAGCTGCAAAATATTATCTCGAACTAGCTAAGGAGTACTTTGTATGAGTGATTTTGATAATATTGGCAAACTAATGCATCTGAAGTTAACCGATATTGAACCTGGAGAGAAGTTTTCCGAATCGGAATTTATCATCAAAGCAGCAGCAGAAACCGTTTTACAAGCTGATGGGCGAAATTGGATTCCTGTTATTGTTAAAGAAATTGCTGACTATCAATATCAAGTTGTTAGTAATCATTTTGTATATGCAGTTGCTCAACAAACTAAGTTAGAGCGGGTATGGTGCATAGTCATTTCACCGGAATCTCAAAATATTGAGCAGGCAAAAATTTTAGCTAGAGAAGTTTTACCTAAAGTAAATTTGAATACAGCATCACGAGATACTATTCTAGCTGCACTCAGATACTTAATATCAGAACCAAGTAGTGCATTAAGGGGTGTAGATCCTATTGTTGCCACAAACCGAATTGCAGAGTCTAATCGCAAAACTTGGTCTAATTTTAACCCAATTATTACCTTGAGATGTGGAATTACTAAAGGCAAAAAGTTAGATGCTCTGGCAAAAGTATTCTTTCTTTCATCATTACCAGTTTCACCACCGTTACCACCACCAGAAATTGTGAGTATTAAATCTGCATCAAGAGATGAAGTCTTTACTGGTTTGAGTTATTTATCAAAATCCAAAATAGATGGTTTTGAAGCTATTGATATAGAAAACTCATCTGATGTAATATTCAGTGCTAGTAAAGGCAAGTGGAAAAGCTTAAATCCTATATCAAAACTTGAATGTGGCATTGATACTACAAAAATAAAGGCTCTTAAGAAAGTGTTTAGTCTTTAATCTTATCCACCAATTACAGGAATTACCGACACGATTTTCTCAGCTTCATCTACTGTTATCTGCGCTAGACCAAACTGTTCAATAACTGCTGCATTTGTGGTCAAATGCCTACTCACCTCAGCCGCCCGGTACTGACTTTCCTGTGAAGCTAAAGCAGCTGGCAATAATAACTGGTCTGCTAAATGTTCATCCACTGCTGCGCCCGTTTGATGAAACTCAAGTAGTTGCTGACAAGCAATCTCTGCAACTGTCTCCGCCGACAACCGCAAACGCCCAAATCCACCAAAGCCAGTCAAGCTGTTCTGATACTCAGCAGTTAAAAAAATACCCGCCCCCGGTGCCACACCTCTTTCTCGCAACGTCTGTATAGTAACTTTCAAATGGGCTTTGCGTAACAAATTTTCGGCACGATTCGCCATTCGTTGGGGAATATGTGAAGGCAATTCCGTCACCACTGCTAGTCCCCGCACCTGTTGTAACTCTCCCCGTTCTAGCAAGTTGATCCCGCCGAGTTGACTACTACCACTCACCTGTAACTCTACCTCTCCCCCACCTTGAGGAAACCAGCCCCAAGCGCCTAACTTGACTTGGGCTTCTACACCCATGCGTTGCAATATCGGCAGATAAACTTGCTCAATGTAGGTCACTGTCGGGCTAAAGTTTACATGAGTTCCACCCTTTAGTGTTACTTGGGAATTGCCGGATGCTAGTGCCAGAGGTAAGAGAATTGTCTGTAAAACTAGTGCGATCGCACCCGCAGAACCACCAACTTGTGCTTTACTAACATCAAAGGTATAAATTCCAGCTTGCACAGCACTACCTGGGATGAATTCCAGCAGCATTGAACCCAAAGCATCACCCTGGAGTTGGGCATTACAAATTCTCGCCGCAGCCCGAACTGCTGTTAAGTGTTGTGTTGCTAATCCTGGCTTTTTGCGTCCAGCGCGAATGCCTGAAATTCGTATGGGTTCGCCAGTGATGGCGGCTAGACTTAAGGAAGTGCGAAGAACTTGTCCGCCTCCCTCTCCGTAGGAACCGTCAATTTCAATCATGGGCGATTTTAGGATGTTGGATTTTGGGTTATCCCCACGGTTCTGAAAATCCTGACTTTTTACGTCATCTGGAAAAGCCCACAAAAAACCTAACCCCCTAACCCCCTTACCGACGCTCTAAGGATGAAAATTCAAAGTCTCTGACACCACATGCTTTAAGTCGGGCATTGCCCGCCCAACGCAGTGGCTCCTCCTTTTAGGAGAGAGATGAAGAAGAGAGGTTTTCCAGATACCGTGAAAAGTCAGCTTAAAATCAAACCATAAATTATAAACGCCCAACAGCTAGCTTTTTGAAAGGAGGTTACACAAATATACAGAGAAGGTTCTGATATGTGTTTCTGTTTTTTAACGTATAGGGACGTTGAGGAAAGCGTAGAGGAGTTAATTTTCTGCGTCCCCATTGTTGGCGCAGCGTCTCCCCTCAGAAGAAGTTAAAATCGGTGGAAGTGAGTTACAAACACAAGTTGTGGACACTACATAAAAGTTAATCCTCCAAACATTAATACCTCGAATTCTGCCCACTGCGGTATTGCTTGCCAAGATTAATATATCTGGTACTTGGATGTAAAAATCGCTCTACTTAAGATTTTCATAGTTTTTACTTAACATACTTTTAGTAAATTAATAGGAGTACTCAAGTTAAAAATATGACCGGATGCTTAGGGAGGAAATGTGAGAAAATTTTATCCACTTAAAAAAAGTAGAGGTTTTGAGCTAGATAAAATATTTCAATGGTCAAGGCATAAATTGCTCCTGCGCTTAACTGTTGTTTTAATTGTGGCTTGTTTGTTAACTATAAGTGTGCATTCTTTAGCAGTTAAACCAGGAGTAAACAAATCACAACCCAAAGTGATTTTGATTTCTTTAGATGGAGCCACTCCAAATTTTGTCGAACAGTATCTCAAAACTGGTGTCCTGAGTCCAAAGCAAGGATTAGGACTGATTAAAAACAAGGGAGTTTATGCAGAGCGAAACATAACCTGTAGCGCATCTCTGACTGCTGCTTGCCATATTGCAATCAGTACAGGTTCTACGGCTGCACGCAATGATATTAATGCCAATACATTTCACCTTGTAGCCAGCCCATTCACTTCTAACATAAGTGGTTTTGCGGCTCCGATCGGCGGATATTCAACTACTGGGCCTGCTGCAAGTTTGTACCCAACTGCTGAACCACTGTGGATTGGACTCCAGCAAAAGGGGAAGAAAGTTGTGACTGCAACTTTTCCCGGAGCAGATGGAGTTGATGTTCCAGTACCAGGTTTAACTAATAGCCCAATTATTCAACCCGCTAGTAAGAGAACCGTATCTTATACAGTCCCTTTTGGAGCTTTTGCTGGTGCAAGTGCTAAAGGTTTCAGTTTGACGGCAGCTAACTTCAGCTTGGCATCCAGTCAAATTGCTAGTCAACTCAAAACAGCAGGAAAAGTTTCTTACAGCCCAATTGTACAAGCAAGTCTTGCCGATCAATTTCTTGTTGGTGGTGTCAACTATAATATCCAAGTTGCTGCACTTGACACCAGCAATAATGCTCAAAAGGACTATGACACCCTAGTATTTTTTGATGACAATATTGGGATTCGACATCAACCTTTCAATTTACCTTCAACTGGCCCAGCATACGTCAGAGCGCGGGATAAAAAATCCAGCTTATTTTATTTAGAAGGTAGTGACAACAAAGCCGGAACTGCTTTTTATGTTAGTAATCTCGCTCCTGACTTGAGTAGTGTGAGGATTGCACGTTACGCTGCTAACGCTATTCCTGGTAATCCCGCAGTCCAAACTACAGTTGATGACATTAATAATAACGTTGGTTTCTGGCTGCCTCAGTCTGATTACCGGATTATAGAACGATTGAGTCCGGGATTTAACACTTTCCCCGACAGAGAACTAGAAGCTATCTATGAAGACCAACTTCGAGGTTTTGTAGATTATCAGACGCGGGTTGCTTTGAGAGCAATCAAGCAAAATCCCAATGCTTCACTGGTGATGGTTTATATTGAGCAACCAGACGGCTCTGAACACCAGTTTCTGTTAACTGATTTACGTCAAGCAACTGATCCGAGCAATCCTAATACAATTGGTGGAGCGCAAGACAAAGCAAAAGTCGCCCGATATAAGTCTTATGTACAGACTGCTTATCGGGCAGCTAATGATGCTGTACAACGGATCATTAATGCAGTAGGTACGGATAGTCAGGGGAAACCAAATAGTAACATTATTGTAGTATCAGATCATGGTTTTTCTACCTTTCACACCACGGTTAACCTGAATAACTTCCTCAAAAGTAAAGGTTTTGACTCAAATAAAGTCCGAAGTGTAACATCGGGACCAGCAGCTAACATTTATATTAATCTTCAGGGACGGGAACCCAACGGCATCGTCAGTCGCTCTGAATATGTCACTATCCAAAAACAAATTGTCGCCGCTCTCAAGGAATTGGTAGACACGAATTACAACTATGTATCGTCAAAACGACAAGCCATTTTCGATAAGATTTATACTCGTCCGTTGCCAGCGAATTTAAACGAGCCGAAATTTGGACTGGATACTAGCGAATTTGTTGGTCAGGATAGTGGTGATGTCTTCGCAATTATGAGCGATGGTTATAACTTTGATGGAATTCAAAGTCCTCTGGTGACACGTTTGGGGGATGCCAACAATTTAGTGTTTTCAGTACCTAATTTCTACGGAGCGCATGGCTATGACCCGAATATATCCAAACTGAGTGCCATTTTCTACGCGGCTGGCCCCGATATCAGTCGTCGTGGCAGTATCGGCACGATCCACAATATTGATGTAGCTCCAACTATCAATAATTTACTGGGCGTTCCTTCTGCTTCAACGGTTCAGGGAAAGGTTATCAACCTTAATTCGGGCGCTGTCCTCACTCCCAGTCGATGACGCATGAACCACGCGGTAGAATGATTATCGAAATAGTGTTGTTAGCGGTAGCAGGGCGTTCAGATCGTGCCCAGTTAGAGTCCTGAATGAAGAGTGCTTAGTACAAAACACAAAAAGGGTATGGAATTTAATCATTCGTAGGTTGGGTAAAACGAACGCGAACAGCGTCCCATAGGGAAGTGAAACCCAACATCAGGTCTCAATATTTACCAACCTCTTTTCCAGTAACGTGTACTTAGGGAACTCGAAAAAATAAATTCTTCCATCTTGTGGGATGGGCAGCGTTCGATGGTTCCTGAGCTTTGTCGTTCGCGGAGCGTCCCGGAGGGAAGGACTGAGAGCTCACGCCGAAGTCTTGCCCGTCCTTGGTGATTAGCGGGCAAGATGCCTGCACCACAAGACATTTTTGGATATTTTTTTATTTGTCAGTCCCTTAGTAAACAAGTATCTCGGTTAAGCACTCTTTGTTTATTCCCAGCAAAATGCAGACATTACTACAATTTTATAAATTAATCTAAGTGATATTACTAATATTAAATATCTAGGTTCGTTGTTTGAATGCGTCACCGATAGCGTAACGTAAAGCCTTCTCTACGAGACCCTTCTCTACGAGACGCTGCGCGTAGCTAGCTTGCTTCCACGAAGTGGTACGGCATAGCTTCTCTACGAGAGGCTGCGCCAACGCTTAGAGCGACGCAGGAGCGTCACAGACCACACTTCGGCGCAGGCTCAGTGACCATCGTAGACATCGCTAAAAACCATACCCAGAATATTTAGCCGAAAATAGGCACAATCGTAGGGTTAACAAGGCTAACAAACCTAATTTCCTTAAATAAACTGGGTTTAGAGTACCTGTAATATGGGAGACTTGGCAATATTCCCTATAAATCAGATTCAAGATGAGTAATAGAATTTCAGCGATCGCAGTTAAGACCCTCAACGGTGAGGATAAGCAATTAAACGACTACACCAGGAAGGTACTCTTAATTGTAAATGTGGCTTCTTACTGCTTAGTCATTGGTCATTAGTCATTAGTCATTAAGTAAGTGGGCATGATTAATTAAAGGTTTGTAGTGAGTTAGGGTGGTTTTGGGGTTTTCTCCTATAAGCGACTAACAAACCCGAAGGGTAAGCGCTTCAGCCCTTACTAGGAAGCAATTTAATTAATTTTAGATTGCGTAACATGGTTTGATTTATTCCTCCCCACTTACTTAGGTAAAAATCTCTGTACTATTGACTGTTAACTCTGGACTGTTAAATTTATTTACGTCCAGTCCCTTAATTGAAAATATAGTCTCGATCAGTAGTTTAATTTATTTGTGTTTAATTTGTCATGAACGTTGCAATCATTGGTTGTGGTTATGTTGGTTATAAAGTTGCTCAATATTGGCAGCAAAAGATGGATTTTGTTGTCAGTGTAACCACAACTTCCCCTGAGCGTGTGCCGGCACTAGAATCAGTATCCCAAAGAGTTGTAGTTACCCGTGGCAATGACCTAGATAGTCTAAAATCAGTTTTGCACAATCAAGATGTTGTACTTTTGAGTGTTGGTGCAAGAGGTGGGGAAGTTTATGAAGAAACTTATCTACAAACTGCCCAAAGTTTGGTTTCATCTTTGCAGCAGATTAAAAGTGTGAAACAATTAATATACACAGGGAGTTATGCAGTGTATGGTGACAGAAATGGTGTATGGGTAGATGAAGAAACACCGCTTGCACCCGCTAATTTAAATGCACAAATTCTCCGAAAAACAGAGGATGTGTTGCTATCAGCGTCTAGCGAAAATCTCCGTGTTTGTACCTTCCGCTTAGGAGGTATTTATGGGACTGGCAGGGAACTGTTGAAAATATTTAGCAGATATTCTGGTGCAACCCGTCCTGGCAATGGCGAGGATATCACAAATTGGATTCATTTGGATGATATTGTGGGTGCGATAGAATTTGCTCGTCATCGTCGTTTGCAAGGGATTTACAATCTGGTAGATGATGCACATCTCACTAGCCGAGACTTGCTAGATAGCTTATTTGAAAAACATAATTTACCCAAAGTTAAATGGGATACTTCTATCAACAGTACCCGCCCATATAATGCTTGGGTGTCGAATGAAAAGCTTAAAGAGGCTGGATACCAGTTAATTCATCCACAGATGATTTTTTAGCAAGTATTAAAAACTAGGAATTATGCAACCATCTGTTGTAGGTAAGTGGGGAGTGGGGAGTGGGGAGTTAAAAATTTTTTTGCTGCTTCTCATCTCCCTTATTTTTTAGCTTTTTGCGCCTTGGGTATCGAGAGAAAGCGATCGCACCTCGGCTATAATTCCTTCTTGTTGCCAAGCAGCTAACATCGCCGCCTCCACCGCCTTTGAGTGTAACTTATCTGCCAAAGCTAACAGTGTCGGTCCTGCACCACTAATCACCATACCATAAGCACCAGCATTAACAGCTGCGATGTTTACGGCATCATAACCAGGGATTAAAGCTTTGCGATAGGGCTGATGCAATCTATCTTGCAAAGCTGTCTTTAACCATTGTCCATTACCAGTTTCCAAGCCGCGCAACAATAAACCCAAATGTGCTGTATTGAAAATCGCATCCGCACGACTCACTTCGTTTGGGAGAACGCCCCGCGCTTGGTGGGTGGAAAGTTCAAAATCAGGAATAGCTACAACTGGTACAATATCTTCATGCCAGGGAACATCACAAATTTCCCAAGCTGTGCCAGTGGTAGCAGCAAGACGACATCCTCCTAACAAGGCTGGAACTACATTATCAGGATGTCCTTCCATTGCGATCGCTAACTCTATCACCTGCGACTGACTCATAAGCCCACCCTCAAGTTGATTAGCAGCAACCAACCCACCAACAATTGCTGTCGCCGAACTACCCAAACCCCTCGCCAGTGGGACACCTAACTTAATTTCTATTTTCACAGTCGGCGGTGTCTGCCCTATATGTTGATAGAACTTGACAAAGGCTTGGTAAAGAAGATTATTCTCATCAGTTTGGACTCGTTCAGCTTTCGTACCAGTGACATGAATAGTTAGCCCACCCTCTTCTAGGCGAGTGAACTTGAACTCGTTGTACAGGTTTAATGCTGCACCGATGCAATCAAAACCAGGCCCCAAATTTGCAGTTGTGGCAGGAACGGTAACAGTGATGATAGAAACAACAGACATTGGCAAAACTCACTAATCATCAACCAGCATCCCATGTATTGGTAGCACTTTTGGGCGAGTTTTTGATCTACTGTTCCTTAATCCATCCTCCGAGCCTTGAGTTGCAGTGGTTGTGGCTCTGGCAAAATTATACTATGGGAATTTAAATGGTTGGATTGTGCGATCGCTCTGTCCCATCTACAGCGATGAGATGATCATAAGTTCTGTTATAGTACGGATACACTATAAGAATCACAGATCCCAAAAACTATAATTTGCAGAATTTGTAATTTACAAGGTTATATAATATGTCTAGTACGCACACGGGTATTGAGTGGACAGATAAAACTTGGAACCCAACTACTGGTTGTAATAAAGTTAGCCCAGGTTGTTTGCATTGCTATGCAGAAGCTCTCACTAAACGTTTTCCTAATAACTTCAAGAATGGATTTGATTTAACTTTATACCCGGAAAGGTTAGTAGAACCTTTAAAGTGGCGTACTCCAAGTAGAATATTTGTGAATTCAATGAGCGACCTTTTTCATGAAGATATACCTCTTGATTTCATTAAAAAGGTCTTTAAAGTGATTCATGAAACGCCTTGGCACATATATCAAATATTAACAAAACGACCTGAGCGGTTACTTGAGTTGGCTTCTGAGCTAGAATTTCATGAAAATATCTGGTTGGGTGTGTCAGTCGAAAATCAAAACTATGTTAATCGTGTTGACTTTCTTCGCAAAGTTCCCGCGACTGTCCGCTTTCTTTCATGTGAACCGCTTTTAGGTGAATTGAATCTGGAGTTAACAGATATTCACTGGGTCATTGTTGGTGGAGAGTCTGGACAAAAACATCGTTCTTTAAAAACTGAGTGGGTAAAAGATATTCATAACCAGTGTCAAGCAGCAGAAGTTGCATTTTTTTTCAAGCAGATTGGCGGCAGAACTTCTAAAGCTGGAGGTAGATTACTGGATGGTAAAATATGGGATGAAATGCCTGATGCTTGGAAGTGGCATCAAAAGAGATGGGGGAATACTCCACTGAAATTAGCAGGTAAAAAAGAAAGTTTGGTAATTATTGCTTAGGTAGAAATGTAACTTTCACCAAATCGCCGAATGTCAGTTCACCTTTATTCTTTTTTCGTTTATTAGCAGGTGGATCTGCTATGACTTTACTTTTAGCTTCAAGATTCTTAAGAGCATCTTTGTAATTCTTGCTAATATAACGCCTTCCAACATGATGCTGATTGTAAATGTCTTGCATGGTTATTGTTCGACCTGTAAATGTATCCAATAGCATTTCTTCTAAGTCATCAAGAGGACGATAAAATTCAAAAAGCAATGGTTGTCTATAAGTGGCTGGATTATATTCAAAAGAAGGTACGCCTTGATTTTGTTCAGAACTCTCTTTTGCCATTATGTCTTTCATGATTGCATAGCCTTTGACGTGCTTACTCACGAAGATTAAGTGATGGCTAGTTCGGTTGCCGTTTTCATGTTTGAAACGAAAAGGTAGAACATGCTCTCCACCCATTTCTTTGAGAGCTTCGCAAAGTGCCTCTACAACTGTTAACTCCCGTTCTTCTGGTTTAAGAGTTTTTAGTTTTTCGCGTACTTGATCGGCTCGTATTTTTCCAAATAGCGCATTCATGTGTTCTTCAACAGCTGCGTTACCTAAACCCATATTGATCCGGTTGTAATTGAAAAAGAAGATACAATCACACCCCCAATTCTTTACAACCGAGTTAATAAGTTGTAGCGACAATCCCTTATATCCCCACGGATCTACAAAAAAGAATGTAGGTACTAACTTTAGCTCGTTAAATGTCTTGACAATATTTTCCCCAACTTCATGATTAATTACTTGAGGCTTATATTTTAAATTTTCAATGCCAGGGATTGAATTTATAGTTTCTTGGAGAGAATTAATATGTTCTGCATCAGCATCATTAAATACTGTCACCAACATATTTTGCATATCTGAATTAGAAATCGCAGTCTCTAAAACTTTTATTGGTGTTGATTTTGAACCATCTTTATATCGACCTGGCCCTGCAAAAAGGTCTATATAGGCAATTCTTGGGTCAAATTTTTTAGCAGTTGGTATAATCACCTTTGCCCAAGCCCAAAAATATTTCTCAACAATTCTAGCTTTTATTAAAGATTGTTCTTTCTGTTCATCAAAGAAGGAAGGATTACTCATACACAACCTACTTATGTATTACTCTAATGTAGTAATTGTAGGTTGCGTAGAGCCTTTGGTCAAAGTAATAACCTAATAAAAACGCATAGACGAGTAGTAGTTAGTCGTAGACAACGCTCTTTTCGACAAGTCTATTGGTCAAAAAGCTTACTTCAAAGTTCCCAAAACGGGCGCTACCTCAACCTCGGAAATTTGTGGAACCAAGAATCCTTTCGCATAAATTTGGGGATTTGTTTGCGAAACTATAGCATAAGACTGGCGAAGATTAGCATTGACTGCGACAGTCTTCACGTCATACATCTGCATCGCCATCTTGGGATAGAAACCAATACCAATAATCATCAGCAGAAAACAGGCAGCGATAAACACCTCACGCGGTCTAGCATCATCGTAGACTGCATCTTCTGGCACGAAGCAGTCTGTACCAAAACAAACTGTTCCGTCATCTTCTTGATTTTCCAAGCCGGCATTATTAATGTCGCAGATGAGTGCTGCACCGTCACCATAAAATACCTCTCGCAGCATGGAAAGTAGATAGATAGGTGTGAGGATGACTCCAACCGCAGCTAGAAAAACCGTGACGGTGCAGAAAGTCGAACTGTAAACGTCACTGCTTGTCAGACCAACGAATACTGATAGTTCGCCAGGAAAGCCGCTCATACCGGGAAGTGCTAGGGATGCCATCGCGGAGATTGTAAACAGGGCAAAGACTTTGGGCATGGCTTGACCAACACCGCCCATATCTTTCATTACCATTGTGTGGGTGCGATCGTAAGTAACGCCTGCTAAAAAGAACAGTACCGATGCAATCAAACCATGTGAAATCATCTGCAACATCGCGCCGTTGATTCCCAAATCAGTAAAGGACGCAATCCCAAGCAATACAAACCCCATATGGGAAATCGACGAATAAGCTAAACGCCGCTTCATATTGGTCTGAGCAAAGGAGTTTAATGCACCATAGATAATATTCACAACACCCAGAATGGCTAGAACCGGTGCAAAGTAAATATGTGCATCGGGGAGTAATTCAAGATTCAGGCGAATCAGCCCGTATCCGCCCATCTTCAGTAACACACCAGCCAGAATCATCGATACAGGAGAAGATGCTTCACCGTGCGCATCAGGCAACCAGGTATGCAAGGGGAAAACAGCAAGCTTGACACCAAATGCAATCAACAACCCTGCATAAAGTAGCAGTTGTAGACCAAGGGGATATTCTTTCTTGGCGAGGGCGGTTATATCAAATGTCATATCACCGCCGCCGTATAACCCCATTGCCAGGGCTGCCACCAAAATAAATATAGAAGCGGCTGCGGTATACAACAAAAATTTCATAGCCGCATAACGACGCCTTTGCCCACCCCAAATGCAGACTAGTAGGTAGACGGGAATCAGCTCTACTTCCCACATAATGAAAAATAGCAGCAAGTCTTTGGCAACGAACACGCCTACTTGTGCAGAATACAGCACCAGCATCAAGAAATAGAAGAGGCGGGGTCGGTGATCAACTTGCCAAGCGGAAAAAATCGAGAGTGTGGTGACAAATCCTGCTAGAAGCACAAGTGGCACTGAAAGTCCATCGACTGATACCGCCCAGTTCAAACCTAACTGAGGCACCCAGGCATAATTTTCCACAAGTTGAAAACTAGCACTGCTGGCATCGTAATGTTTCCAAAAGGCGTAGCACATCAAAGCAAAGTCTGCGATACCTACACCCAGTGCATACCACCGCACGCGCTTGCCATCTTTATCAGGCAGCAGAGGGATGAGCAAGGCAGCAACGAGTGGCAGTAAGACGATCGCGGTAAGCCAGGGAAATTGATCCGCTATCATGTATATGATAAAAAATACTTATTTGTGAATGATGCTATTCTACTAAACTTTGTAACAATTTATTCATAAATCTTTGTCCCAGTTAACCGTTTTGACCGAAAAACAATTAAATGGGGAATGGGGAAGAAAGATTTTTATTGTAAATTAAAGGGTTTTAGGACTTACGCACTGTACAAACTAATCATGGTATGCATTTACCAAAATAGGTCGTTTTAAGCTTTTATTAATCATTACTTAATGGTAAATATACCCGCACGTAGGGGCAATTCATGTAGCTTTAGCAGACCGCAGGGTATTGCCCCTACGAAAGATATGGGTTTTCCGACTATGTGTATTTTGGTTTTCTTGTCAATGCTTAAGTACTAGGTTTAATATCTGCCTCTTAAAATGTCTTTAATTTTGAATTGTTAAGTGTTCTTGTGTACGCACTTGATGATGGCTATTTGCTTGCTTACGGTACTAATCCAGCACGCAAAGCCCGGACAGCAGCCTGTGTACGGTCAGCAACACAGAGTTTATTGAGAATACCTCGAACATGAGTTTTTACAGTACCGACTGTTAGATACAGCCTTTTAGCAATTTCTGCATTGTCACACCCAGCGACAATCAACTCTAAAACATCCATCTCTCTATTAGTTAAAGGATAGCCGACTATACTTTTCTCAATATCTGGGTCAATACCTTCAATTAAGACTCTTTTTCCAGCTGTGCCTCTGCTAGCATCGGGGAAATCTTGACGTATTTGTTGTAGTACAAGGTCTGCGATCGCTGGATCGATCCATGATGCACCTGCATAAGTTGTTTTCACAGCCTCAACTAGTTTCTCAGTTTCGATATCCTTCATGCAATAAGAATCAGCACCTGCTGCAAATGCTGCTAAAACGGCCTGTTCGCTATTCTGCATCGTTAGAATTAGCAGCTTTGTTGTATAATCTTCGTTTTCTGCTTGATATTGCCTAAATGTGCGTGTTAGCTCAATCCCATCCATGTCAGGCAAACCAATGTCAATAGTAGCAACATCAGGCTTGAGTGTTTTCAGAAGCTTGATGCCGTCGGCGGCATTCGCGGCTTCACCAACAATGTTTAACTCTGGCTGCGTTTGTAAGGCAGCCCGTAAGCCGATTCTTGTCAGGTTGTGATCTTCAATCACGAGGATCTTGATTTCACTCATAGTTGCTTAACTTTACTGTTATCTATCTAAAATACAGATTAAAATAATCTCGTTCTTCTATTTGGGATTTTATACAAAAAGCAATGCGCTTAGTATTGTTCCCTGAACTTCATCTACCATTAGACATAAATAACCTGATCTCGGAAGTTTTTTTCAAGCAACAGCTTCGATATTACAATATAATTCAATCAAAAAATATTGTTATACATTAGACCTCTTGCAAAAGTCCCTAACACCCCACCCCCAGCCCCTCCCCGCAGGCGGGGAGGGGAGAATTTGACGTAAGTCAAAGGCGGGGTGGGGTTCTTTTTTTGATTTATGCAAGAAGTCTATTAACCTGATGATAGATGTTTTATAGTAAACAACTCCTTGCTGGAAATCCGGTAGCAAGCAAGAGTGGGTGACTATTTAATAAGTTGCCTTTGCAGTAGCTAGGGTGATGTGCAAAAAATTGACTAAACTACCTCACCCTAGCACCCAGGCACAGATATTGGTTAGATAGTGCGAATCGTTGGCTAGAAACTAAGACCCATTAGGGTTTGGAGGATTAGCCTCA
>NZ_JABXKJ010000207.1:16783-67621 GCF_017115085.1 Nostoc sp. NMS7 | reverse complement strand
GCTTGTTAAATTGGTATATCAACTATTAGTTAAGCATAGCAAGTACTGAAGAACCTTTGTTATAAATGCTTGCACCTTAGTAACAACAGTTTGTTTATTTCTAGCAAATGCTTAAGCAAACCTGATTAGTATAGAAGTTATCGTAACAAATGACTCCGCTTGTTTTTTTAGGTCATGCTTTTTGCTTGTTAGCTTTAATTATAAAGTTATATCAGTGGCAGTAAACCGCATACCATGCGATCGCTATGCTTGAGTAAGTATAAAATCGTCAAGTTATAGATTTATGTCTTTTGCTCTAAAAATGGATTCACAATCCATGACAAAAAACAATAGAAAAAAGGCTGTTGCTCAAGCTATTTCCACAGCTGTTGCTCTGGGCTGGGTGATAATGCAAGTCGAATCAGCACAAGCTGCTACCTTCGACAATCTCAATTACAGTGGGGCTGGCTCATTGCAAATCTCTACTGGTAGGCTAATGATTCTCGATGGTGCCAGCGTCAATTTTGGGGAAACCGGCGATGGTCTAGCAGGTAACATAACTCTCAGAGCCGATGATCTTCTTATATTGAAACCAGTACGCAAACCCAGTGCGATCGCTGGTGGTAACATTAATTCAGGAGCAGCAGGCACTATAACTGTTACAGCCAGTGAGGTTGTTTTCCTGACAAGAGTACCCGAACCAAGTGCGATCGGTGGTATTATACTTGCTGGTAGTCTGGCTTGGCTGGCGAAGAGAAAGCAAGCAGCGTTTCGCAAAGCCAAGGTATAATTACGTATTAGAATAAATTTTTTACAGCAGTTTTCATCTATTTGAACCACATCTATCGTAGGGGCACAGAAAAAGCTCATTGGTGTCAAATTAACGTGAAAGCCATGTTCCACAAGGAACTGAAGTTCCTTGTTAATAGCTCAAGTCATCTAAAGATGACTAAATAATCCGAAAAATCTTTAGTCTACTTGAGTAGACTTGGGCTAAAAGCCAAAGAAATTTATTTCTGGGCGGGCGTGGAAGTCAACAAGCGATTTCTAGCTGAAGTTGACACCAATGAGCATTGCTGTGCCCCTACCGCGTGGTCTATTTACCTAAAAATAGCTGTAAATAGTTTAAATACAAAGCCCGCTCAGACTTATCTCTGCGCGGGCTAATTATTTTATGGGCAATTAGCCGAAGATAATATCAATTTCCTGAAACTAAAATACTTCCAGGAACCTTTATTAAGCCTCAACTTTTACACCCCTCCAGAAAGCCACATAGCCTTCAATATTCTTAGCCTTCTCCTTGGCGCTGGGATAGTACCAAGCAGCATCTTTATTAATTTGCCCATCAACGTCGATACTGTAGTAGCTGGCGACACCTTTCCAAGGACAAGTGGTGTGGGTGTTGCTTTCTGTGAAATACTGTTTGTTAATGGCGTCAACAGGGAAATAATGGTTGCCTTCCACAACTACAGTATTATCACTCTCGGCTAAAACAGTTCCATTCCAAATTGCTTTCGGCATAAATGACTTTGTAAATAAACTATACACATAACATTTTGACACGATCAGCTTATTTGTAGGTGGTCAAACGAGCAGCAGGCGATCGCGCCTTAATAGAGGTTATGACAGACGAAGCTGATATCTTGCATCAGTTCCAACAACCGCCTCAGAATTCATTCTGAGGCTAATAGCTAAAGTCTTCTAAAGAAGACTGAGCAAAAGTTTGAGTCCACTAAGCGTGGAGTTGAGCTATCAGCCCAGAACTTGAGTTCTGGGCGGGCGATGGTGCTAATTGAGAATGGTGCAAGATGTCAGACGAAGCCTATTAAAGATGTAAAATATACTACCGTTGATTTTTAATTATAGCAACCGCCAAGGCGGTTAAGACACCGAACGTAAAACATGCTCAATGGCATCTCGCAAACAATCGAACTGATCCAGTTTTTTGCGGATTTGACTTTTTAGCCAAGACCAGCATTTCTCAATCTTGTTAAGATCAGGAGAATAAGGCGGTAGGTATAGCAGTTCACACCCCGCGTCCTGAATCAGTTCTTGAATACGTCCACCTTTATCAAATGTGGCATTATCCATCACTACAACCTGTCCCAGTTCGAGTGTCGGAACCAAACAGGTTTCCAACCAGGTCTCAAACACTGTTCGATTACAGGCTCCCTCAACAGTGAAGGGAGCTATCAGGTTTTGGTTACACAGCGCGGCAATCATGTTCACCCGTCCTTCACCTCGGCCTGATTTAAGTGCATGGAAGCGCTGCCCTTTTTTATTCCAACCGTACTCATACTCGTCTCGATTATCCATCCCAGATTCATCAAGGTAAACAATTTTCTCGCCTTAGTAGGCCGGATAACTGCGCTACAAACGTCTGCCGTTTGCCTTCATCGCGCTCACAGTAGCCGTAGGTCTTTTTTTTCGAGTGAAGCCAATTTTCTTCAATGCGCGTGAAATCGTGCGATCGCTAATTTCTCCTTCCCAAAGTGAGGCCATTTCAACTTGGGTTTTATCCCCATGAGATAAAGCGAATTCCCGGAATTTTTCCCAGTCAGTGATTTTATGGCCATTACCAGGAGGCTGATTGGGTATGGCTTGGAAGTCGCCTGTAACGTCCAATCGCTTCAGCCATAAGTCTATGGTATTGCGACTGATATTGAATAGTTGACTCACTTCACTTTTCTTTAAGCCATCGAGTTCGATGGCTTGAATCACCTTCTGACGGAGGTCATAACTATAGGGTTTAGGCATGGGTCGAGCAATCGCACTCCGCAGGAAAAGGGACTACTTCCAGTCTATACCCTAACCGCCTTGGCGGTTGCTATATCAAATATAATACAATTATTTAAGTAAAAACACTGGATATTGATTTCCTCTGCGCCTCTGTGGTTCGACTCCTAAATTGGTGCGTTACACTGCGTTAACGCACCCTACCAATTGGGACACCTACTCGTCAATTTGACCAACGCGGTGGATATTTAAAATGTCGCTCATTTTCTTAATTTGGACGAACACTTGCTCTAGTTGAGAGCGATCGCGTATATCTATTCCTAAGTCGATCAATGCCGGTTGACCAATAGAGGTTTTCACCTGGGCATGGCGGACATTGATCCCTTGGTCACTCAACCGTGACAAAATATCCTTTAGCACCCCTACGCGGTCAAGGGCTTCAATTTGCACATCCACTGGATAAGTATGCGGACGACCACTATTTTCGGCGCTTGGGTTCCACCTAACTGGTACTAAACGCTCATACTCCACACTCTCCAGATTATGGCAGCCTTGGCGATGAATCGAAATCCCCCTACCTCGCGTCACCACACCAATAATTGGTTCGCCAGGAATCGGGGTACAACACCCAGCTAAATAATACACCAAACCTTCCACCCCAACAATTGGCGAATATGTGGAGCGGGAGGTAGTTACAGGTACATCTCGCAAAGCTTTTGATGTAGTTGGTTCTTTGGGGATAAATGGCGACACCGTGGAAACTGGTTGTTGTCCCTTAGCCACTTCTCGCCAACGATTTAATACCAAGTTCAACGTCACTTCACCGTAACCCAAACCGGCAAGTAAATCTTCCACACTATGGTAGTTACACTTTTCGGCGACAGTCTCCATTGCATCCGACTTCAGCAAACTATCAAAACCAGTTTTACCAAGTTCCTTTTCTAACAACTCCCGTCCACGCGCAACATTTTCTTCGCGGCGCGATCGCTTGTACCATTGTTTTATCCGATATTTCGCCGCCGAAGTCCTGACGAAGTTCAACCAATCTAAACTCGGATGGCAGTTCTTTTGGGTGAGAACCTCTACAATATCGCCATTTTGCAGCCGCGTTGATAGTGGCACCATTCGCCCATTCACCCGCGCCCCTGAACAGTGGTTCCCGACTTCGGTATGAATGCGATAAGCAAAATCTATAGTCGTAGAACCGGGACTTAAAGGAACAACATCCCCCTTAGGGGTGAAGACATAGACATCATCTTCAAATAGATTATCTTTGACGCTATCAAGATATTCTTGGGCATCCTTGAGATCACTTTGCCACTCCAGCAGCTGCCGCAGCCAAGTAAACTTGTCATCTGTCGCTGTCAAATGGCTAATACTAGAACCTCCTGTTTCTTTGTATTTCCAATGGGCGGCAATCCCATACTCCGCGATATGATGCATTTCGATTGTCCGAATTTGCACCTCTAAAGGACGACCAGTTAGGCCAATCACCCCAGTATGCAACGACTGGTAACGGTTAGGCTTTGGCAGTCCAATATAGTCCTTAAATCTCCCAGGAATTGGGCGAAAAGCATCATGAACCACCGCCAGCGCCCGATAGCATTCCTCATTGCTTTGGACAATAATTCGCAGCGCTGCCAAATCGTAAATTTCATGAAATTCCTTTTGCTGGCGGTGCATTTTTTGGTAAATGCTATAAAGGTGCTTGGGACGACCACTGATATCGTGAAAATTGATTCCGGTTTGCTGCAAACGTTCCCGCAAAATGTCTGTAGCTTTGGTCAATTTCTCTTCTCGCGCCGTCCGTTTTTCGGAAACAAGTTCTTGCATTTGGCGGAAAGCTTCCGGTTCCAAATACTTAAAAGCCAAATCTTCCAGTTCCCATTTAATCCGCCAAATCCCCAAGCGATTGGCTAAAGGCGCGAAAATATCTCGCGTTTCTTGGGCACTGCGGCGGCGGCTAGCCTCTGACATATATTGTAAAGTTCGCATATTATGCAAACGGTCTGCCAATTTCACCACAATTACCCGAATATCTTGCGCCATTGCCAAAAACATCCGCCGGAAGTTTTCGGCTTGGCTTTCGGTTTTGCTAGTGAAATTGATTTTAGAAAGCTTGGTGACACCTTCGACCAATTGCCGCACTTCTGGGCCAAAGCGCTGTTCTATGTCTTCACTGGTAACTTCTGTATCTTCAACGACATCATGAAGAAATCCAGCTGCTATCATAGCAGCACTCCCCCCCAAGTCACGCAGCAAATCAGCTACAGCAATGGGATGAGCAATGTATGGTTCTCCAGATTTGCGGTATTGACCTTGATGCAGTTGGTAAGCAAATTCAAATGCTCGACCAATTAAGACGGTATCATTATACCTTCGGTCATCTTCGGCTGCGCCGCTAGTTGTCGATGACTCCTTCAAACATTTTTTTAACCATTCTGGAATAGCTAGATCGGCTGATGAATTTATCGCTATGGTGCTCATACAATTGGGTTTAGAGAGGATTGGTAGATAAGTGAAAGATAAATAAAACTACCAGCATCGCCCTGAAAAGATGCTGTCGCTCAAAAAAACAGTGTTAGGATGATTCTGCAATTGCCGATAGCGCAGCCTTAGCGACGCACGAGCGTCTGGTAGTCATCCAGTTTGAGTTTCAAGGATCATAAATTTCAAAATCGATTGATGGCAAACAAAGCCTCAAATCACGACTTGAGGCTTTTAGTGCTGATAAACGATTAAGTAAAGTTTATTGTAGAAGAAAAATTACTTGACATTAATACTATCTTAACTATCACTGGATGTCTTTAAATCGTGAGAAATATCAGGCATTTGTAACCTTACTAGAGCAATTACGCTCCGATGCCACAACTACGCAAATTGTTGCACCCGAACTGCGGCAAGGTGTAGCCTCGTTGCAACAATTTTTTAGGCAACAGATTGTGCCTTTGGCTGATGTTGGCGTTGGCGTTGGCGAAGCTTCTGGTAGAGAAGCCTCTGCTAGAGAAGCCTCTCCCCAAGGAGAAGACTGGCGAGTGCAGTCTTATCAAACGGAAATGAGCAAGCAATTGCGCCTGTTGGAAATAGATGTGATGTTTTTGCAAGGAGCGCGGCAAGCATCTACTGCACAAACGAGACTTCAAACGATTAGCGATCGCTTGACAATCCTCATTCAATACTGTGATGCCATTTTGCAACCAGAAGCGGAGGGAGAAAAATAACAATTGTTCACCTTTTTCTCTAATTATTCCATCATCTCATTTATGACCTATGCTGGAAAGTTATTTTGGCAACAAGTTTCAAATGGGCATTGGGCATTGGCCAGTTAGGAGTTAGGAGTTTGGAGAGACGCGATTAATCGCGTCTGTACAGGAATTTAGAAGAACTCTTCCCTATGCCCCATGCCCTATGCCCTATTCCCAATGCCTTTGAGAAGAAGATTCATTGTACGGCGCATATACGCTTCTACTGGCTCGGTTGTGGGTTTGAAGATCAGTGCATAATATAGTGACCCGCTCACAAGATCGATAATTAAGTCTACGTCTGCATCCTTGTGAATTTCGCCTCTAGACTTTGCACGCTGAAGTATTTTAGCAAAGGCTTCACGTCGGAGTTTGGTATATTTTATCCAATAGACCTCGGCAAACTGAGGATTGCTAGACGCTGTACTAATGATCAGCGCGAGTGTCTGACGACCAAGGGGACTATCTATTTTTTTGGCGGCATTATTGATTAAGATATCCATGTCTCCCCAAAAGCTGCCAGTATCGGGGATCGCTAAATCATCTCTGAGACTTTCTATAGCGTCTGCAACTAGTTCTTCTTTGGAAGTGTAACGCCGATAGATGGTCGTTTTACCAACTCCCGCACGGGAAGCGATCGCTTCTATACTCATGCTTTCATATCCTACCTCTGCAAGCAGGTCTAAAGTCGCTTGCAGAATAGCTTGGTCGGCGTGGATGCTGCGTGGGCGTCCAGAGGGTGCGTTAATTTGCTTACTCATAAAAATATCATCCCCAAGCAATATCTTTTTGACAATTTGCTTCTACCTCTGGGCATAGAACACAGCCTATGGAGAATAAATCAGTCGAGAACTCATTTCCTATGCACGAAAACAGCAACAGTGACCATCCATCTTTAGCATATGTATTTCTGCCACTTTTTATTCAAGACTCTCTTGACCGATTCTATATGATACGCTACCGTAGCGTATATATACAATACTTAACTTTAGCTTTGGCCTAACAATGGCTACCAACATTAAACGTTCAACTTTTGACCAATTTGGTTATGTGCAGGGGCCATTGAAGTGGGCGATCGCTTTCACGGCTTCTCTTGGTGCAATCTTAGAAGTAATTGATACTAGTATTGTTAACGTTGCCCTGACTGATATCCAAGCCAGTCTGGGTGCAACTGTTAGTGAAGTAGGTTGGGTGGTGACTGGATATGCGATCGCAAATGTCGTCTTAATTCCCTTATCTGCATGGCTGGGAGATTACTTTGGGCGCAAAACCTACTTTATCTTCTCGTTGATTGGCTTTACCCTGGCCTCGGTTTTATGCGGTTTAGCATTTAATCTACCGATGCTAGTTTTTTCTCGAATTCTTCAAGGTTTATGTGGTGGCGGGTTGTTAGCTAAAGCACAAGCGATTTTGTTCGAGACTTTTCCACCGGCTGAACAAGGATTCGCCCAGGCAGTTTTTGGGGTGGGTGTAATTGCTGGGCCAGCCATCGGCCCAACATTGGGGGGATTCCTGGTAGATGGTTTGGGCTGGCGGTGGATTTTCTTTGTTAATATTCCCTTCGGGATCATTGCAGTGGCGATGTCCTTGGCATTTTTGCCCAAAGATAAAGATAAGAAAGAGACACAAAGCCAAGCCGTCGATTGGTTCGGGATTGGGTTTTTGGTGATTGCTGTTGGCTGTATGCAAACTTTGTTAGAGGAAGGAGAGACAGACGACTGGTTTTCCTCCAATTTCATCACCACCTTAGCGATCGCTAGTATTATCGGCTTGGGGTTGTTTATTTGGCGAGAACTGAAAACAGATCATCCGGCTGTGGATTTGAGAGTTTTGCGTCACCGGTCTTTAGCTGCGGGAAGCGTTCTTTCAGCAGTGGTGGGTATGGGGCTTTATGGAACACTCTTTGCTGTGCCGATATTTGCTCAAAGTGTGCTGCACTTTACGGCAACGCAGACAGGACTATTGTTAGCGCCTGGGGCTTTAGCGTCTGCGATCGTTATGGTTTTATTAGGCAAACTTTCTAATAAAATTGATGCCCGATTTTTAATTGCAATGGGCGCTGTCGGATCATCTGGAGTCATGTTTCAATTGGCAGCAATTACCCCACAAACCGGCATAGATGATTTATTTTGGCCATTGGTATGGCGTGGGGGTTTTACTGTATTGATGTTTCTCCCTTTGAGTTTGGCAGTCTTAGGCCCGCTACCCAAGCAAGATATTTCTGCCGGATCTGGTTTCTACAATCTCACCCGACAACTCGGTGGTAGCATCGGCATTGCCCTACTCACCACTCTGCTTGACCGACGACACGCTTTTCATCGGGACATTTTGTTAGCAAAACTTAGTCCTTATGACCCAGAAACCAATCAGCGCCTCGATGCGCTCAACGGGGCACTCCAAGGCCAAGGCATAGATGCGGCAACAGCGCAACAACAAGCACTAGCTTTATTAAGTCAAACAGTAGATACCCAAGCTGCGGTTTTATCTTACGCAGATTGCTTTCGAGTCGTAGGGGTAGGATTCCTTTGCTCATTACCTTTGTTACTATTTCTGGGCAAAGGCGGTGCAGGAGTGAAAGCGCCAGTCGGTCACTAGTACTGCTTCTCTACGAGACGCTACGCGAACGCGTAATTCGTAATTCGTAATTACGTTTTAGCAAGGGTACAGTTTTGATCAGTAAACAATGGGTAACTCAATACTAAATTCAGTTCCGCAACCTTGCTCAGATATCACATTAATTCGACCATGATGGCTCTCGATGATTTGGTAACAAATCGATAATCCTAATCCTGTCCCTTTGCCGACTGGCTTAGTAGTGAAGAAGGGATTAAATATCTGATGATGAATCTGGGTAGGGATTCCGCTACCGTTATCCTTGATGCGAATTCCAATGTAGCGATCATTTAGTTTCTCCGTGCAAATCCAGATCCGACTAGGATAATTTTGCATTGATTCTGGCGATGACCTACGGTCGGTCGCAGACCATCGCACTTGTTCAGCTTCTTCTAAAGCATCGATCGCATTATTCAGGAGATTCATAAACACTTGATTGAGTTGTCCAGGAGAACAAGAAACCCAAGGCAATTCTCCATAGTCCTTAATCACTTCAATACCAGAATGTCGCCCGCTAGGGTTGAGGCGACTTTGTAAAATCATCAATGCAGCCTCTAAACCCTCATGAATATTAACTGCTTTGAATGTTGCTTCGTCTAATCGAGAGAAGTTTCGGAAAGATTTAACAATCTCGCTAATCCGCTCGGAACCTGTCTGCATTGACTGGAGTAATTTTTTAATATCCTTTTGAATAAAATCAAGATCCACGGCTTCAATTTCCTGCTGAATCACTAGGCTCGGATTGGGGTATTCTTGCTGATAGAGTTGAATCAGTTTCAGTAATGAATCATAGTATTCACTCGCATAGGTGAGATTTCCATAAATAAAGCTAACCGGATTATTAATTTCATGGGCAATCCCTGCAACTAACTGTCCTAGCCCAGACATCTTTTCTGTTTGAATGGCTTCAACAGCATTTTGCAGTTTGATCAGAGTTTGTTTTAAGGTTTCATTCGATTGTGCGAGTTCTACCTGAAGGTGTTGGCGCTGTTGAATTTCTTTACTCAGCGCCTGAATTTTTTGGTTAAGGACAACGAATTGATTACTCGTTCGCTTTTCTAAGCGCAGTAAATTGATGGCTGGACTTTCTAGCGATCGCGGTTGGATCACAGCCCCTTGACTACGACAAGCAATTCCCTCTCCCTGAGCTTGGTGGATGGTTAAAGTTCCCAAAATCATTTGGCGACTTTGGGAGCAAACTCGAAGATAGTCGATGATCTTCTCTGAAGAATCAGTGACAAACTCGGTAAGACGTTGACCAATGAGTGCTTTACTTGTCTTACTAAAGAGTCTAGCAGCAGGTTGATTGACTGCCAAAATTTCACCTGCGCTAGTCACAAGAAGCAGAGGTTCTGGTAAAGTCTGGGCAAACGTTAAAAATTGATCAGGTGTCATCGATCTTCAGGTATTGAAGCAGGGATCTTTACCATGAGCCACCTTTGGAATCCCCACCTTCAACGAAGTAAGGTGGGGAGGATGTCAACATTGCTCTTAGCACTGACGGGGTAAAAATAAAGAGGCTAAACTATGCTTTGGGGGATCAACTTCAGCCGGGACATATTACAGTCAGAAGCTTATAGTCTGCAAATGTCCCCCTTAACGCTGTTACTATGCTTTGAAGTATTCCTGTGCTGGAAACTCGTCTAATACTTCGCTAGGTTTGAGATAAATGACGATTTTGCATTCCTGCGCGCCTCTAGCAATCGTGTCTTGTAACTCGACTCTAGCGTAGCCGAGATTGTCGGCTGCGATCGCGCCAAAAATATTAGATGTCATAACACACATGGCTTCGCGCCCTTCTACCTGTTCTGCAAAGGGGCATTTGCGATTGCCTAAAACGATCTTCTCATCGGTTTCTTCAATCACGTAAAAGTCGCCTTGAATCCGGCGTTTCCAATCTACGAGGACGGCAGTTACCTGCCTCCGAGAAAGATTTGACAGTTGCAAAGCGTTCTGGTATTGCTGATTGACATGTTGACCTGTTCGATAGCCAACCACATTCAAAAAGCCTGCTGCCTCTTCAATCCCAACAACATCTTGTAAGGTTCCAGCCAATTCTCGAATCATTGTACGCAGAAAGTGATCGCGCTCAATCGGTAATTCTAAGGATTGTATTTGGTTGTCGATCAAAGATATGTGAACCATGATGATGTTATTTACTGGATGTTTAGATAGGACAAGCATCAATGTCGCTTAGTTAAGCGAAAGTCAGGGACACCCCAAAATCTCTTAATTAAGTACCATGTATAGCTATAATAGTTTTCCCTAACTGGCTACAAAACTAACATCAACGCCAGAATGGAATGGTACTAAATTTAGTTATTTGTTGAGGCAAGCTCTTTGAGCGGGTTCAGCCGGGATACCTGCAAAATCGGACAATAGACATCTGGTAGAAAAACATACCTTATCTAGAACCCTTGTAGAGACTTAGCATTGCTACCTCTCTCTACATTCTTTTTCACTCCTATGTTTAATAGTCAAATTCCTGTTAATACGTAAGTCTTGAATTATTCTCTGCCGAAAGTCACAGAAGAGGTTTAATATACACAGATATATGTGGAGCAGAAAAGTAAAAGTCCCACTCAGTTTTGAGCGGGACTTTGTAAAGTCTTATTGCTAAAATTAGAAATCTTTATCTTAGAAAAAGTTCATGATTGTAATAATCCCAACGCTGGTCAAGATCATGAAAGCGCCCATAATTATAGATTGTCCTAAAGCATTGGGCAATTTTGAATCGTTCATTTAAGTAAAATCCTTTTTGTTAATAGTTCCTTAACCATATCAAACTCAGTATAAATATCCAGAAAAGCCTTGTAAAACTTAAATTACCGTAAAGTTTCTTAGTAAATACTGTGATTTCTCCTTATGTAATGATTTTTACTGACCAATGCCCAATGCCCTCATCCTCAGAATGTAGTAATTCCCGAACAGAATAATTACCTTATCTCCGAGCGGAATAGGCGCCTTTATGGGATAAGATCAATATTAATCAAGGTAAAAATATTTGAATAGAAGATTATCATGACAGTCTCCACGGCATCTAGAAACCAAACGATCGCTTTTGACTTAGAGAAATTAAATGAGCAATTTGAAACTGCCACTCCCAAAGAAATACTGGCATGGTCTATAGAAAATATCCCAACGGGACTGGTGCAAACCAGCGCCTTTAATGTGGATGACATGATAATTACCCATATTCTTTACAGTGAACTGAAGCATCCTGTTCCTGTAATCTTTCTGGACACCTTGCACCACTTCCCTGAAAGCCTAGAATTAGTAGCTAAAGCCAAACAAATCTACAACCTCGATTTGCAAACTTACAAAACTCCAGAATTAGACACCCGCGAAGCCTTTGAAGCCAAGTACGGCGAAAAACTCTGGGACAAAGATATTGCCCAATTCCACCACATTACAAAAATTGAACCACTGCTACGCAGTCTAGATGAACTCAATAGCGTCGCTTGGATAACTGGACGCCGCCGTGACCAAGCAGTAACCCGTGGGAATATGCCCATATTTGAATTAGATAATAAAGGTCGGCTGAAAGTAAATCCTATAGCTACCTGGACACGTAAAGACAGCTGGGTTTACGTGGCTGAACACGGAGTCATCTACAACCCTCTACACGACAAAGGTTATCCCAGCATTGGTGACGAACCCATCACCACCAAAGTCGGCGAAGGCGAAGACGAACGCGCCGGACGTTGGCGGGGAAGTGATAAAACAGAATGTGGAATTCACATTTAGTCATTGGTCATTAGTCATTAGTATTAGACAAAGGACAAATGACTAAGAATAAAGGACAAATATGATCAAAATCCTCCACCTCTCTGACATCCACATGGGAAGCGGCTTTTCCCACGGGCGAATTAATCCCGCAACTGGATTAAATTCACGGTTGGAGGATTTTGTCAATACATTATCTAAATGTATTGACCGAGCATTGACAGATGCGGTTGATATGGTGATATTTGGTGGTGACGCTTTCCCGGATGCTACACCACCGCCTTATGTACAACAAGCTTTTGCTAGCCAGTTTCGCCGTCTGATGGATGCCAATATTCCGACAGTGCTGTTGGTAGGCAACCATGACCAACACTCCCAAGGACAGGGAGGAGCGAGTTTAAATATTTACCGCACCTTGGGAGTACCAGGATTTGTTGTTGGTGATACATTAACTACTCACTGCATCGAAACCCGTAATGGCAAAGTGCAAGTAATCACCCTCCCTTGGCTAACCCGTTCCACTCTGATGACTCGCCAAGAGACTGAAGGTTTGTCTTTGGCGGAAGTCAACCAACTGTTAACAGAACGTCTGCGAGTTGTTCTAGAAGGTGAAATTCGCCGTCTTGACCCCGATGTGCCAACTGTCCTTTTGGCTCACTTGATGGCAGACAATGCTACCTTGGGCGCAGAACGCTTTTTGGCAGTAGGTAAAGGCTTTACTCTCCCCCTATCTTTGCTGACGCGACCTTGTTTTGATTATGTAGCATTGGGACACGTCCACCGTCACCAGAATCTGAATAAATCCAACAACCCGCCGGTGATTTATCCAGGAAGCATTGAGCGGGTAGATTTCAGCGAAGAAAAAGAAGATAAAGGCTATGTAATGCTAGAACTGGAGCGGGGAAGCGCTGAATGGGAATTTTGTCCCTTAACAGTTCGGACTTTTCAGACCATTGAAGTGGATGTCTCGAAAACAGATGATCCGCAAGTGGTGTTAATGAAAGCGATCGCCAAGTATGATATTCAAGATGCTGTAGTGCGGCTAATTTACAAACTCCGCTCCGAACAGATGGATTTAATTGACAGTTCCTCGCTACATACTGCTTTAAGTCTCGCTCATACCTACACCATTCAAGCAGAATTAGTCAGTCAACTAGCTCGACCTCGTATTCCTGAATTGAGTGCAAGTAGCAGCATCGACCCAATGGAAGCCTTGAAAACTTACTTGAATAATCGTGAAGACCTCAAAGACATCGCAGCATCAATGCTGGATGCTGCACAGAAGTTGCTAACAGATGATGTGGAAGTTTGGCTAGAAGCAGCAACTAATGAATAGGATAAAATACAAATTATCTTTTGATTCTGCGCTTTACTTTGCGTCCCTCTGCGTTTAAAAAATTAAGTCCCACTAAATTGGGTTCTCCGACAAGCTGCTAGAACCCTTTGATAGATTGTCCGATACAGGTTAGGATAATTCATCAATCAGACGAAAAACTTCAAACACGCTTAATCGCGCTGTAGGGGCAATACCCTGCGGTCAGCTAAAGCTACATGAATTGCCCCAAAGCGCGTGTCATTTTGCGTAAGTCCTATTTGTATTTGGGCAGATTTTTTAGGAGTTTGCTACTCTACTATCAATTGTTGTTTTTCTTCTAACCAGAGGAAATTTTGGATTCAGTAAATTAAGTTATCGAGCCTTGAATAAGTTACTCTTTACAGGTAAATATTTTCGTTTTATGGCTTTTGTGCTACCGCTAATCATGTGGTGGGGATACAAAGAAGTACAAAACCAATTTGTACAGCCGCAAGCAGTTGTAGTGTTAGGTGGTTCAACGAGACATTTAGAGCGAGAGAAGTTTACAGCAAAATTCGTTCGTGAGCATCAAAATATACCTATTTGGATTAGCGGGGGTAGTCCACGTAGATTCACCCAACGAGTGTTTACCAAAGCTGGTGTTGATCCCAAACGTTTACACTTTGACTATGAGGCTGTAGATACAGTTACTAATTTTACTACGTTGGTGGATGATTTGCAATCTCGCGGCATCAAGAGCGTTTATTTGATTACTTCCGACTTCCATATGCGCCGGGCTTGTGTCATCGGCGAAATTATTTTGGGTAGTCGAGGTATTTATTTAAAACCAGTCCCAGTTCCTTCAGAAAACCCCCCTGAATCTATCGAAAAATCTATCCGCGATGGAGCTAGAGCGATACTTTGGTTAGCGACTGGTTACACTGGTGTAGATGTAGCTAAAAATAAACAATAAATCATTAGTGGTAATTTGCATGATATTGACCTAACTGAATATCATGCAAATTAAGAGAATTAATGGCAACAATCGTGAGATTAACTAAGTAATAACAGACACATGAAACTACAATCATCAAAAGCTAGTGCAACACCAACCTTCAAACAACACAATATAAAAACCAATTAACAATTTTTGCTCATTTGCTTGCTTGGTGAATACTTTCCGTCTAGCAAAGTTTTGAGCGGCGGCTTGGGTAACTCGAATTTATCTGTGTAGTTCGGGAAAAAAACGTCCCAATTCCCTCTACAATTTGATACCCTAGCTTAAACAGATTTGAGAAAAATTAAAGCGTGGAAATTCAACTTGGGCGGGGAAAAACAGCTCGCAGAGCTTACGGAATAGATGAAATTGCTCTAGTCCCCGGTAACAGAACACTAGACCCCAGTTTGGCAGAGACTAAGTGGCGGATTGGCAATATTGAGCGAGAAATCCCGATAATTGCCAGTGCGATGGATGGCGTAGTAGATGTTCGCATGGCTGTACGTTTGTCACAGTTAGGAGCATTAGGTGTCCTCAATTTAGAGGGGATTCAAACTCGCTATGCTGACCCAGAGCCAATATTAGATCGAATTGCCTCTGTGGGGAAAGATGAATTTGTTGCCCTGATGCAAGAACTCTATGCCGAACCAATAAAGCCAGAATTAATTGAACTACGTATTCAGCAAATTAAAGAACAAGGTGGCATTGCGGCGGTGAGTGCAACTCCAGCGGGTGCAAGTAAATACGGTGAGGCTGTGGCCAAAGCTGGGGCAGATTTATTTTTTATCCAGGCTACGGTAGTTTCTACTGCACATCTATCACCAGAGTCTTTAATACCTCTTGATTTAGCAGAATTTTGCCGTTCCATGCCTATCCCCGTGGTGTTGGGAAATTGCGTGACTTATGAAGTTACTTTAAATTTGTTGAAAGCTGGGGCGGCTGGGGTACTGGTGGGAATTGGGCCTGGTGCCGCTTGTACTTCTCGTGGCGTGTTGGGTGTGGGTGTGCCACAGGCGACTGCGATCGCAGATTGTGCTGCGGCACGAGATGATTACTACAAGGAAACTGGCAACTATATCCCGATTATTGCTGATGGCGGTTTAATCACAGGTGGCGACATTTGTAAATGCATCGCCTGCGGTGCCGATGGTGTGATGATTGGTTCCCCCTTTGCCAGAGCCGCCGAAGCCCCAGGACGAGGTTATCATTGGGGTATGGCGACTCCTAGCCCAGTCTTACCTCGTGGCACGCGCATTCGCGTTGCCACCACTGGTAGCCTAGAGCAAATACTGATTGGGCCAGCAGCACTAGATGATGGTACTCACAATCTTTTAGGAGCCTTAAAGACGAGCATGGGCACCTTGGGAGTCAAAAATATTAAAGAAATGCAACAAGTGGAAATTGTGATTGCGCCTTCCTTATTAACGGAGGGTAAAGTTTACCAAAAAGCTCAACAATTAGGTATGGGGAAATAGAATTGGGGCATGGGGCATAGGGCATGGCGGATAAGAGAGACAAGGCAGACAAGGGGGGACAAGGAGAATAACCAATGCCCAATGCAATGCCTAATGCCCAATACCTAATTCTTGAATAAATTTTTCCAGCCCCCTAAACAATTGCTGGAAAAATCTGATATGTCACCTACAATAGAGATAGCGGAGACGCATGTTTCCGTTCACTCCTCACACCACACTCCGCCCGGACTATTGTTCGGGCGGTTCCTTATGTTTGTAAATAAAATAAGAGAGCTTCTTTGCAAATGTACATCCTCTACTCCAAAGCTGATGTTTTTGCTATGGTAGAATTTTCACCAAGCTCTGATATTATTGGCGAAGGTTTTAGGCATGTCAACAGCCGCACAAGTTACCGATTCTAGTTTCAAGCAAGAAGTACTCGACAGCGATGTACCTGTTTTAGTTGACTTTTGGGCACCCTGGTGCGGACCATGCCGTATGGTAGCTCCTGTTGTCGATGAAATCTCCGAACAGTACAAAGGTCAAATAAAGGTCGTAAAAGTCAATACAGATGAAAATCCTAATGTTGCTAGTCAGTACGGCATCCGCAGCATTCCCACATTAATGATTTTTAAGGGTGGACAAAAAGTGGATATGGTGGTCGGCGCAGTGCCTAAAAGTACATTAGCTTCCACTCTCGAAAAGTATCTTTGAAACTCAATCGGCAATAAAATCCTCTTGAGTTATCCATTTTGTTCTAACTTGAGGTTAATTTTTATAAACAAGTTTGAGAGACGCGAAATTCCCGTCTCTCAAACTTGTTTACATTTGTATACACTTTTGGATTCAGAATATTTTTAGGACTTTTCTAGAAGTAACGATATATTCTGATCATCTCTCTTCCATAAATCAACTGTTCGTTGTTGAATCTATGAAGTCTTATTTAGCCGCCGCTATTCAATTGACCAGTGTGCCTGATCTACACAAAAATTTGGCACAGGCAGAAGAATTAATCGAGCTTGCCGTGCGTCAAGGTGCCCAATTGGTAGGTTTACCAGAAAACTTTTCCTATATGGGAGAAGAAAAAGACAAACTCGCCCAAGGCGATGCGATCGCTCGTGAAAGTGAAAATTTTCTCAAAAAAATGGCTCAACGCTTTCAAATTACGATCTTGGGCGGCAGCTTTCCACTTCCAGTAGACAATACAGGCAAAGTTTATAACACCACTTTACTCATCGACCCAAACGGTGAAGAACTTGCCCGCTACTACAAAGTACACTTATTTGATGTTGATGTCCCCGACGGCAATACCTATCGGGAATCCAGCACCGTTGTAGCTGGTACGCAACTACCGCCCGTGTATTCCTCAGAAAAACTTGGTAATTTAGGGCTTTCTATTTGTTATGATGTCCGCTTCCCGGAACTGTATCGTCATCTGGCAGAGAAGGGAGCCGATGTGATGTTTATTCCCGCCGCCTTTACCGCCTTTACTGGCAAAGATCACTGGCAAGTACTACTACAAGCCAGAGCCATAGAAAATACCGCCTATGTCATTGCTCCTGCCCAAACAGGCAATAACTATGATCGCCGTCTAACCCACGGACACGCGGTCATTATCGACCCTTGGGGCGTAATTTTAGCCGATGCTGGGGAAAAACCGGGAATTGCGATCGCCCAAATCAACCCCACTAGGCTCGAACAAGTCCGCCGTCAAATGCCCTCTTTACAACATCGGGTATTCTAGGCGCTGGGGAGCAGGGGGTAAGTGAAGAAGAACTATTGATATATTGATTGACCAATGCCCCATGCCCCATGCCCAATGCCTATTACCTGGAAATAAAACAAAAAACCGGGTAACCGCCCGGTTTATGCCTATATAAGAATCCTCAGTCTTTTAGAAGTATAGTAGCACAGTGCTACTATTTATTTGCTGTCAAAATTAAACTTTAGCAGCTGTCTTGGTAACAACGTTGAGTTCACCTTTAGCATACTTAGCAGCAAAATCTTCCAAAGAAACTTGCTTAATCTTGCTTGCGTTGCCAGCAGTGCCAAATTGCTGATAGCGTTCAGCACAAACCTTCTGCATATATGTAATAGAAGGCTTGAGGAAGTGACGGGGGTCAAACTCCTCTGGTTTTTTAGCTAAAGCTTCGCGTACAGCAGCCGTAATAGCCAAACGGTTATCGGTGTCAATATTTACCTTACGTACACCGCTCTTGATACCTTTTTGGATTTCTTCTACAGGTACGCCGTAGGTTTCAGGAATTGCACCACCATACTGGTTAATCAGTGCAAGCAAATCTTCCGGTACAGAGGAGGAACCGTGCATTACCAAGTGGGTGTTGGGCAAACGGCGGTGAATTTCTTCAATGCGGCTGATTGCCAAAATTTCCCCAGTCGGCTTGCGGGTAAACTTATAAGCACCGTGGCTTGTGCCAATGGCAACAGCCAAAGCATCTACTTGGGTTGCTTCTACGAAGTCAACAGCTTCATCGGGGTCAGTTAAGAGTTGAGAGTGGTCAAGTGTACCCTCAAACCCGTGACCATCTTCAGCTTCGCCAGCACCAGTTTCTAGAGAACCCAAACAACCGAGTTCACCTTCAACGCTGACACCCAAAGCATGAGCTACATTTACAACTTCGCGGGTAACATTAACGTTGTACTCGAAGCTAGCGGGGGTCTTAGCATCAGCTTCTAAAGAACCATCCATCATGACGCTAGTGAAGTTGTTCTTCATTGCTGAGTAGCAGGTAGAAGGAGCATTACCATGATCTTGGTGCATGACAATGGGAATCTGAGGATAGGTTTCTACTGCTGCCAAAATCAGGTGGCGTAAGAAGTTTTCTCCTGCATAATTACGAGCGCCGCGTGAAGCTTGCAAAATTACGGGGCTATCTGTCTCGACAGCAGCCTTCATGATCGCCTGAATCTGCTCCAAATTGTTAACGTTGAAAGCTGGGATGCCATAACCGTTTTCAGCTGCGTGATCCAACAGCAGCCGCAGTGGTACAAGCGCCATAGATAGTCCTCCTAATGTGGTTGTTAGCTAGTTGGTATGAGAGAAGCGTTATAATCACGCTAAATCTTAAGAGTTTTTTCAACTTATAGGAAATTATAACTAGTGTCGTGTGTCTATGCTGAAAAACTTTACACCACAGTTACTATAAATATGACCTATACTCGCTCTCTACTGCTGTACTATGCCTCATACTTGCTCTATATTGCTGTACATTAAGCTACCCTACAACTACTAGTTTTGGTAGCGCAGTATCCAAGATGGTGATCTGAAAGCGATCGCTTCAATCTCAAGGCACTAAGCTCTGACAAATCCTCTGATATTTTACCATCAAGGTGCGATCGCCATCTCATATCAATTAATCAACTTCTATATGGGTCGCCCGGGATTCGAACCCGGAACTAATCGGTTAAAAGCCGAGTACTCTACCGTTGAGTTAGCGACCCTTTCGCTGCATTTCGCAACTTTGCCATCATAGCATAAACATCTGTAGATTTGTAAAGCGGTTTAGAAAAAATCTGCGGTTAACCCCACAGATGCCGTGTAGCTGGCTCCTGGTTCTAACACAGTCAGGTTTTCACCAGTATTGAGAGAGTTACGCGTGGCACTCCACGGTTCTAGACAGTAGAATTCTTTGCCTTTGACTGTCCAAAATACCAGCCAAGTAGAGAAATGATCATAATCCAAAGTGAGTTTTAACTGACGGCTGCGGTCGATCGCAGTAGCCGATTGAGTTGTTAGCTGTCCAAAGGCGAAATCAATTTCATCACGGTTAAAGTCGAAATTGCCGTCAAAAGAGTGAATTTCCTTAGTTTGATTATCTTGATACTGCTTAGAGGGAATTTCCACCTCCAACTGAGTTTTATCACCACACAGAAAGTAGGGATGGAAACCAGCTGAAAAGGGCATTGATGTGGATGACAAGTTTTTATACTGCTGGCGGACTTTTAGGGTATTACCTTGAAGTTCGTAGGTGAAAGCCAGCTGAAAATCAAAAGGATAAACTGCCTTAGTTTGCTCGTTGCTATTAAGAACAATAGTTAGACTAGCTTTATCTCCAGTCTTTTGTTCTGTTACTGACCACGGTAATTCACGGGCAAAACCGTGTTGTTTGAGAGTATACTGTAGCCCATTGTGAGTATAAATATTATCTGGTAGATTGCCACAAATAGGAAACAAAATTGGATTCCCACCTCTGACACTCAAATCAGGATGAGTAAAGCGTTCAGTATCTAAGTAGAAAATTTCTTGCCCTTGAATGCGCCAACGGGTGATAATACCACCGCGTTCTGGTACGACTTCCAATTGAGAACCAGCGGCTTCGTCAGAAAGAATGTAGGTTTTGTATTGTTGCTGTTGAACTGCAATGCTAAACACAAATTTAGTCCTGAGTTTAGGGATAGTTAGGAGTTGTGAGTTAGGAGTTAAAAATTCATAACTTTTAATTCCTAACTCCTAACTCTGTTACTCGTCTTCTGCAAAAACGAAACGATATAATTCGCTGGGGTCTGGCTCCGGGCTACTTTCGGCGAATTTAACTGCTTCGTCGATCACATCCTGAATTTTACGATCAATTGTTTTGAGTTCTTCCTCATCCGCCAGATTTTGCTCCAGCAAATAAGCTGCTAACTTCTTAATTGGGTCACGGGCGAACCAAAATTCTTTCTCAGCTTTGCTTCGCATTTCATCAGGATCAGCCAAGGAGTGACCCCGGAAGCGGTAAGTAAGTGCCTCAATTAATGTTGGCCCTTCACCTGCACGGGCACGGGCTACAGCTTCTTGAGCCACGGCTCGTACTGCTAGAACATCCATGCCATCTACTTCCACGCCCACCATGTTAAATACACTGGCTTTTTTATAAATCTCTGGTTGGGAAGTCGCTCGCTCGTGAGACATACCAATGGCCCACTTATTATTTTCGACTACAAACAGAATTGGCAGTTTCCATAGGGCTGCCATATTTAGTGTCTCAAAAAACTGACCATTATTAGCCGCACCGTCGCCAAAAAAGCAAGCTGTCACTTGGTCAGCATTTTTATCTCCTAGCACTTCCCGGCGGTATTTGCTTTGAAAAGCCGCTCCAGCCGCCACAGGAATTCCCTCAGCCACAAAAGCATAGCCACCCAGCATGCGATGTTCAGCAGAAAAAATATGCATGGAGCCACCGCGCCCTTTGCTGCAACCTGTGGCTTTGCCAAATAATTCTGCCATTACCTCCCTTGCTGGTACACCCGCACTCAGAGCATGAACGTGGTCGCGGTAGGTACTACAAACGAAATCTTCACCCGGTCGCATTGACTGCACAACACCACTGCAAACGGCTTCTTGACCGTTGTACAAATGGACAAAACCAAACATTTTTCCCCTATAGTACATTTCAGCGCACTTGTCTTCAAACAAGCGCCCTAAAACCATGTCCTCATACAACCATAAGGCTTCTTCCTTAGTAATGTGAGTAGTAGCAGGATTAAATGTGGGTAAAGTACGCTCTTGAACCATTATTTTTGAGTATTCGTGTTGTACAACTTAAAGTTATCGTCATGAAATACCTACACTGTATACGAAGTATTAGTGTAGGCTTCTGTTTTAAAGACGCTATGCGTAGCGTCTGATTGCCGTTGCTCTGCCCTTGTGTATTCATTGCTGAATACCAAAACCAAATCCGGTCTGAGTCTTACACAGCGTCTCTGGTCTTGCGATCTTTATCTTCTCAAGGAAGAACCCGCACAGCCGTCCACCTTCGGTAGGCAGTTTGATTTTATGACTACAACACCGCTTAGATTTATTGCTTTTGTCTACCAGCGATCGCCTGTTCCTTAAATAAGTTGGTCTGATAACAACTCAGCTTTTAACAGGCTAGCGTTTGTAAGACTCAACAATCAAACTTTATTTATGCACCAAAAAAGGTCTTAGGGAATACCTAAATTTTTAATTTTTGATTTTTAACTTTTCAGCCCATGCCCCGTGAGGATTTGACGCTAACCGGCAATATCTGGCGCTTTGGGTTTTTCTCTCTCACTATTCCCTTTCATAGACTAGCAATCAAGATAGACTACTTTCTGCATATCCATTAACAATTTAAAAAAAGACCCAAATATCTATATCCAAATAGGTAATTGTAATTAAATGTTAATTATGATATTATTTTTTTCTCATGTTATCAGGGTCAACCCCCAATAGTGGTATTTTAGTGACTGGCGACTGGGAAAGTCCCGAAAAAATCAATCATCAATAGATTCTTGCAGCCACAACATTTATGTCGTCACTAAAAGCGGTGGTTGTGGTTTGTGCTATCGAAGGCTGATAATAGTTGTGTTAAACAAAAATACTAAGAATTAAGACAAAAGAGTGAGGCTTTCTAGGCGAAAGTAAAAAATTTGTACTAGAATGTGACTCAAAATTTCGTAAAGGTACAAAACAAGTTGTTGCAATATACACTTAGAGAGTAAATTTTACACGGCATTATGGCACGGTTTTACAGTCCTGGAACGCTCTAGGTGAATTATGTTGATCACGGTGCAGGGGAAGTAGGCTGTGCGAATTCCGCTAGATTACTACCGAATTTTAGGACTACCGTTAGCGGCAAGTGATGAACAATTGCGACAGGCATATAGCGATCGCATTGTCCAATTGCCACGACGTGAGTATTCTCAGGCTGCAATTTCTTCTCGTAAACAACTCATAGAAGAAGCTTACGTGGTTTTATCAGATCCAAAACAACGCAGTACCTACGATCAGCTTTATCTTGCCCACGCCTATGACCCTGATAACCTTGCTGCTGCCGCAGTAGCACTGGAAAATCGCACAGAAAGCACCAAAAGAGGTACTGACACCCAGAGTCTGGGCATCGAAATTACCCAAGAGGAATTAGTTGGCGCTTTATTAATTTTGCAAGAGTTGGGGGAATACGAACTTGTACTCAAACTAGGTCGTCCCTACTTGGTAAATAAAAATAGTCCTACAAGTGCAAGAAAAGGCCATAATTTAGTAGACGAAGAAATACACCAAAGCGCTGAACATCCCGATGTTGTTCTCACTGTTGCCTTTGCCTGTCTAGAATTAGGTCGGGAACAGTGGCAGCAAGGCCACTATGAAAATGCCGCCATCTCCTTAGAAACTGGTCAAGAACTGCTAGCCCGCGAAGGTTTGTTCTCTAGTGTACAGGCGGAAATTCAGGCGGATCTTTACAAATTGCGACCATATCGAATTTTGGAGTTGCTGGCACTACCTCAAGAGAAGACTGCCGAACGACACCAAGGCTTGGAATTATTGCAAAACCTCTTAGAAGATCGTGGTGGGATTGATGGCACGAGCAATGATGACTCTGGTTTAAATATAGATGACTTTCTCCGATTTATCCAGCAGTTACGCAACCACTTAACAGTCGCAGAGCAGCATAAGTTATTTGAAGCCCAAAGCAAACGTCCTTCTGCTGTTGCCACTTATTTAGCTGTTTATGCATTGATAGCACGGGGATTTGCTCAACGGCAACCTGCTTTAATTCGTCAAGCAAGGCAAATGCTCATGCGTCTGGGCAAGCGCCAAGACGTACATTTAGAACAGTCGCTATGTGCGTTACTCTTGGGACAGACTGAAGAAGCAACTCGTGTTTTAGAACTTAGTCAGGAGTACGAAGCTTTAGCTTTTATTCGGGAAAAATCTCAGGACTCTCCAGATTTGTTACCGGGGCTGTGTCTATATACAGAACAGTGGTTGCAACACGAAGTATTTCCACATTTTCGAGATTTAGCAAACCAGCAAGCTTTCCTAAAAGATTACTTTGCTAACCAACAGGTGCAAGCTTATTTAGAAGCACTGCCAACGGATGCAGAAACAACTAATGAATGGGCTATAATTAACCCCCAGTATTTTCCCCAACCCCAGAGAAATAATCCCCCTTTCCCCAACAATTCAACTAGGAGTTCAGGAAAATTTAATCACAGCAGAACACCTGACTTAGATTTGCCAGAAACACCAACAAGAGAAACACCTGAATATTCAAACTTATCACCACTGAGATGGAATTCATCTGAGAGTGTAAAATCCGAGGTTCCTACTGCCGAACGCATGAGTAGAAGCACTAATCAGCATTTAAACGGTTCAGGTAAGACTGCTCCACCCGGTAATAATCAAAAGCGGAGGCGGAGAAAACCTACTCAATCTGCTAGCCGAGAGGGTGTACCAGATAATCGTCCTCGTCGTCCTCGGCGGCGGCGAACCTTTGCTAACACCATAGAAGGTAAAACACGGCTGGTATGGAGAGTGTTTATTTCTTTGGTGAGTATATTAGTTTTCTGGGTGTTAGCCACAACAACTTTTGGATGGTTAAAAAATCTGTTTTTCCCTACACCATCTATACGTGGTTCAGAGTTATTTATACAAATAAATCAACCACCAATATCTATTCCTGATCCAAACAGTAAACTACAATCACTAGAAGGTCCTTTAACAGATGCAATGGCAGAGGAAGTCATTCGGACTTGGCTATCTACCAAAGCCGAAGCTTTAGGGACGAATCATCAGATTAATAATTTAGAGCAGATTTTAACTGGTTCAGCTTTGTCTCAATGGCGGCTGATTGCTCAACAGGATAGGTCAGACAACCGTTACCGCAAGTACGACCATAGCTTGAAGGTGGAATCTGTAGAGAAAATTGATTTATTTGCAGATCGTGGTGCAGTGGAAGCTACGGTGAAGGAAACGATGCAGTTATATGAAAATGGTCAATTTAAAAACTCTTCTAAAGAGAATTTGCGAGTTCGGTATGATTTGATTCGACAACTAGGTAAATGGCGTATTCAGAGTATATCTGTTGTCAATGAGATAAGTTTTAATTTTTAGGCGATGTTTACGACTTACTCCAGCGCTGAACCGTTACCTTGAAAGGCTTTAACAATTAAGTAATTTGACAAGTCAACAATATAACAAGACAAATATTGTATAGCTTTGGAAAGCCAACTTTAAAAAATCGTCGTCCGAACGTGATGATTCCTGCAAATTATATGGGAATACTTATAAATGGAAACCTAAATATTTCTCGCAGAGCATTATGTTTGAAAAAATTACAGCAACGTTTCAGAAGTCTAGAGAATTTCTAAAAAAAAGTCTAGAAGAATACATTCTGTTTAGTTCAGGAGCTAAACAGTTGACTTTGACAAAAAAAACGGTTTTACTTCTCTGTCAACAAGCCGAATCTAGAGTTGAGCAATTAAAAAGCTTAGAACCACACTCTGAGGAAGGACTTATTGCGACAATAGAGTACAATAAAATTCAAGTCAAATTACATTTTACTCCTGAGAAAATAACTCTTCATGAAGATTACCTGGAAGGAGAACTTCGCTTATTGAAACCCCCTCAGTTTGAGACTGAATCGGTAGTTTACCGTTACCTGATTGCAGGTTGGACAACATTTTTGGGAGGTAAACTTCCCAATGGAGCTTTACCAAAAGAGGTTAGAATTGAAAATAATCAGGTTTACTATACTCTTCCTCGAAATCAATTGCAGCTTTTAGATGACCTTTTCTATAGTCTTGAAAATGGTTCTGCTTTGATTACTAACCTTAAAGAAGGAAATTTAACTATTGAAACTTCAGTAGCTTTGAGTTGGAATAATTTGAAGCTTCAAAATCTGCTTCAACTTCTGAATCTCAAATAGGCTTATAGCAGTTATTGCAATACGGTTCGGATAAGGTTTTTTAATGACACGCCGCTTATCGCGTCTCTTGCCTTAACCGAACTGTATTGGCAGTTATCGGTTGAGTGAGGTACAAGAACCCCACCCCCAACCCCCTCCCCGCTCTTCGAGAGGGGGCTATGATGTACCTTATGTAATTAGGAAACGCTATACCATTTCTTCAACTTTCAAATAACGCGATATGCAAAGACAGTTTCGGAAGTGGAGAAGCGGCTAGAGACTGTTTTCAAACTCGAAGATACCCCCTAACCCGACTTAAAAAAGGGGGATTTAGGATGATCTTCAAAGACTAGGGTTCTCAATTCAAAGATTCCATAAACTCAATACACTTGTGCATTTGCTGGCGCATGGTTTCCCAATCAGCATGAAACCTTCGCCCATGGCCTGGTAGCACCCACTCAAAAGAGTAGTTAGCCAAGTTACGCATTGATTTAGTCTGTTCTGACCAAGAATACCAGCAGGCACCGTGGAATGCAACCAGTTGGTGCAAGCTTTCTGACCAAGCGAGATGGTCGCCAGTGAACAGAAACTTATTTTTATAAAGTAGAACAGTTTGTCCTTTGGTGTGACCAGGAACTGGGATAATTAATAAATCTGGAGTCAAAGCAAATGGTTCGGAACCAGTTAGCTGTATTTCTACATTGCGAGTATCCGCAGAAATATCATCAACGTGGAGGATGCGATCGCACTGAAAATGCTCGGCAAACTTTTGATGATCTGCTACATCATCCTTATGAGTTAGATACATATAACGAATTGGCCCCAGTTCTTCTAAACGCTTGACTAAAGGCGGCGTAAACCGGGGAGAATCCACCAAAATGTTACCTTCTGGAAGTTGAATTAAATAGCTAGCAGCACCGTAAGATTTTTCCGAATGATAACCGCAGTGGTAAATATTTTCCGCTACTAATATTGGAAACTGTTGTTGAGCAACTTTGATATCTTTTGGTTTCTCAACTGTGCCAATAGAACTAGTAGGACAAGCTAAAAGTGCTTCAAGCGCTGCTAATCTTTGGGCTTCATTCGTTGGTTGATGATAAACCACCGACTGTTCATCAACACGAGAAAACACTTCAGGAGTCATCCAGCGACAGGTATCACAATCAATACACGTAGTATCTACATAAAAATCGCCGTTGACATTTTGCGATCGACGCTGATTTAAATGTGCCATATTAATCCTTTTGCTTCCAGGCGCTTACTGGGGAGCGATAAACTCTATATCACTACGCTAGCAAAAGTAACTTGAGACTGTTTAGTATAAATGCTCCTTGTGGGGCATTTCCTACTTTTTGGGGTGGAGAGGCAAGAAAGTTGATGTTTGGTTCTGGGGATATTGAACCGTTGTTTCGCGCTTAGAGCGAATCCACTCCAAATTCCTGCGGACGATGGCGAACCGCAGTGTAGGCTTTCATTGGCGGCAATTCTGGTCGTCTTAAAAACCAGTATTCTGAAGCATCAGAACCGTAATTAAACCCCACAATTACCACATATTCTTCCTTGGGCTTATAGGTGTCAATCACATTAAAGAGTTGGGTATATTCGATCGATTGTTCTTTCGCCGCTTGCGAGAGGGTCATCATCTTCCAGGGTTCACTTGTTTGCGCCACATAATGAACCTTGCTTCCAATTGCCGATGGACTTTCTGTGATTGAAAAGTCGTTGCCACCAGAATGCTGGATATTCACGACTTTGTGGAGATACAGGTAGCCCCGACCAGAGCGCTGATAGAACTTCCACGCCTGGGCGCTAAACAGGACTTCACATTCATCAATGATGTTTCTTGCGATTTCGACTCTCAGTTCGCGTTCAGGTGTCATGTCAGTTCACCCGTTCAATGGTCAGGCTTCTTGCTCTCATTTATCATGGTAACAAAAGACAAATAGATTATTTTAGTTCCTTTTGAAAACCAGCCTATGCGAAATGTTGGTCAAACGTGTAAGCAAACAATGGCATGATCCACTCGCCTGTATCGCCTGCTAAGAGTTTGTATTGCAGGCTATAAATGCTGTCAACCCAACTGTTTTCCCACTGGCGATCGCTCATTACCTGCCCCGTGTATGCCTTCACAAACACATACCAAACGTGACCACCCGCATCATTCAACCACAGATGCTAAGGCTGAACGGCGTGTTTTGGCAAGCTGATGCCGCTGAGAGTCAAGCCTTTGTCAGCGTAGGCGGTAGCTTAATAAATTCACTTATGACTGAAACTTTACTTGCCGCAGCTACGCCCGTCGTAGATATAGCAAATCCACCAAACTCTAATTATGTATAATGTATAATTTTTAATTTCTGAAAATGCGATCGATTGACTAGTTAAACCTTATACTCGTCCTTCACCTTTTTACGTATTTTATCAATAAACTCAGGGTAATGATCAAAGTCATCCATTGAAGTCAAAGGTGGCATTGTTACCCAATTTCCTTCTGTCTTTGACTTATCCATGTAAGCATAGAAAGCTTCATTATCGTCTTGATGAGCCAGCACATAGACTCGTAATTCTTTAAGGCTCATTTCGTGAAAATTTGGTTTCATATTTTAAATGTCCATTTCCGATCACGCGGAATCGCTATCTCGGTTTCTTCACCAGCTATAATGACTACTTCGCCTGTGCGTTCATCTAAACGTATTAGATAAACAGGTCGATACATCATAGTTAATCTCCGGCAAAGAAGAAAGCACTGTAGAGTTTGTTCTGCTGTCGGAATAATTAGTAGTCCTCAATATGCTGTATTTATCAGTATAAAACTTTAGAAGTAGCAAAAGAACGATGCCTAGGTTGGGTTACGCCTACGCCCCTTTGAGAAACCGGGTTTTTCTCAAACCCGATTTCTTTTGGCTTAAATCCCCAGCTCAGAATTAGCCGATTAGTAGATGCAGCTGATTGCTCACCGCACTAATTAGATTATGGGTAACGGGAAGACTATCGACTACCATCCCCAGACACAACAGCATCATGTAGGAGATGGAATAGAGAAACAACTCTTTAGCGACAGTGCGATCCTCTGGATTTTGCAACAACCGCCAAGATTTGTAGATAAATAATCCTCCCAGAATTAGGGCGATCGCAGCATAAAGAATTCCACTCGCGCCCAAGGGATAAACCAATAACCCGGTTGCAACTACGGTAAGCAGCGTATAGTACCAAATCTGCTTCACGGTTGCCGTATCACCTTCAATCACAGGTAGCATTGGTATCCCAACCTTTGCGTAATCGTCCCGAATCATTAGAGCTAAAGCCCAGAAATGGGGCGGTGTCCACAAAAAGACGATAGCAAAAATTAACCATGCTGACCAGCTTAATGTACCTGTGACAGCAGCCCAACCCACTAACGCCGGAATTGCCCCAGCCGCCCCACCAACAACGATATTTTGGGTAGTGTGGCGTTTTAGCCAGTGGGTGTAGACCAAAATGTAAAAGACAATGCCAGAGAAGGCTAATAGGGCGGCTAACAGGTTGGCAAATACTGCTAGGAGTGTAAAAGAAATTGTTGCCAGTGCGATCGCAAAAATTAGAGCATCGCGCGGCTGCACCTTACCCGATGGTATCGGCCGATGACGCGTCCGCTCCATGTCATAATCAATATCCCGGTCATAGACACAGTTAATCGTCTGGGCGCTTGCAGCCGCCAAGGTGCCACCAGTGAGAGTTACTAGCAACAGCAAGAAGTCTACTTCTCCCTTAGCCGCAATCCACATACTGCCAGCCGTAGTAATCAAAAGCAACGGAATAATCCGCGGCTTAGTTAGCTGGTAGTAACTTTGAATTACCTGTAAAAATGTTTCGTGGTGGCGAGAGACATTAGTCTCAATCATTTTGACTCTGGTTCCTTATTTTTCAACAACTTATATGCAGCCCACGCTCAAGCTGGCTCTTTCAGTCGAACGAAAACACAGATTTTCTGCACCTGCGTGGCTCGCAATACTCGCCGTTGCGGCTTTCATCGTTTAGTGGGGAGTGGGGAGTGGGGAGTTAGGAGTTTGGAGAGACGCGATTAATCGCGTCTGTACAGGAGTTTAGAATTCTTCCCTTGCTTCCCCTGCTCCCTCATCCCCCCTGCTCCCCCACTCTCCACTCCCTACTCAGCAATAACTGAGTCACGCAGTGCTAGAACTGTAAAAGCCACCAAAGTACCCAGCAAAGTAGCTCCTATAGCTTGGTGAGAGACGGTGAGAGGCTCGACTTGAAGATGTAATTTGTAAGTGGCGACTCCCAACAAGATTTGTAAGAGCAACAACGCACCAGCCATATTTGCCAGTCGTCGCAAAGCTGTATGTAGTGCTGGTGTCCGCCAACAGATAAATACCATCGCCAAGGTTGCTATTGTTGGCGGCACTAAACCAGCAATATGGCTGTACATTACACTACAAAGTTGAGAACCGCCGAGGCATTGGTGTAGCGCCCAGCGAGAGCCTACCAAAGCACCGAGCAGACTTTGCAAATAAACCAGAACAGCCGCAGTTAAACCTACCCAAGGCAATTTCCCAACGGTTCCAGTCCCCTTGTAGGGTGTGAGTGCCGTGCCGATAATCAGCAGGGTGGAAAAAAACAACAGCGCCGTTCCTAAGTGGGCGGTAACAATATCAAACCGCAACAGTTGGGTGACGGTGAGTCCCCCCAAAATGCCTTGGAAGACGATTAAAAACAGAGCGAATGTGGATGCCCAAGGTAGCCAAGAGGGTAAGAAACGACGATGCCACCAGGATAAACCGAAGAGTGCGATCGCGCTTACACCAATTAAAGCTGCATCCAATCTGTGAAACCACTCCAAAAACACTTGGAAATTCATTTGCTTGGCTGGCACGAGTTCGCCATAGCATAATGGCCAGTCTGGGCAAGCAAGTCCAGCATTCATGACGCGGGTGGCACTGCCTATTGCCATCAAAATTAAGGTGGCTATGCACATTTTCCACACCAAGCGCCGAATCATTTCCTTGGGCTTTTGCTGCTGAAGTGCCGCTTCATTTTGTTGTTGTAGGACAAATTCGCTCATTAACGATACCTTCTGCCCGCTCTTGGTGGATCTGTTAAAATTTTCAATTTTCTTTTAGCGTTCCATCTTCACCCTAGCGTATAGGCTAAAGGTTTATAGATTGGCACTCACTTATACTTTCAATTACTCCAGCTACGTTTTGCCTGAAGCTTTAGGTATTTTTCAAGATGTCAGAAATCGATTTATGAGAATTAATTTAAGCATCATAAATTTTTACGGAAATTTTTTCACTGATTTACATCTATTTTTGGCGTTATATGATACTAAACTCATACTCAAGATGATTAAAATAGCCAAAAAAATTAATAAAAATTTCAGACCTTTGTCCCCGATGCCTGACAGTCTAGACTACCTTAGTAAGTGAGTAGCTTCGAGATAACATAGTAAATTCATTTAAGTAAGCCGTGAAGATTCCAAGTTCAATCTGGACATTACTCATTGGCATCGTGCTAACGCTAGTCAGCTTTTGGTACGGTCAAAATCACGGTCTGTTGCCAGCAGCCGCCACAGATGAAGCCGTCTTGGTGGATGGTCTGTTCAATACGATGATGATCGTTTCTACAGGTATATTCCTGCTGGTTGAAGGTATTTTAATTTACTCTGCATTTAAATACCGTCGGCGTGCAGGTGACAATGAAGACGGTCCACCAGTTGAGGGCAATATACCTCTAGAAATTCTCTGGACGGCAATCCCAGCAATTATCGTTTTCGGCATTTCAGTTTATAGCTTTGATGTGTACAACGAAATCGGTGGCTTTGATCCCCATGCTATCCATGAAGCGCCGATGAATCAGGAATCGATGAAAATGCCAGGGGCAGCACTTGCAGCAACTTTAAGCGATACTCCTGGCAGCACTGAACCGAACCTCAATCAAGAAAAATCTGATCAGGCAATGCAAGACCCAGCTACCGCAAAAGTCCGCAATGCTGACCAAATTCCTCAACTGCGGAGTGCCCCTGGTGTAGGTAGTGTTGCTCCGACAATTGGGGGCAGCCCTGATCGAGCAGGCAAACCAGCAGAATTACGGGTCAACGTCACAGGTCTACAATATGCCTGGATTTTCACTTATCCTGAAACTGGTATAACTACAGGTGAAATGCACCTCCCCATCGGGCGAGAAGTAAAAATAAATATGACAGCCAACGATGTCATTCACGCCTTCTGGGTGCCAGAGTTCCGCCTGAAACAAGATGCGATCCCCGGTAGACAAAGCGAGATTCGCTTCACACCCAAAAAAGCAGGCGATTATGTCCTGATCTGTGCTGAACTTTGTGGCCCCTATCACGGAGCGATGAGAGCGCCAGTAGTCGTTGAGACAGAAGAAGCCTTTGACAAATGGCAGCAAGAGCAGCTAGTTGCCAGCAAAGAAACCCTAAATCAAGCGATCGCTGTTAACCCTGGCGATCTATCCCCAAATGAATTTCTCGCTCATTACACCAAAGAGATGGGAATTCAGCCAGAAATCCTCCATCAAGTTCACCATTAATCAATTGTTATTTAGTCAAAATCCCATGACTAATACTTGTCTACGAGAGGCTGCGCCAACGGCTTCGCTCAGTACAAGTGTCGGCTTCTCTACGAGACGCTACGCGAACGCTCAGTACAAGTGACTAATGACTATGACACAAACCCAGTTGCAAGAAACTGCCAATATTCCCGCCCTTGTTGATGAACCAGGGAGCAGAAAATGGCAAGATTACTTTGGTTTTCAAACTGACCATAAGGTGATTGGGATTCAATACCTAGTCACTTCGTTTATTTTCTACTGCATTGGTGGCGTAATGGCTGAATTGGTTCGCACAGAATTGCGAACCCCAGAGGTAGATTTTGTCACCCCAGAAGTCTACAATAGTCTGTTCACGCTGCACGCCACGATCATGATTTTCCTCTGGATCGTGCCAACAGGGGCAGGGTTTGCTAACTATCTAATTCCCCTGATGATTGGGGCAAAAGATATGGCATTTCCTCGGCTGAATGCTGTTGCCTTTTGGATGATTCCCCCTGCGGGTGTGTTGCTGATCGCCAGTTTAGCGGTGGGCGATGCACCTGATGCCGGTTGGACTTCCTACCCTCCCCTGAGTTTGGTAACAGGACAAGTGGGCGAAGGCATTTGGATTATGAGTGTCCTGCTGCTAGGTACATCATCTATTTTGGGGGCGATAAATTTCCTGGTAACATTGATCAAGATGCGTATCCCCAGCATGGACATCCACAAAATGCCCTTGTTCTGTTGGGCGATGTTCGCCACTTCCTCACTGGTTTTGGTATCAACCCCAGTCTTAGCAGCAGGTCTGATTCTACTTTCCTTTGACTTAATTGCCGGGACAACATTTTTTAACCCAACTGGCGGTGGCGACCCAGTAGTATACCAGCACATGTTCTGGTTTTACTCCCATCCAGCCGTTTACATTATGATTTTGCCCTTCTTTGGGGGAATTTCAGAAATTATCCCCATTCATTCCCGCAAGCCGATTTTTGGCTATAAAGCGATCGCTTATTCCTCTCTCGCCATCAGCTTTTTGGGGCTAATTGTCTGGGCGCACCACATGTTTACCAGTGGTGTCCCCGGTTGGTTGCGGATGTTCTTTATGATCACCACCATGATCATTGCTGTACCCACGGGAATTAAAATTTTTAGCTGGTTAGCAACCATGTGGGGTGGAAAAATCCAGCTTAACAGCGCCATGCTATTTGCCATCGGCTTTGTTGGTACCTTTGTGATTGGCGGGATTAGTGGCGTGATGTTGGCAGCAGTGCCTTTTGATATTCACGTTCACGACACTTATTTTGTGGTTGCACACTTGCACTACGTCCTATTTGGCGGTAGCGTTTTAGGGATTTTTGCAGGGATTTACCACTGGTTCCCGAAAATGACGGGACGGATGCTGAACGAATTTTTGGGTAAGGTTCACTTTGCTTTGACTATTGTGGGTTTAAACATGACCTTCTTACCTATGCACAAGCTAGGTTTAATGGGCATGAATCGCCGTATCGCTCAATATGACCCCAAATTCACCACATTGAACGAAATCTGCACGTATGGTTCTTATATACTGGCAGTCTCGACATTACCCTTCATTATCAATGCAATTTGGAGTTGGTTGTACGGCGAGAAAGCTGGTAATAATCCTTGGAGGGCACTTACCTTAGAGTGGATGACAACCTCACCGCCTGCGATCGAGAATTTTGATCAAACCCCAGTACTGGCTACAGGTCCCTACGACTACGGTTTGGAAAGGGCTAAAGAAGGTGTACCTTTGTATGATCCCAATCCACTGTTATCTGGTGGCCCAAACTCAGTCTTAAGAGCAGAACCCGACCCAGAGGTTGCCGCCAATCCCGAAGACCGGAAATAGACAGGGTATGGGGCATGGGGCATGGTGCATTGCTCAATAATTAATAAATAGTTCTTCTTCCCCATCTCCCTCATCTCCCTCATCTCCCCCACTCCCCCACTCCCTCCCTTATCTCCCCACTCCCCACTCCCCAATTTATCCTTTAAAAAATTCATGCAAAGTCAAACTATTGACCCAGCTAAAACCGAACTGAATCATCACCACGCAGAGTCAGCAGCAGTTGGTCATCATGAAGAACATCCAGACCATCGCTTGTTTGGGCTAATTGTCTTCCTGATTGCTGAAGGGATGATTTTTATGGGACTGTTCGGAGCCTACTTGGCTTTCCGTGCTACTTTACCTGTATGGCCTCCAGCCGGTACCCCAGAATTAGAATTATTGCTACCTGGAATCAACACCATCAATCTAATTTCTAGTAGTTTTGTCATGCATAATGCTGACGCTGCGATTAAGAAAAACGATACGCGGGGTGCGCGAATCTGGTTAGCAATTACTGCTGCAATGGGTGCTACTTTCTTGATCGGTCAAGTATATGAATATACCCATTTAGAATTTGGTTTAACTACCAATTTATTTGCTAGTTCATTTTACGTTTTGACTGGTTTCCACGGATTGCACGTTACCATTGGCGTTTTGGCGATTGTTGCCGTGTTATGGCGATCGCGCGTTCCGGGTCACTACAGTAGCGAAAAGCACTTTGGCATTGAAGCAGCCGAAATCTACTGGCACTTCGTTGACGTGATTTGGATTATTTTGTTCGGATTACTGTATCTACTCTAAGTATTAATTATTAGTTGTTCACTCCACGCAAACAACTTAATCCGCCCCCACTAGGGGGCTTTTTTAATTAAAATGCTGCCGTTGCAGCTCACTGCCCTGATGTCAGATTATTTCATCTATCGGCTGACAGTAAAACCTAAATTAACGTGAGTTCGACGGCTCATCTGCTCGTTAAATATCTGGGGAGCCATTGACAACTAACACCTATTTGCCTCAAGGACTTAACTGTTCTTTTTTAGTTTTGTCGAACTTACGTTGATATTACTAATCGCGATCGCGGTTAGTCATGACTAAAATCTGGTAACAAAATTGTGGCGCACACTGTAAGTATATTTGTGTCTTTAAATTCCACTGTTTAAGGTTTTGTCAGTAATCAAACCCAACACTTAAAATAAATAAACTTCCTGACTCCTGAATGTTGTCTTCTGCCCACAGTTGTAAACACTGGGGAATAGTGGTACATTTACTGAAGTGATCAAACTACGGAACTATTCCAGAAATAAATTTTAGATTAAAATACTTATAAAAGTATTAAATGAACCACTGAAGCGGTTAACGATAAAACTACTTTAACGCTAGGTCGCCTGAAAAGGTGACTGCGGCAAATACCATGAACTCTAGCAGCAGGTATTTAATAACCTCACCCAAGCTGTGAACGGTCAGCAAATTAACAAGTAGTAGATACCAGATGAGCCAAAACCCTCTAGTCAGAAAAACATTCCGAGGTCGCTTTGAGACTGTCAAACTGGTGAGAAGCGGAGGATATGGTAATACTTACTTGTTAGCAGGTGCTAGAAGTAAAAGATATCAATCCTCGATCGCCATAAAAATACTTCGGAATCGCTTTGAAATTATCAAACACTTAGGAAGCGGAGGCTCTGGTGATACCTACTTAGCCGTAGATCGGGATTTACCAGGACAACCCCATTGTGTCGTCAAACATTTCCACCCAAAAGATCCCAATCCTGCAGTTGTAGCGATCGCTAAAAGGCTATTTGATCGGGAAGCGGAAGTTTTATATCAGCTAGGCAACGAGCACGATCAAATCCCTAGACTGTTTGCCCATTTTAATGAAGATGGGGATTTCTATTTAGTCCAGCAATTTATTGACGGTCATGCCTTGACTCAAGAAATTGTACCAGGTCAGCGTCTTAGCGAGAATGTAGTTTTAAATTTATTAAGAGAGATCCTGGAAGTCCTGGCCTTCGTCCACCAACATAATATTATTCACCGAGATATTAAGCCCCAAAATTTAATGCGGCGGCACACCGATCAGAAGATTGTGCTAATTGACTTTGGGAGTATTAAGAAAATTAGTGCTTTGGGAGCAGGCTTAACAATTGCTGTTGGGACTCCTGGCTATATGCCAAGCGAACAGGCTAAGGGAAAGCCAAAACTTTGCAGCGATATTTATGCAGTCGGGATGATTGGCATTCAAGCTTTGACAGGTTTAATACCTGAGGAACTACAAGAAGATCCCAATACTGGAGAAGTTATCTGGCGCGATAAAGCACAGGTAAGTGGGGCTCTGGCAAATGTTTTAGACACAATGGTTTGCGATCGCTATAACCAGCGTTACCAATCTGCCACAGAAGCTTTGCAAGCGCTTAATTCTGAACTGGTGTTGTCACAGTCCTCACAATCTACTGAGATCAACCAAAATACTGATGATAGCAATTTGGTAACTTATAAAAACTTTCTTTTGCTGCTGGGAATAGGGCTTGGTGGTATCACTAGTTTGATAGTAATAGTTTTAATCTATATATTTATTAATACAAATACATCCCATCCAAACCAACCTATTCAATTAAATAATTTTATAGAAAAATTGATGGGTAGACAGTTGACTAATGTTAATGTGAATAGCCTAGTAGCCACCAAAAAGCAAATTGAATCTCAACATTAGAAACAATTAATCATCTACCAGCAATCATCTAACTGTCTACCAGCAATCATCTAACTGGCTTATTCCAGATTTGCTTTCAACCTAAATATTTAGAGATTCCTGTAATATAAATAAAATAAACAACATTTCCAGATATGGACAATACAAATCCCAAAAAAGCTTTAGTTAATACGGAAATCGGCCTCTTTCTTAGAGGTTTGATTATTGGGAAAGTGCTGACACTTATAGTTATTGGCGGACTGCTTTGGTGGTTACTGAAGCCCAATTTATTATCCCGTAGCAGCGTTAATTCTTCCGCTAATCAAAGTTCCAACGCCGGTACTACTACATCAACTTTTCAGACAGTTGCTGATGTCCCCACTAACTCATTCAACTACGGAGGCAGTACAGCTTGGGCATCTATCCGGCAATTGGTAGATTCTCAAATCCAGAGCGATCGCCCGGAACTACAATTACGTTACCTAGACCCGGTGAATGGTAGCCCTGGTTCTAGCTCAGGCATTCGGATGTTGCTTGATGGAAAATTAGACTTTGCTCAGTCCTCCCGTTCCCTCACAGATCAAGAACAAGCGATCGCCAAAGAGCGAGGCTTCACGCTTGAGCAACGTCAGGTGGGTATGGATGGAATAGCAGTGGTAGTCAACCCATCGCTCAATGTGTCAGGTTTAACTGTTGAACAATTGCAGCAAATTTATTTGGGTCAAATTACTAACTGGAATCAAATAGGTGGGCCAAACCTACCCATCACACCTTTATCTCAACGACCAGAGGACGCAGATACAGTCATATTTCCGAACAACAGCGACTTGAAGGGGCAAGCATTTGGCTCTAATGTGCAGTATGTCTACTCTACTACAGACGCAGTGCGCCAACTCAGTAAAACCCCTGGTGGTGTGTATTACGCTTCTGCGCGTTCAGTAGTATTTCAATGTAGTGTGAAGGCTTTGCTATTGGGTGGCACTTCTGGTCAGCTAATTCCCCCCTATCGGGAACCGATGGTATCGCATGAGCAATGTCCACGTCAGCGCAACCAGCTAAATACTCAGGCGATCAAAAATGGCAGCTATCCGATGCTTGCTAATTTGTTTGTGGTTATTAAGCAAAATAAAGGTCGCGAACAGCAGATTGGCGATGCCTACGCCAAACTTTTATTAACTGATCAGGGGCAAAAAGCAATTCAACAAGCTGGTTTCGTTGGGGTTCGCTAGTACAGCACGGGGTAAATCCAGCTACTCGATCGCACTTTCCACCACACGTCATTCAGATCCCCGACTTCTTTAAGAAGTCGGGGATCTGATCCCAGGCTAATCATCCAGCAGCAGTCTTTTGAAACCAGCGCCATCAGGTAGGTTATGATCTGTTAAAAATTGCTGATAAGCTAATTCTGACTGAATTTGCATCTTGATATACTCTGTTTTGGGTAGTGTTCCTCCTCGTAATCCGGCATATTCCAAATAGCTGGAAAACTCCCATTCTTCAGGTTGCTTTACCAGTTCTGCTTTCACCAGATTTAAATGAATATAACGTGAGAGGTTGAGAAGATAATCAGTTTGTAAAATATGAATACTTTGAAACCTTCCCTGAAATAGCACCCCAGAACGATTAAAACGCTTATTAATTGCCTTTGTGTAGGAAAGAGAGAGAGATTTCATTGCATCAGACAGAGTTTCATCTTTCAGATAGACCAAAAAATGATAATGATTGGGCATTAAACAGTAAGCAACAATATCTACTGCATTGCTGATGAGATGTTCCCTTATCAACCGGAGAAAATAAATATAGTTCTCACGCTCAAAGAAAATCTTTTGGCGATTGTTCCCCCGATTATAAACATGGTAAAAGTTGCCAGTTTGCAGGGGGGTTTGTCGTCGCGGCATAGGCTTTGAATATGAGATTTTGCTTTTAGTATGCCCTTTTAATCCAATCAGATCCCCGACTTATTAGATCAGATCCCCGACTTCTCTAAGAAGTCGGGGATCTTGGGGAAGCGATCGCATTAACCCCAAATCATATTTTGCTCTATGTAATGCGTTCGCACTCTCCATTATTCTGCATTGCTGCGGCAAGTTTTTCTAAATTTTGACGAACATTAACACTACGAATATGATTCACACCCCAGACTCGTTCACAAATATCTAAAGCTTGCAAATAAAGGGGTTTTGCTTCGCTGTAACGTTCTGTTGCCCGATAGATTTCTGCCAAATTGTTGAGACTTTCAGCAACATTGGGATGATTTTCTCCCAACAGGTGCTTATCAAGTTCTAAGGCTTTTATACATAAGGGTTCTGCTTCATTGTAACGCCCCTGCTCCCTGTACATATAACCAAGAGCGTAGATAGTATCTGCTAAAAGTGGATGTGCCTTTTGTAATAGACGCTGCTTGAGTTCCAATGATTGCAAAAACAAAAATTCGGCTTGAGCGTAACGTCCTTGAGCGCGGTATATTAAACCTAAATTGTGCAAATCTGTTGCAACATCGGGATTCTCTTCTCCCAAAAATCGCTTATCTAATTCTATTGCTTGTTGCGACAACGGTTCAGCTTCACTGTAACGTCCTTGATGATAATAAAGTAGCGCTAAATTATTCAGTATGAGAGCGAAAGAAGGATGATTTTCGCCAAGCAAATGTTTTTCCAGTTCTAACGATTGCAGATACAAAGGTTCTGCTTGGTCATAACGTCCTTGTTCATCATATAGTAGTGCCAAATTGTTCAGACTGACGACAACATCAGCATGGTTTTCTCCCCACAGGCGTTTCCTCAGTTCCAAAGCTTGTTGATATAAGAGTTCCGCTTTAGTATATTGTCCAGTAGATTTGTAGAGTCCCGCCAAATTATTCAGACTAGTAGCAAAAGAAGGATGGTTGTCTCCCAAAAGACATTTTCTGATTTCTAAAGCTTGTTGATATAATGGTTCGGCTTCGCTGTAGCGTCCGGTTGCACGGTATAGTCCTGCTAAATTGTTGAGGCTAGTAGCTAAGTCTATCTGCAAACCTAATTCATTTTGCAATTCACTCGCCTGACGCAAATACTTAATTGCTAATTCCTGTTCTTCTTGATAATTTTGAGATTCACCCCGATCTAATCTGCTGCGGTAAATATCACCTAAGCTTGAATATAAAGTAGCCAAAGTGGGATCTTTAGTTCCCTGTTCCTGTTCTACTTTCTCGATTAGTCTTTGTAAATCTTGGATGGGCAAGAAAAAGTGATTATTTTCATTAGTATCTGTGCTGGTTAATTCTGTGTCTCTAAAAACAAAGCGTATATGTTCTAGTTCTTTACCAGGAATAGCATTTGTTTTTTTAGATTCAAACCGGAATACACCATTGCGCCAACTCCAAAAATCAGGGGCTTTTTTAATCAGGTTGACTAAAATTTGGTTAGTTACCCAAAGCACGATCGCAAAAGGAAACTCGCGCAATCCTTCCCTAGTCCACTGTAAGTAACCAAAAAATTTATCCTGTTCCGATTGCTCATTTCCAAGTCTGAGAAAATAAAGTTGTTCAGCACCCGTCACAGTGATCACCGCCCGGCTTTGCTGAAGAAGATATTCTTCTTGTTGTACCAGTTGGTTAAGAGTAGCTTTTAGGCTTGGTTCTTGACGTGCTAGAGTTACCTGATATGAATGAAACTTAGGTTGTAGTTCGGCTTCATATTGGGCAATAATCTCATCCCGAAAGCTCGCATCATCGCTAACTGCAATCAGTATATTTAATCCCCGCTTTTGAGCTTCAATAGAAACAATTAAATCATCATACGCATCTTGATTTTCTCCATCATCATCTAATAATTCTTTATTTAACATTAATAGCTCCCTTTATTTTCAAGGTTTCTATAATAATTGGATGAACATCGTACCAAGTTTCATCAGTGCGATATTCTAGAACATATAGCCCATGCAGCAAATCCAAAAACTCTGCTTGTTTGGGGTCATTGGGCATAAATTGTTCATAAACACTCTGCAAAATATCTATATCAAGTTTTCCTAAACGGATGGAAAAATCATTGCGAATTTTATTGATTGCTTCCAGGAGAATTTTATCATCAATGATAACTTCTGCCGAGGGATTTCGGCGGATAGTCCGCAAACAAATGCGGCAACATTCCTTAGCAATCCGAATTAACTCTCGCAATACGCCACCACTGTAAATCACCATTTTTTCAGCAGTTTCTGCCGCGATTAATTCACTGGATATCCGCTTTTGTAAAACTTCACCGAGAATCTTTGTTGCTTCCGGGCGAGGTTGGGCGTTAGGGAAACGATTTTTACCTTTCTCAAAGATTTTTAAAACAGGCATTGCCACAACCTGATCGTTGGTTTCAGTGGCAATTATTGTGCTAATAAATGTTTCCCGAAGGACTGCGATGGGGATAGTGTAGATAATTTGAAAGTTAGGTTGACAAAGAGCTTTAATGTTATCTCGATAAATTTCGTTAACTCTTCCTAAATCAAGTTTATCTAAATCATCAATAATTACTAAAACATTTTGTTTCGTTGCAACTTGAATTAAAGCAGCAATTTCATTAATTCTGGCAACTAAATCTGATAACTTGCGTTCAAATTCTTGTTTAATTTCATCTCGAACGCTCGCATCAACTTTTAATTTAGAGCTAATCAACTTTAGGAGGTCAAAACCTATGCTAGCTTCTGCCTGCAAATTTAATTCTTCAGTGCGAGTGCGGGTAGCAAACCACTTATAAAGAGCTTGTTTAGTAGATTGAGGAATATCAACTTGGCGTGCTTCTGCCTCTGTCATTAAATTAACTGCGATCGCAAACAATATATTAATATGATTAACCGCCGACATTTCAATTTTTTCAGCAATAGAAAATAGAACTACAAAATATTTATTTTGAATTTGTCTGCTAAATTCAGCTAACAAAGTAGACTTACCACATCCCCGATGTCCTGTAAAGACAATTTTGCCATCTCGATTGGGACTATCTTCGACTAATTGGTTAAGCTCTGCAATCAAATCATCACCATATTGGACTTTAAATCTTTCCATTTCGTTCCGTTCCATCAACGGAAACAGTTCGAGATTGCTATATGCTTCTTGAAAGGAGTTTAATAATTCTTGAGACATTGCATAGTGCCGTAAACATGGGGACTATTCATATAATGGCTCATGATTTTTGAAGTAAAAGTTCAGGTAATGTCTAGGATAGAGTATGCCTACATAACTTCTCAAATTCCGTCAATAAATAACTACTAGGTGAGTGGTATATTATGTCTTAAAAAGAGATGCTTTAATCCCCAATTTTCAACCTATTAATGAGTAACAGAGGTTAATAATCAATAAGACTGAATGATAGATTATACATTCGATAATTTAAACGGAATGATAGATTATACAGATAACATGGTGAAAGCTACTTAACACATAAATAAAATAAAATTTTCAGTTATAAAAATAAATTTTTAGTGTGCTTCGTCTCATCCCTCTCTAAGCGAAACGGCTACGTGTACCTCTAAACCTGCTTTTGTGACTTCTAAACCTGCTTTTGTGACTTCTAAACCTGCTTTTGTGACTTCTAAACTAGCTTTTGCAACTTCTAAACCAGCTTTTGCGACTTCTAAACTAGCTTTTGCAACTTCTAAACCAGCTTTTGCAACTTCTAAACCAGCTTTTCTCAACAAATTTCAGCAAATATACCATCTATCTAGTTACCTAATGCCATCCAATGCTTTTATAGTTGTGTAACTTCACTGTGGCTGGTGCATCTGTTTATTGCATATTGTTATGATATATAGATAACTCAGTGTATAACATCAGGGTTATTTATAAATTAATTAAAACAGGAAAATTATATGAAGCAACGAAAACGAAACTCCATGCCACTGACTAAAGCTGAACGACGGATTGAAGGAATGCAGACAATTAACCCTGAGTTAGATTTTAGTAATGGGTTTTCAATTACTACTTACAACACTAAAGTAATTGACTTACGAGAAAAGCTAGGCGCTTATAATCAAGCACAAACAATAGTAGATAAGACACACAATGCATTAATAGAAGCAGAACGAGAGTTGAATACTTATTCTGAGCAAATGCTGTTGAATGTTGCATCTCGCTATGGCAAAAGTAGTGATGAGTATGAAATGGCTGGTGGAACGCGCAGGTCAGACCGTAAAAAAGCACGTTCAGCAGTAAACTAAACAGTGACATCTGTAAAGTGATTGTTTGGACTCGCCATTTCTTTAGATAAAGGTGCGTTGATCTTTGTGACAACGCACCTTTAAAATTAATATAAAGCTAATCAAACTCCTCTTTACAATAAAGCCCTAATGCTACAAACCCCATCTAAATCGATAACTTTAGATGAGTTTCTCAAGCTACCAGAAACAGAACCTTAGAGTAATTACGACTGGCGTTGCGGCACCAACTACGATAGAGATGCTGAGTGCGATCGCTCTTTGCGGATGGGTCTATTAGCCCAGAAGTTAACTTCTGGGCGGAATGTTAAGACTAGCTAGATTTTAGGGTTTTAATTAGTACAACGATGTTTACGACGGGCTACGCCTACGCACCAATTACGATAGAGATGCTGAGTGCGATCGCACTTTGCGTATGAATCCGTATAACTCTATCCTGGTAAGCATTTAGAATTTGCGGATGGGTCTATTAGCCCAGAAGTTAACTTCTGGGCGGAATGTTAAGACTAGTTAGATTTTAAGGTTTTAATTAGTGCAGCGATGTCTACGACGGGCTACGCCTACGCACCAATGACGATGGAGATGCTGAGTGCGATCGCAAATGGGCTAGAAGGTTGTTGCAACAATACAGGTGTAACATTAACTTGGTATGTTGTATTGCCAGCATCAACGCACTAATGACTAGTATAATAAAGTGACTATTATAAGAAAGCAGAAGGAAAAAAGCCAATAACACATGCTTTCAGCCTTATCAGATAGATATTTATTTCCGCCGTCCTGTACTACACTAATCCTAAATAGAATAGTTATTAGTGATGTAGCTTCTAGAGGTAAATAATTGATGCTTGAACTAAACGCACAAGTGAATTTACTTCTTGGAGGGGGAATAGATTCAGCAGCTTTAATCCCTTTTTATCTTTCACGCGGCTTATCTGTCAGAGGTATCCACTTCGACTACAATCAACCTAGCTTTGAAGGTGAACGCTGTGCAGTTATAGCACTAGCTCAACATTATAATATCTCTATCACCACAATTGACTTGGGGTTGAAAATTGCCTCCACTCAAGGAGAATACCATTGTCGTAACGCAACCTTACTGCTAGCATCTGCCAGCATTCTTCCTACTAAGCAGGGCAGATTTGCTATAGGAATTCATGCTGGAACACCTTATTATGATTGCTCCAAAGCATTTTTAGAAGATATTCAACGCATTTTTGATGGTTATTTTGCAGGCTCTGTTCAAGTAGAAGCTCCATTTGTAGAATTCACCAAAAAAGATATTTTCAAATATTGTAAAATTGCAAAAGTGCCAATAGAAATTACATTTAGCTGCGAACGTCGTAGTGACAAACCTTGTGGAGAATGCCCATCATGTTTAGACAGGAGAGCATTAGATGAAAATTTCGGAAATTTGTAAATCTCGTCAAATTTCTATCATTGATGTCCCTACTCCCCTCATCGTACCATCATTTTCCAGCCGGGGATTTCCCGAAGTAAAAAGCATTTACATAAAAACAAAAGAATATATTTCAGATGTCTCGCTAATCAGTGCTTATGATATATACTACGAACTGCGAGAAGAGAATATTTACGCCTCTGATATTCTTTTTATTGATAGTGGTGGTTATGAGACTCAACCAATCAAATTAACTGCTACTTCAGATGATGTTTATGCCTACAGAGACAGCACATCTGTGCACCATTGGTCTAGAGAATTACACCAAGCTGTACTTGATAAATTACAAGATTTCTCTCAATTAGTTCTGATTAGTTATGACGACTCGAAAAAGCATCAATCAACGCTCAGTCAAATAGAAACGGCTAAATCACTCTTTCAAAATTATCCAAATTTCGCCTCAAATTTTCTTTATAAGCCAGAAGCACCTGAAGTTAAAATAATCAATGCAAACAGCTTACTTGAGCACGCTCATTATCTAACTTCATTTTCAGTGCTAGGCATAACAGAAAAAGAGCTTGGGAATTCAATCTTAGAAAGATGCCGTAACCTTCTAAAAATACGCATCCACCTTCAAGAACAAAGTATCGAAATACCAATCCATATTTTAGGATGCCTAGACCCTGGTTTAATTATTTCATACTTCCTTTGCGGAGCCGACATATTTGATGGACTTGCTTGGCTGCGCTACGCTTTTGTTGACGGTTCTGCTTTGTACCAATCAACAGCAGCACTTATGCAAGGAGATTGGCATTATTCTGAATCAGAGTTAAATCAACTTTACAGTATAAAAAATCTTCAACATCTTAGCCACTTATCTCATGCAATGAATAGATTTTGTCATACAAAACTTATCCAAGAATTTTATGCATGGGAAAAACTCATGCCACAAGTGCTTAATTTAGTAAAAGAAGCTGGATTAGAAATTGGGGAATAACAGTTATGGGTGGTAGTGGTGGAAGTTCTAGTTGGTCTTCTAATAATTCTTCAGAAGAAATAAACCAACTCATTAAACGTGCAGGTGAAAGCACCGACACTTCGTCTTATAACTCAGAAGTCAACAGTCTACTTCAAGGTGCATTAAAGTCCTTTAATGATAGAGACTCCGAAGCTACCCAACGGCATTTAGATGTTCTCAAAAAAGCAATTGAGTCAGAAATAGAAAATAGCGTTGACTTATTATTTGGTGGCTCAATTCGTAAAAATACATTCATCAACGGTTTGAGTGACGTAGATACATTAGTACTCGTTAATAACACGTCTTTAGAAAAAAGTTCTCCTCAAGAAGTTTTAGACTACTTTGTACAGCGAATTAAACAAAGACTTCCTGATACTAATGTTTCTCCTGGTAAATTAGCTATAACAGTCCCTTATTCAGATGGACAAGAAATCCAAATTTTACCGGCTATCAGAACCGCAAGTGGTGTTAAAATTACTAATCCAGAAGAAGGCAAATGGAGTAATGTAGTACGCCCTGATTTATTTGCTCGCAAGCTAACTGCTGTAAATCAAGGGTTGTCTGGTAAACTTGTGCCAACAATCAAACTTTTTAAAGCAGTTGTCAAAGATATCCTGCCTAAAAACCTAAAAATATCTGGTTACCACGCAGAATCACTAGCTATTGAAGCATTCAAAGGCTACCAGGGAAGCAGAACATATAAAGATATGCTGACACATCTTTGCCGTGAGGCAACCAATCTTGTCAAATCACCGATTAAAGATAAAACAGGACAATCGCTACACGTAGATGATTACCTGGGAGAAGCAAATAGTCAAGATAGACTCAAGACTTCAACCTATCTAGGAAGATTAACGAAGAAAATCGAGACAGGCGATAAGTTAAAGTCTATAGAAAAATGGCAAGAGTGGTTTGGCGAATAGTTAACAATTCATTACTGATTATTAGAGAGCAAAAACACCTCAATATATAAGAGACTATACTGATGCTAGTTAAACTTGACGAGAATTAGCTAATATTTCTCTAATTGACTTCCAGTACGTTTCAAACATAACTTCGTGTTCAGTTTTCAAAATATGGAAATGCGGCACTTCCGCTCTTTTTATTCCATATAAATAAGGGGCAATTAGCATCCGACCATTTACTTCATTTACATCAATACAAGTAGCAGATATATAGGGGAAAGTGGAAGAAATGTATATCTCAAATCTTCCTGGCAATCCTAATTTATCAAATTCTGATTTCAGAGATTTTACGGCATCAAGTGAGGTTCTGATGCGGTTGATAAGTTCTACTTCCCCTCTGTCTTGAGCATAGAGCTTGGCAATTTCGCCATCAGGGTCTAGAAAAATATACTTAAGTACAACTCCTTTTCTGAGTAAGTCTAAAATATAATCTTTGTACTCGCGTGCTGGTCTTTGCTCAAAATATCCAACTAAAGAACGATGTGCAATTCCTAAACTAACGACTTCAGAATTCGCAGACAAAAGTAAATCTACCTTTTCAGAAATACTTGGTCTACCATCCTCATATAATTTCAAACCAATTTTGTAATTAGGAAATTTACTATCTAATAATTCTTCAAGCTCTGTTAGAAAAAGTTGATGTTCTTCAGATTTAATTAACTTTTCATAGAAAAATGGTATCGCAACCGCAACAGCCAAAAATGTACCAATATCTTTAGTTGCATCCCAAAAAAATCCGGTTTTTCCTAACGCAGCAAGCCTCAGCAAAACGCCTACAAGAAAAACTATTATTCCTGCAAGACCGTAATACCTACCCAGAATTCGCTTTAAAGAGCTTTTAAAATCTTGTCTCGATTGGTTTGGCATTTTCTCACACAGAGGTTTTTAGTGTTAATGTATTAAGCTAAAACTAGAGTTAAGTTAAAAAAAATACATAGATTATAAGTGTTTATGCTCATTAAAGGACAGCGAATTCATATTGCAGGTAGTGCAGATAAAAATATAGATCAAAACATCCTTCGTTATGCCCATGAGTTCGTAACGGAACTCGTAAGGACATTGATATTAGAGGGAGCAATGTTTATCACTGGCATTGGCAAAGAACCTCTCTCGATAGAGAATGATTTTAACTCACCGTCAATTATTTTTGACTGGACTGTACTGAATGTAATCCACGACTCCTTGCAGCAAGGGCTAGTTACTATCTCTAATTTTCCAGAACGTCCGCTTTTCACAATAGGAACAAGTAAGACAGAAAATCAAATCCCTGATAACCGACGTGATTTATGGGAATCTTTCCTAGCTGTTAATGCACTTGAAATAGACTTTCTTCAGGTAGGTTTTGCATCAGCTGCCTTACGTCGGCAACGTCAAGCACAACGAGGAGATATCCTCATCATTATTGGTGGAGGTGAGGGGGTCGAACACTTAGCAAGCTTATATATAGAATATTGTAAGCCTGTTATTGCCCTCGACCTCGAAATTGGTAATAGCTGCCATGATGGAAGTGGGGGAGCACCAAGCTTGGCGATGAAAATGGGTGCTGACCCTAATCATTTCGTCCACTTTTCTGATGTTAGTGCAGCTGGTAGCCTAGTGGCTGGTTTAACAACCCGTCAAGGCAAAAAACCCGTTAAGCAAGTAGTACAAGCTATAGTCAAGTTAATCCAGTCATTGGAGCCGAATACTAACTGCAACCAACTTCAATCTTCCGTACACAGCAACCAGCAAATGAACTTAAGATCACAAGGTCAAAATTCCCGCTGTGCAGTTATACTCACCGCTATTTTTGTAGAGTATGAGGCTGTTCGCGGACATCTCAGCAACCTTGAAGAAGAAACACACCCCCAAGGAACAATTTACGAACGGGGTAATTTTACCGCTAACGGCAAGGTTTGGAAGGTGATAATTGGTGAGATTGGTGCGGGAAATTCAACAGCAGCGATGGAAGCAGAACGGGCAATAAGCCACTTTAATCCCCATGTGATACTTTTTGTTGGAGTCGCGGGTGGTATAAAAGATGTTGTCCTTGGTGATGTGGTAGCCGCGACAAAAGTGTATGGCTATGAGTCAGGTAAGGCGGAACTTGAATTTAAACCCAGACCGGATGTCGGGCAATCAGCGTACAAATTGATACAACGAGCTAGGGCTGAGGCAAGAAAACCAGACTGGCTACAAAGGCTAACCCCACCCACTCAAACTCCAAAACCCCGCGTCCTCGTTGCACCCATCGCTGCTGGGGAAAAAGTGGTAGCTGATACCAAGTCCACTACTTGCGAGTTTCTTAGGTCAAACTATGGCGATGCAGTGGCAGTGGAAATGGAAGGTCGGGGCTTGCTGGAAGCCGCTCATGCCAATCAGCAAGTATCGGCACTCATTGTTCGTGGAATTTCCGACCTTATTGATGGTAAAAGCAAATCTGATGCTCTTGGCTCTCAGGAAATAGCCGCACTTCATGCTAGTGCTTTTGCTTTCGAGATTCTAGCCAAGTTTAGCGTAGATGATGTAAGCCGCACAACAACTAATAAAGATGCAAAACGTAGCTGGAGTCAAGAAGCGATTGATGAAATAAAGTCGGATTTTGAGGAATCAGAGTTTGATCACCATAATTCTTCTGGAGATAGCACTTCAGATATTATCGAGCAACTAAAAAAACTCAAACCCGAAAAAGTTGTTAGTTCTTTGAATACTTTGCAAGAAGTACATGGGTTCATTAATGCGTTGTGGAATGAAGCTAACACAAAAGCTATGAAAGGTCAGCTTGCAGAAGCTGTTTTTCTACTGGAATTTGGTATTGCTACTTGTGATCTTATTGATAACCCTGTTCTAAAACTAGCAATGAACCAGGAATTGGAATTTATAAAAACTAAACAACGCTAAGAAAGCAACGTTGATTACATTTTCAGCGTAGCAATGCAACTTGTACATAAACTATTTTTCCTCAACACCCCTTTATTTCACTGGAATAAAACATAATCCCTCTCCGCCACCGGAAAGGGGTTAATCACTACTGAAACTCAGCAATCTCTAATAAGCGTCCTGCAACTCATAAAAATCAGGCGAGATGTAATCCTTCCGCAAAGGCCAACCTACCCAATCTTCCGGCATCAAAAGCCGCTTGAGATTTGGGTGTCCTTCGTAGACAATGCCGAACATATCGTAAGACTCGCGCTCTTGCCAATCTGCCGTCTTCCAAATCCATTACAGAGAAGGCACTACAGGATTTTGCCGTGGTAAAAACACCTTTAAGCGTACTTCTTCAGGGCGATCGCTTTCTCTAAGTAGTCCAATCAAAAATCTGAATATCTGTAATCCAGTCTTAAGTACAATTATTTGATAACCTTCAGTGCGTTTACAACCCCATGATCAAACCCGCCGACGTCAGCACCAAACGCTTAATTAGCCTTGCACCTGATAACTGGGTAAAATGGGTAACGCAAATTCCTGATATTGTTGCTGGAGAAATTCTCAACTCAGAATTTCAGTGGATAAGTCGAGAAAGTGATGTTTTAATCCGTGTCGAAAGTCCCCAGCAGGGAAAATTTCTCGTTCTTAACGAATTACAACTGCGCTATAAACCAGAAATGCCCCGTAGGATGCGTGCATACACAGCACTTGCAGAAGAAAAATATAATTTGCCCACGTATCCAGTACTAATTAATATCCTCAAGGCAAGTGATGCTGAAATACCGACAAATTATGCATCAAATATTGCTGGTTTACGTGCTATTCAAGATTACCGTGTCATTAATCTGTGGGAAGTCGATGTAAACATTGCCTTTGCACAACCATTACCATCACTACTTCCATTTGTACCCATCCTCAAAGGAGGTGATAACGAGTCTACGATTCGGGACGCATTGCGAATATTACGTGCAGATGAACAATTGAATCAACTAGAAACAGTATTAGGATTTTTTGCTACCTTTGTATTAGATAGTGCAATAGTTCAACAAATTCTGAGGTGGGATATGGCACTTTTAGAGCAGTCGCCTTGGTATCAAGAAATTTTTAGCAAAGGGGAAGAACGCGGAGAACAGCGAGGAAGAAAGGAGGAGTTATATTCAGGAATTGAATTAGCATTAGAAATTAAGTTTAGCAATCAAGGTTTAGAATTGATGCCGATAATCTCTCAAATTACGGATTTGCAGAAATTAAAAGCAATTCAACAGGCAATTAAAACTGTAAATACAGTCAATGAATTACAGCAAATTTTGTCAACCAACTTTACGTGAAATACAAAAAACATAACCCCTCTCCGCTACCGGAAAGGGGTTAATCACTATCGAAACTCAGCACTTGTACAGACGCAATTCATCGCGTCTCTATTCAGCAATCTCTAATAAGCGTCTTGCAACTCGTAGAAATCAGGCGAGATATAATCCTTCCGCAAAGGCCAACCTACCCAATCTTCCGGCATCAAAAGCCGCTTGAGATTTGGGTGTCCTTCGTAGACAATGCCGAACATATCGTAAGACTCGCGCTCTTGCCAATCTGCCGTCTTCCAAATCCA
>NZ_JABXKJ010000207.1:0-16683 GCF_017115085.1 Nostoc sp. NMS7 | reverse complement strand
TGCCGAACATATCGTAAGACTCGCGCTCTTGCCAATCTGCCGTCTTCCAAATCCAGTACACAGAAGGGACTACGGGGTTTTCCCGTGGTAAGAACACCTTTAAGCGTACTTCTTCGGGGCGATCGCTATTATCATCGACTTTAATCAAGTGATACACACTCACTAATTCCTGTCCTGGCCCAAGGTCAATACCACCTTGAAACTGGAGATAATTAAACCCATAAGCATAAAGGGCTGTAGCAGTGGGAAGCAAGAAATCTGGCTCCACCTTAATTATCTCTACACCATTCTTGTCTGGCGCTAAAAACTCATGGTTAAAGCCATTTTCCGTCAACCACTGGGAAACTTTACCGGCTTGTACCAATGACTCTTCTTTGGCTGCTGCTACTGGTTTAGACTCTTCTTTGTCTGCTACTACTGGTTGAGATTCTTCTTCAGCCACGGCTTTGTTCCTCCTTTTGCGCCTTTGCTGTTAGCAGTGCAGGTGGTACTGGTAAACCGATCGCTTCCGTCAATTCCTTCGGTGGTACAGAGCGAGTTTCTGACTGCAAATACTTACCAGTTAAGATTTCCTCCACTGGCTTCAAATTATGAGTCGTGCTGTAGTAGCGGTGAGTTTGCTTAATTTTATCCCGCTCTTGCATCGATTCATTGGCGATTTTCTTCCGCAGCTTAATAATCGCGTCAATAATTGCTTCTGGACGGGGAGGACAACCAGGCAAATACACATCCACAGGAATGAGTTTATCGACTCCGCGCACTGCCGTAGGGGAATCAACGCTGAACATCCCGCCCGTAATTGTGCAAGCTCCCATTGCAATGACATACTTCGGCTCTGGCATTTGTTCATAAAGACGCACCAGTTGGGGAGCCATCTTCATCGTAATCGTCCCTGCGGTAATAATTAAATCAGCTTGGCGGGGGCTAGAACGGGGAATTAGTCCAAAACGGTCAAAATCAAATCGGGAACCAATTAAAGCTGCAAACTCAATAAAACAGCAAGCAGTACCAAACAGCAACGGCCACAGACTAGAAAGCCGCGCCCAATCGTAGAGATCATCAACCGTGGTCAAAATGATGTTTTCTGAAAGGTCTTGAGTGATTGTGGAACGCTCAATGGGGTTGATCATTCGCTCTTTGCCCTGAGTTGTTAAGTTAGAATTCAAGACCATTCCAAAGCTCCTTTACGCCATGCGTAAACTAAGGCGACTACAAGAATTGCAATAAAGACTAGCGCTTCAATAAATGCTAATAGCCCCAAACGGTGGAAAGCTACCGCCCAAGGATACAAGAATACAGTCTCCACATCAAAGACGACGAAGACCAGAGCAAACATGTAGTAGCGGATGTTGAATTGAATCCAGGCTCCCCCGATGGGTTCCATGCCAGATTCATAGGTGGTGTGCCGTTCTGGGCTGTAACCACTGGGTCGTAAGAGCTTGGATGCTGAGAGCGCTAAGGCAGGCACTAGGCTACAGATTATAAAGAAGCCTAGAAGGTACTCGTAACCGCTGAGGACAAACACAATGAGTATCTACCGCTTATGGAGTATTTTAAGTGGGGAGTGGGGAGTGGGGGATGAGGGGGATGAGGGGGATGAGGGGGACAAGGGAGAATAACTTATGCCCAATGCCCCATGCCCAATGCCAATACTTCGACAACGCTCAGTACAAGTGCCCCATGCCCAATGCCCAATGCCCAATCCCTTAACCGCGTAACTTTCTTTTACATTATATCTGTTTGGTTTTTCTGAAATCTGGGAAACAGACGCACTTCAGGTATTTGATTCGTTTTTGGTAGTGATAGAAAAGTCTAACAGTTATGTCATAATTTTTAACGTATATTTAAGATTTCTCCTCTGCGAGTCCTTAGCCATGAGCGAACCAGCTGTTGAGACTACGGTATTAGATCGCTACGAGTGTCGCGCCTGCGGTTATGTTTACGAACCTGAGAAGGGAGACGACAAGGATGATATTCCTTCGGGGACACCTTTTGCAGAACTGCCCATAACTTGGCGTTGTCCAGTTTGTACTGCTAAAAAGACTGCTTTTGCTAATATCGGCCCCGCGGGTACTGCATCCGGCTTCAAAGAAAATCTCGGTTACGGTTTTGGTGTCAACAACCTAACGCCAGGACAAAAGAATATCCTAATTTTTGGCGCTTTAGCTCTTGGCTTCTTGTTTTTTATCAGTCTCTACGGCTTACAGTGACAACCGTTAAGCAATTCAAAATTCAACAGGACTTACGCAAACAATAGCTGAAACCCTGATTCTTAGGTAGGGGTAATACCCTGCGGTCAGCCTCCGTCTAAATGAATTGCCCCGAAGCGCGTGTAGTTTTGCGTAAGTCCGATTCAAAATGAAAAACTTTAGAAACAAATAAGAGATACTGATGCATTCAATTGTAAAAAGTTGGCAACGAATAGCTGCCTTGTTGATAGTAGTCCTGATGTGCATAGGTTGTAGCACAATTCCCTCTGTTAGCTACAATCCCTGGAAAATCATTTCTGTGCCAACAGACTCGAATTTATTAGATATTGCTTTTACTGATAACCCTGAACATGGCTACTTAGTCGGTAGCAATGCCACCTTGTTGGAAACCAATGACAGTGGTAATACCTGGAAACAAATAACACTGCAACTGGATGAGCAAAAGTATCGCTTTGACTCAGTAAGTTTTGCAGGTAAAGAAGGCTGGATTGCTGGAGAGCCTGGACTGTTGCTGCACACTACCGATGAAGGTGGTTCTTGGTCGCGTATTCCTCTGAGCGAAAAGCTACCAGGTAGCCCGATCGCAATTAAGGCACTTGCAGACAAGACAGCTGAAATGGCTACTAATGTCGGAGCCATCTATAAGACCACAGACGGCGGCAAAAACTGGAAAGCCCAGGTAGAATCAGCAGTCGGTGTGGTGCGAAACTTGGAACGTTCTACTGATGGTAAATATATTGCCGTTTCCGCTAAGGGTAGTTTCTACTCGACTTGGGAACCGGGGCAAGATACTTGGGTACCCCATAACCGCAATAGTTCTCGGCGGGTAGAAAACATGGGCTTTGCTGAGAATGGGCAATTGTGGTTGCTAGCCAGGGGCGGCCAAATTCAGTTTAGTGACCCAACTAAACCTGAAGAGTGGCAAGAAACAAAATATCCAGAGTTATCCACCAGTTGGGGTTTACTGGATTTGGCATATCGCACACCCAATGAAATTTGGATAGGTGGGGGTAGCGGTAATTTGCTACGGAGTGGCGACGGTGGCAAAACCTGGGAAAAAGACCGTGCAGTGGAAGAAGTTGCTGCTAATTTGTATAAAATTGTGTTTTTAGAGCCAGATCGAGGATTTATAATTGGCGATCGCGGCGTTTTGCTCAAATATCTACCAAACCCGGAAGCAACTTCTCCAGCAGAGGCGGCTTAGTGAGGTAAAGGGAGTGGGGAAGATGAGTGAGATGAGGGAGATGAGGGGGACAAGGGAGACAAGGGAGACAAGGGAAACAAGGGAGAATAACTTTATGCCCAATGCCCAATTTCTGAGAAGAACGTTGCAACTTGTAACTCTTTCTTAACTTTGTAGGATAATAAACTCTATAACACTCTATGTAATAGGTAGGGATCTAAATGTCAGGTACCACTGGAGAACGTCCGTTTTCGGACATCATTACTAGCGTTCGTTACTGGGTAATTCACAGCATCACCATCCCAGCATTGTTTATTGCGGGTTGGTTATTTGTACAAACTGGTCTGGCTTATGATGCCTTTGGCACACCTCGTCCCAATGAGTATTTCACACCAACGCGCCAAGAAGTGCCAATTGTGAAGAACCGTTTTGAAGCTAAAAAACAAGTTGAACAATTTATTGGAAAGTAGTTTGAGATCATGACTAGCGGCAATAACATCAATCAACCAGTTACCTATCCAATTTTTACCGTTAGATGGCTGGCAGTTCACACTTTAGGTGTACCAACTGTATTCTTTTTAGGCGCGATCGCCGCAATGCAATTTATTCACCGTTAGGAGCAATTATGGTAGAAAGATCGCCCAACCCCAATAATCAACCGGTTGAACTAAACCGGACTTCGCTATACCTGGGACTACTACTAGTTTTCGTTCTGGGGATTCTGTTTTCTAGTTACTTCTTTAACTAACTGGAACTACGATTGTTAATCTTTGTTTATTGAACATGTGTTGAGTTGTTGTTAAGGGAGGAGAAAAGCTGTGTCTGAAAGTGGGAGAATTCCCCTGTGGGTCGTTGCTACGATCGTAGGATTAGGTGTAATCACAGTCCTGGGCATTTTCTTTTATGGTGCCTACGCCGGACTTGGTTCTTCGATTTAACATGAGTTTGAACCTGAACCGAACACTATAAGTTAGAATTTTCTAGCATTTGTTGAGAAATCAACGTTAAAAAAACCGCCTGTCTCTATGAGACGGGCGGTATTAATTTTGGTCATTAGTCTAGAAACGTATCCAACGAAATTAATAACTTTCGCTTGTCCAAAAAGTTGACTAATGAACGCCACTTGCTTCAACTTTGAGAAAATACGAAGTTCTGCTGCGGGCTGCACCAACGAATAGGGCAACGTTAGCGAGTCAGACGCTACATAAAGTCTCTAACGCTTCTCTACCAGACGCGCAAGGGACGCTATAGAGCGTCGGAAGCCTCGGATCAGACAACTCTGGGCAAACGCAGTGGCTTCTAATGACTAGATCACTTAATATCGCTGATATCGTCGCTTTCAATGTATAAAAGTAGAAACGCGAAGGTTGCAGCTGGCAAAATCCAACCAATTATGTAAATGAAGATAGGAGACAAGAACGAAGTAGTAGCCAACATAGAAGGCAAAAAAGAAGCTGCCATAGTAAAAGTTCCCATTAAATCACACTACAATTCAAAATGAGCTTACTGCAAATTCTGCCAGATTTTTTAAATTCTAAAGATTTTTAACACAGGCAACATTGGAAGTGGGGAGTGAGGAGTAATTTGTTGAATAATTCTTCCTTAGACCTCTTGCATAAATCAAAAATAAGAACCCCACCCCGCCTTTGACTTACGTCAAATTCTCCCCTCCCCGCCGGCGGGGAGGGGCTGGGGGTGGGGTGTTAGGGACTTTTGCAAGAGGTCTCTTGTCCCCTCTTTTTCATTCGCTACTCAAAATCACATACTGAGGAGTTCATCTAGCTGCAAGCTTGGCAAGTCTGGAGGAATCACAGTTCGGAGTATTGTGACTTTGTGACTCTCTTGCTGGGTTGTCAGATCAAGTGCGATCGCTTCTAAGCGAATTTCCAAACAGCCAAAGGGAATGTTTAATTGCGTCATCACTTCCAACCCTCCCAGAGCATTAGGTAGTAAATTTGTCAATAAATGAGGACCATCTACCAACCAGCGAGTTTGATAATCTTCAAGCCATAACTTGACAACAACTTGCGGAGATACTTCGGGCAGTACTACGCGCACGATGATAGACTTGCCAGCGATTAGTTCACCTTCTGGCACATGCAATTGTGGAATTGGTAAAGGCTCAATGGCTGCCGCAATTATCGGGAAGGAAGGGGATAAATCTAACAGTGGTTGCTCCTCTTCTTCAAAGGGGTAACTCCTGGTTGCATCAGCTTCTAGTTCACTATATGTATCATCTACAACGATTTCTTGCGCTAACCAAGCTGACGCTATATTTATATTTATCGGAGGAGGGGGGGGCGGTAGTTGGGTTAACAGAGCGGATGAGAGTGTTGATTCTAATACTTTTTCTAGTTCCGTATTTTCTCCTATCCCCAGATCCACTTCCTTGGCTGTGTCTACATCTTCCTGAAAGTTCCCCAGTTCGGAAGCCAACCCTTGGACTTCTTCCCATGTCTCCTGTCCCTTGCGCCTCTCCGTCAGAACTTGTTCTGAGTGATCCAAATGTTCGCTCAGATTCTTCTCCGTGTTGGCATCTAGGTTTAACGGCTTGACATCAACATTCGCATTTTCTGCACTTAGAGAAAGCGGCGTCTGCTGCGCTAGAACATAGTTATCGTAGTCTTGAGGTTGCAGATCATTGATCGATTCAGGCAAAGAGTATCCTTGGCTCTGCATCCACTTCCTGAGTAAAGGAGATGAATCAAGCTTGCCTGTTGTAATGACTTGTCTATTTGGTTGGACTTCTAGTGCAGCAACAGATTTCCCCTGGAATTGTACATTTGTTTGGGCTTCTAGTTCAGCAACAGATTCTTCCTGGAATTGTCCATCGTCTACTAATTCTGGTGTATTTGCATTTTCAGCTACAGTTACGTCCAACTGCGGCAAGTCTTCAGCATCTGAAACTTGTAATGCATCTGGGGGGACATTGCTTTTTATTTCCTCTGCATCACCTGGCAAAGCTTGTAACCGTCTCAAGTATGGAAAAGTAGCGTCGAGTCTTGGCATTCGACGTTGCCTGATCACCAACTGCTCTAAGTTGATAGTAGATATAGTAGTATCCTTTTGTAGAAGTTCTTCCTGTATAGGGGATTCTGCAATAACATCTGTCAGAGTGTTGGCATCGGTTGGAATCGGGGGAAGTTTCGGCAATTGAGGCGAAGTGCCTGAATTGTTGAACTTAGATATCCGCAGGCTACCTTCTCGCAGAACTTGCAGGTTAATTTGCGGTGGTAGGGGTGTGTTTAGGGATATATTGAATATCTGAAACTGGTCTGTTTTTGGAATCTTAACCAGATTGAATAGTTTCAAATCGAGCCTTACAGCTGTCTCTGTTTCTGTGAAAGTAGCAGATGAGTCCGATGCTGCGATGAGGCCGTTTCCATTTAAGGATTTACTAAGTTTTCCTACAGCTGTGATTGCCAGTAATTCTTTTACATCTGCTGTAATGGTGAAAAACTGGCTGGCTAACTGGATGATTTCATTGACGTTGGCGAATCTACCATACAAACTGATATCTGCCAAAATTAACTTGGATTCACAGTCAGCAGGAATATCAATTGAGGTATTGATGGTGAACGGCAACTCCTGGTCTGGTAAGGGTTGCCGTACCTGGGTCAAGATTTTCGAGTTCTTGGGCGATCGCAGTTCAATTTCTAGTTCAAGCGCCCGCAAGCTTTTTGGGGATAATGTTTCAGCCTGATCTAGATTTGTCTTTTCTTTGAGTTCTATGTGTCCATTGATTGTCAGAGCTTCTCCCCAACGAGCAATGTAAGAACCCTGATCTAAAGTTAACAGTAATGGTGGTGGTTGCGTTGCTGGAGAATCTGTAACCTTTTCATCTTCTGGCAGAGGTTCAGAATCGGGTAAAGCTAAATCTATTAAATTTTGTAAAATCTGCTCTGCCGTCTCACCTTTGAGCCATACAGGACTCACCGGTTCATCGATAACTATATTTTCTTCGGTTTCATCTGGCACAACAATGCTAGCGGGGTTGCTATCTGTAGCAATTGCCAGTTGTGGAGACAGAGCGATCGCTTGATCTAAGGTAATTGCCGGTTCTGCTGCGGCAGTAATTTCTAACTTCCCTTCATCAGGCACAACAATGCTAGCGGGGTTGCTCTCTGTAGCAATTGCCAGTTCTGGAGAGAGAGCGATCGCTTGGTCTAAGGTAATTGCCGGTTCTGCTGCGGCAGTAATTTCTAACTTCCCTTCATCAGGCACAACAATGCTAGCGGGGTTGCTCTCTGTAGCAATTGCCAGTTCTGGAGAGAGAGCGATCGCTTGGTCTAAGGTAATTGCCGGTTCTGCTGCGGCAGTAATTTCTAACTTCCCTTCATCAGGCACAACAATGCTAGCGGGGTTGCTCTCTGTAGCAATTGCCAGTTCTGGAGAGAGAGCGATCGCTTGGTCTAAGGTAATTGCCGGTTCTGCTGCGGCAGTAATTTCTAACTTCCCTTCATCAGGCACAACAATGCTAGCGGGGTTGCTCTCTGTAGCAATTGCCAGTTCTGGAGAGAGAGCGATCGCTTGGTCTAAGGTAATTGCCGGTTCTGCTGCGGCAGTAATTTCTAACTTCCCTTCATCAGGCACAACAATGCTAGCGGGGTTGCTCTCTGTAGCAATTGCCAGTTCTGGAGAGAGAGCGATCGCTTGGTCTAAGGTAATTGCCGGTTCTGCTGCGGCAGTAATTTCTAACTTCCCTTCATCAGGCACAACAATGCTAGCGGGGTTACTGTCTGTAGCAATTGCCAATTCTGCAAAGACAGCGATCGCTTTATCTAAGGTAATTGCCGGTTCTGCTGGGGTAGTAGATTCCAAGTTTTCAGAAAAAGTATCTGAGTGATCAGGTGAATTTGATTCTAGATTCTCCCCCTCTCTTTCCTGGGGCAATACTTGAAGTTGGACACTGTACTGCCAAGATTTACCGAACAGATCCGACATCAAATCGCCGGAACAGCGCAACTCCCAAAGTCCCGACTGGAAGTAGGTAAAAGGAATTACCGCCATTAAGCCTTCTGAGTTAGTGCGACGCGATCGCTTTAAAATTCGCCGCATTGGTTGAACTTCTTGAGTTGAAGAGTGAGTTACCCGCACTTCCACGTCTGTATTCGGAAGTTGAGAAAGAGCCAAAACTCTATATTCCCCTTCCAAAATTTCCAAATTTGGCGATTCTAGGATATGCCACGAGCGAGCGCCTTGTTTCTGTATCAGAAATTGCCAGTGTTCCATTGTGAGTGATGCCCAGACCGACGAGCCGCCAGTAATATTGTCTATTATCTTGCTTGCCAGTTTACCTCAGTCTTTTGTAAATGCATCACTTAAATGGCTATCAAGTTAACTCAGTTTTACTTACTTGAATTTTCACACTTTAACTAGTCGCGTCAAGGGAATTTTAATCGGTCGCCGTGTTGCTTGTGGATAAAGCTTTTGTTGTTTCTAAATATTAAGTTTGACCTCTCCAATCCTAAATTAACGGGGATGCTATGAATACCGTTGGCTGTCTCTGCTAAACTTAGTGCGAATAATTTTCTATTATTTTTTACTAAAATTCCAATTTCCAATAAACACAACCTACAATAAATCCAGATTCACTTGACAATTTTTATTGAATTGTGATTGCCCACATTTCCGCTACAAAGAGTTAGGATTTGGCTCTTAAGTGTCCTCTGCGATCGCCCACGCTGGGCGCAAAGCGCGATCGCAAATCATCACAAATCACTTTTCAAAACGCGCCCAACCTACGTGAAGCAGTTCAAAGAGCCTCTGCGTGTCCTCACCTAAGTCAAATGTGGGTGACAATGAGAATTTACAGGAGGGATTCGATGCTAGTCATTTTAATGGACGAGCAAATCCTTGCCCCTGAGCAAGTTTGCCAGTCTTGTTTACTCGCTGACGGTCGCGGTCAACCCCGTTGGCATGGGGGTCAACTGCGCTGTGGTCAAGCCATTCGCAAACTTACTCAACAGCAGCCAGACCAGTATGAATGTATGATGGGCTTTCGCATCGCCCATATAGAATAGTTGAATTTGCTAGCAAGACCAAGCAACTGCGTTATCCTAAGCTCAAGTAACTATATAAATTTCACCACAGGAGAATGCATAATGTCTTGGCGCGGATCTACAACGGTTTCAGATCGAATTTTTGCTTCCTTGCCTTATTTGCTTCCTCTAATTGAGGTTTTTGTATTTGGTCAATACTTGCTCTCAGAGTTTCCACCACTACAACTGCTGTTTCTGCCGCTTCTGCCATTGTTGAGAATTTACTACGGCGTGCGTTATGCAGGAATGATTATTTTCTTTGCTTTATTTTTGCTGGTAGTGAGAAACGAAAAAATTAGCCACTTTATTCGTTTTAACACCATGCAAGCAATCCTTTTGGACATCATTATCTTTTTGTTTGGCATCCTGACTGATGTTGTCAGACTAATTCCCTCTGGTGGTTTTGCAATCCAAACCCTATCCACAACCATTTTTATCGGCATAGTGGGAGCAGTTGCATATTCAGTCATCCAGTCTGTGAGCGGGCGTTATGCCGAAATTCCGGCGATTTCCGATGCAGTGTATATGCAAGTGCGTTAGAAGTTAACGGGCTACTACCGTGTTTTCCAGGCGACCAATACCTTCAATTTCTACACGGACGCGATCGCCTGGATGTAATGCACTTACACCCTCTGGCGTACCTGTAAGCACCAAATCACCGGGTAATAGCGTCATCACCTGACTGATATAGGAAACTAAAACATCGGGCGAAAACACCATCTGATCGATACAAGTAGATTGGACTGGATTGGTATCGTCATTCAAAAAAGTCTGCAATCTCGCTCCGGGATTTAATTCCCGCACAATCCAAGGCCCCAAGGGACAGAAAGTATCAAAACCTTTGGCTCGCGTCCATTGACCATCCAGTTTTTGTAAATCCCGCGCGGTTACGTCATTGGCGATAGTGTAGCCCCAAATTTTTGTTTGGGCTACCTTTGGTGTACATTCAAAGGCGTAATCGCCAATCACTAATGCTAACTCTCCTTCGTAGTCAACTCTTTGTGACTGGGGAGGATATTTAATTTCCCTCTCAGACGGAATTATCGACGTGGGTGGCTTGAGAAAAATTAGTGGTTCAGAAGGTACTGGAGTTCCCATTTCGGCTGCATGCTCTGCATAATTCTTCCCCACCGCCACAATTTTTGAGGGAGCGCAGGGAGCCAGAATTTGGTAATTTCCTGGTGTCAAAGTTAAATCAGTGGGTTGTCCTTCTAACCAGGGCGGAGCATCTAGCACCTGGACGTTGAGGGATAGTTGGAGTAACCCATAAAAAATCTGTCCTTCTGGATTTTGAATTCGCACATAGCGCTGTGCCATAACCTTAATGAATATCCTTTTATCTACGATTAGAACTTGTGAGCGGGTAGCAATCCTCAGTTAGCTTTTTAGCGAACCGATTCAGCCTTGAGCAAAAAAGCGATCGCTATAGATGAGATCCCCTTAGAGAAAGATACCCCTTAGCGAAGCTAATAGCTTGATCAATTTGCTGACCAGCACCAAAAACTGGATTCTTACTTGCTAAAGAAATATCGGGGTAAGCTCCCGACCTAGTTTTGATTAGGGACATCGAAAAAATCCAAACTTCGGCGATTTGGCTAATGATTCAAATAGAAAACTGGTAAGATTATAGTTCCTTGTTGCTTTAGATGTTGATTAATACTGAAATTTAAAATTTAAACCAAGTATTAACCAACACCAGCAGCCACTTTTGTCCATGAGGAAACTAAAAAATATGACTACAAGTTACGAAACAATGTACATCCTGCGTCCTGACTTGGGAGACGAACAGGCAGAGCAAGCAATTACTAAATATCAGAATTTGCTTCGCGATCAAGGCGCCCAGGATGTGCAAATTCAAAATCGTGGTAAGCGTCGTCTGGCTTATGAAATCAAAAAACACCGCGATGGCATCTACATCCAATTAAACTACACTGCGCCTGCAACTGCGATCGCCCCCTTTGAACGCGCCATGCGTTTGAGTGAGGAAGTGATTCGCTATTTGACAATTAAGCAGGAACTCGAAGAGGAAAAACCCCCTAAAGAGGAAAAAGAAAAACCCGCTAAAGTAGCTGCAACGGTCTAAGGGATAGGGAGTAGGGAGTAGGGAGATGAGGGAGTAAAGAATAATGAATAAATTCTTCCCAATGCCCAATTCCCAATGCCCAATGCCCAATTCCCAATTCCATTCAATAAAATTTTGTCTCTTTCTTTTTCCGTGACTTGCCTGGGAATGCTAAATTAACAAATACTTGCCAAAGGTAGTACTCCCGCAGTTATACCTAAGAGTGGACAAGATTCTGAATGGGAGCTGTAAGCTACTGTGATCCAATCTGATACACCCAACATTCAAGTTCTCTCTACGGAAGTATCGCAACTACGCCAAGAGTTGCAACTTCGTGATCAATTAGTGCAACAACTATCTCAAGAACTCTTCCGGCTGGTAAAGGGTAACACTAGTTTTATGCCCCAGCAGCCGGATATTGAGCGCGATCTGACCCAGTTACAGGCTTTGCAAGAACAACTCCAAGCTGTAGAGCAGCAGGTGGGGTTCTACCAAGAGCAAATTACAACTCGTGACTCCGAAATTTACCAATTGCGACAGTCAGTTCAAGAACTCACCGATCGCAGTCGAATGTTGGAGCAAGTAGTACAAGAGTTACCTCAAATTTATCGTCGGAAGTTTGAGGAGCGGATGATGCCAGTCAGAGAAAAGGTAGCAATGCTACAACGGGAAAACCGCCAAATACAAGCAGAACTGCAAAGTGTGAGTTATCGTTTAGCACTCAAAACTCGCAATGCTAGTCACAGCGGCATTGATTTGCCAAATTTTCCCCACCCAGCATCCGAACAAAGTAACATTTCAACTCCCCAGAATGCCTAAAGTTACTATTATGGTGGAATCGAAGAGGTAAGGAATTAGTGCAGCAAAGCATCTTGGAGACATCCAAGTAGTATATCAAGGCAAAAATAACTTATAGAGTTATAAATAATCCCAAAGCTGAGATTCTAACCTTTCTTACCTCCTGCTTCCTTGCACTAGTTGCGTGGCACATAGAACAAGTAGCTCAGAGTAATTTGAAAAGCCCTCTCTTTCAGAGGTTGGGGAGTGTCACAAACAATTGCATTGCTTTGACCAATTTTTGGTCATTTACTACTTTACTGGTTTAGGTAGATTGGCTTTCAACAAGCAGATAGACTCATCTGCAATTTATATTTAGCTGAAAGCCATGAGTTTTATTCAACATACTTCTCCAGACCTCAAAGAAAATCAGCCTACTAGCACCAGACTGTAATCTTTGGGAATGTGAAAAAATGCAAATATTGCTTGACTCCACCATCCTTCTATAGGTAGATTTATTACTTAACCTACTAGCATCAAACTCTTATCTTTGACGGTAGTAAAAATATCATCGTAAGTGGGAAAAATTTCAAAGACTGTATCTAGTTGGGTAAGTTCCAAAATTAAGCGTACAGGAGCTTGCACGTTGCATAAAACCAAGCGGCAACCACTCTGACGTGCAGCTTTCAATCCTTTTACTAAAGGGACTAACCCCGAACTGTCCATGAAATTAACTTTTGTTAGGTCGATAACCCAGAGTTGATGAGCTTGGGGCACTACTGCGGCCATCTGTTCACTCAAAGCCTTACCGCCTTGCAAATCTATGCTTCCTTGGGGTTTAAACAAAATCACTTGAAGTTCTTGTGTGAGAGTCATGAGTTTAATAGGATAGTTGGAACACTTGACAAAAAATTGAAAAAAGATATCAATACCTCTTCTCTTTCAACGGCAAAACGACTGTTTTACCCCGATATTTGGGTAATTGCAGTCGTGCAATTGAAAGCGATTATTTCAGTATTCATACCGTATAAGTTGTGATAACTTTCACCAATATAGGCATAAGCGCCTAAGAATTTCGGTATCAACCGTATCTTTTACAAGGTTTTCATAATTATAGTGGATATTTATAAATTTTTTAACTTTAAAAAAAAACGTATTAATTTGTGGTAGTAATTTCTAAAAGTTGCATAGTTAATAGTCAAAAATGAATAGTTACCACAGACTATAAGTAATGAATTAAGGATTGAAAGTAGTAGTTTGATTGACACACCACCCAAAAACAAGCAAAAATATAATAAAAGTAAAAATTTGTAAAGGCGGCGGTGCGGGATGTCTTTAGAGTTGATTTCACTAGAAAATATCCAGGAAGTCGCCCATAATTACGGGTATTGGGCAATTTTTTTGGGAATTTTGCTAGAAAATTTAGGCATTCCGCTTCCTGGTGAAACCGTGACCTTAGTGGGCGGGTTTTTAGCTGGCAGCGATGAATTAAATTTCTGGCTGGTTCTCGGTGATGCAATTATGGGTGCTGTAATTGGTGGCACTTGTGGCTATTGGATTGGTAGAGTTAGCGGTTGGGCTTTTCTAGTAAAAGTTGGTAGCATATTTCGGATTTCGGAAGTACGGCTGCTGAATATTAAAGATAAATTTAGTCAAAATGCTGCTAAAGCGGTATTTTTTGGACGTTTTCTGGCGTTGTTACGAGTTTTTGCGGCACCACTAGCTGGTATAGCCGAAATGCCCTTTGGAAAATTCTTTTTATACAACTTGTTAGGAGCAGTTTCTTGGGCTAGTTTGATGGTGACATTAGCTTTCTTTGCTGGCAAAATTATCTCTTTAGAACAATTGGTTGCTTGGGTGGGTCAATTTGCGATCGCAGCTTTACTGATCCTCGCTGCCTTAATTATTGTCCCTCTGTGGCTAGAGTCTCGTGAAGTCAAGGAAGTCAGTAATGAGGAGTGAATAGTGAAGAGTGAGGAGTGAGGAGTGAAGTAAAAAGTTATTTTTTTAACTTTCACTTCTTATATTTTGCATTTTTAACTCCAAACTCCTGTACCGACGCGATTAATCGCATCTCTCCAAACTCCAAACTCCTAACTTTTAGTTAGCCGCGACCAAATGCGAGTTGGTAGTCCCCAAACATAGATAAAGCCTTCAGCAGCTTTGTGATCAAATTGGTCTTTGGCTCCGTAGGTTGCCAAATCGGGAGTATAAAGCGAATTATCGCTCGAACGCCCAACTATCGTAGAGTTGCCCTTGAATAACTTCACGCGCACAGTTCCAGAGACTCGCTCTTGTGTCTTTTGAATAAAGGCATCAAGTGCAACTTTGAGTGGACTGTACCATAAACCGTTGTAAACGATTTGGCTGTAAGTTTCTTCAATCCCACGCTTGTAATGGGTAACATCTGCGGTTAAAGTCAAGCTTTCCAAATCTCTATGTGCCTGAATTAAGACTAACATCGCGGGTGATTCGTAGATTTCCCGCGATTTAATCCCCACCAAACGGTTTTCAATCATATCGATCCGGCCGATGCCGTGATTTCCTACCACCTGATTGAGTTCTTCAACTAGCTCAACGGGCTTTTTGGCTATACCGTTCAAGGTTGTGGGAATACCACCAAAGAAACCAATTTCGATGTACTCTGGCTGATTGGGAGTGTCAGCGATCGCTTTGGTCATTTTATAAATTTCTTCTGGTGGCTCAAATGACGGATCTTCGAGTAAACCAGCTTCAATACTACGACCGAGCAAATTCTTGTCAATGCTGTAGGGAGACGATTTTTTGACTGGTGAGGGGATACCAAAGTTTTCACCATAGGCGATCGTTTCCTCGCGGCTCATCCCCCATTCTCTGGCTGGTGCGAGGATCTTTAGGCTGGGGTTCAGGGCGGTTACAGAGACATCAAAGCGAACCTGATCGTTACCTTTACCGGTGCAACCGTGAGCGATCGCATCAGCACCATATTTTTCAGCCGTTTCTACTAATACCTTAGCAATCAGTGGACGGGCAAGGGCAGTTCCTAGAGGATAACGATTTTCATAGAGGGCGTTGGCTTGAATCGCTCCAAAGGCGTAATCTTTAACGAAACTGTCTTTGACATCCGCCACTAAGGATTCACTTGCACCCGATTTCAGAGCTTTTTCTCGAATTGGCTCTAATTCATCTCCCTGGCCTAAATCTGCTGCTAGAGTAATCACCTCTTCCACACCCCACTCCTGTTTGAGGTAGGGGATGCAAACTGAGGTATCCACTCCACCAGAATATGCCAAGACAACCTTTTTGGCGCGACCCATTAATTTCTCCAGTTAGGATAACAAAGAATGAGTCATTATTATATCTGAACTAATCCATGTATATTTTCTTGATGCAACAACCGATAGATAGATTGTCAGGAAACTCAGACAGCACAATCTGTATAAATAAGTGGGCAAGAATAAATCAAACTATCTTATACAATTTAAAATTAATTAAAAATTAGATTAAAAATTTGCAGGATGGATAATCCCACCCTGTTATATGTAGATGCCAATTAACCACCTAACAGTTTATTTTTGATAATTTGGTTTAAGCTTTTGGACTTGATGACCTAGAAGATGCTGTCTTTTTCGCCAAGAACAAACTCAACCCAAACACAGACAATCCAAGCATAAAACTTGGCTCTGGGACACTTGTGTAAGTGATGGTTTGAACACCCGCAGCAGTGGAATCATTCAGATCGATAAAACTATTACGGTAGACATTAAAAGTGCTAGGTGTAAAATTCAAGCCCAACCCCGCTTGGTTCAAAATTGTTCCCGAAAAGTCGGTTAAAACTGATGCTAAAGGATCATTGGCTTCAGTGTATGACTGACCACCATAGGTAGCAAAAATCTTTAAACCTTCTGCGATCGTTACTTCTTGATCGTTTGCTGCTGCTTCGTCAAAGGAAAAAGTGCCTGTGAGAGTTTTATTCTCGTTAGAGAAATTATAAGTGAGTTCTGTAGCTTGGACGGGCATAGTTTCCCCTACCGCAAAAATCAGAGCAGTTCCCACTGTTATAGCTGCTAACTTCTTAAAGATGGAGTCACTCATTTTTTTACCTTGATTAAAGAAGAAATACAAAAATACTGAAATAGTTTTATGAAACAGAGACGTGTGTTTCTACGTCTCTGTAACACAAAGTTTTTCAGTCACACAATGCAAGAATTTTAGATTGACCCTACAGATCAATCCGCTTGCTTTAAGGATTTTGGATTTTGAATCTTTTAATCCAAAATCCAAAATCTAAAATTCGGTCAGTGTTCAGTGAAGCGGTCTATTACAGCAGTTTTGATGTATTTGAACCACATCTGTCGTAGGGGCACAGCATTGCTCATTGGTGTCAACTTAAGTTAAAAGATGTAATCTAGGAGCATTGAAGCAGATGTT
>NZ_JABXKJ010000109.1 GCF_017115085.1 Nostoc sp. NMS7 | reverse complement strand
TAGCAAGTGACGCAATGTAATTGTGACAGCCGCAATAGCTAAAGCGTTGCTCATCACTTACCTCCTTCTGGCACGTCGTTGCAAGTATTCATTCAAACTCATCACAGATGATGCTGTCCGGGGCTTTGGTCGAGGCGGAGGTAGTGCTGGGGCTGCGCTGCGAATTTCTAGCCGACCAATTGTGACTTGAATAGTAGGTGGTGTGTCCAAATCTACTGGCGATCGCTTTTGGACTTTTTTGCTACTAGCTGCAATGACTGACAAATTTTTTACAGTGAGGTCATTGATAGGGTGAGATAGCGGTCTGAAATCAGATTCCTCTAGTTGCCTAAAGTACGAAGACCCCACAGCATCTTTGCCTCTATCCGCAGACATAGAAAGGTTAGGGGATGCGTTCTGAGGTAATATTAAGTTTTCAACTGGGCTGGTCAATATACCTTGATTACGATTAATTTGCTGGCGTTGCATATTTGCGGGATGATCGGCGTAATTAACGTTCATCTCTCCCCCAACTTGCCCCAATTCATCCCACTGTTCGACAACGCCAATTTTCTGGATAGCAATATGTTTGCGATCGCTCTTATTATAGTTTTGTGAGCCGACTTCCTGAGCAGAAGCTTTTTCTCCACGGAAATCAGACAAGTGAGAGTTAGAAAAGTTGACTTGCGATTGTATGTCAATTCCTGGGGTTGAAGGATGTAAAGCAGGAGTTGCTATTATATCTGAATTAATAGTAGTTAGCTGAATTATCGGTTGTGAAGCGACAGATGACGGTAGATTATTTACGAATGGTGCAGTAGAACTATTTGCCTGAAGCGAAGATAGTTTAGCAGAAGCATCTGCGAGAAGTGGCTGTATTGATGAAACATTTTTGTGGACAAACCTCTGCTGATTTTCTGGCACATTAGACGTAAGTTTTTCCTGGGGTTCGGCAATTGTTTCTGTAGCAATTGTAGGTGTTAAGGTCTGTTTGTGTGAATTCGCTAAGGTACTATCAATAGTAGATGCGTTAGCAGAGCTTACCGTACCCCTACGGGGAAGCAAGCTACGCGTAGCATCTCGTACCCTTGCGGGGAAGCAAGCTACGCGCAGCGTCTCCGACAGGAAAAGAGAAGGTATCGCTCCATGTTGTACTTGTGGTTGAATTACAGGACTTAAGGCGGAAATGCTAGTGTCCATAGTTGGCACAGGTGTTAAAGATAATACCCGCCCGCTTGCAGATGCGTAGGCATTGGCGTAGCCTCTCCAAGAGTTAACCGTCGTAGACATCACCACAGGTTCTTCTAAAAACTGGCTGGAATCTAGTTGTGGATTAATCAGCTTTTTTACTTGCAAAGATAAAACATTTTCATTCCCAATTATTTGCGGTAATTGCTGTTGTACTAATTCACTTGCAGACTGTTTTTGGTGTTGAATTACAGGACTGAAGTCGGCAGTGCTAGTTTCTAGGGTCAACCCAGGTGTTAATGATTTTTGATTTGTGGGCAATATTTGATTAGTAACAGGTGCGCTGTCTACAGGTTTTTCTGGAATAGATGGCTGTAAACTTATCAGCTTTTGCACTTGAGTAGATGAAACATTCTCACTTCTTTGTAGCGATTGCGTTGATGACAATTCAGTTACAGCTTTTTTCTGGTGTTGAATTACAGAACTTGAGGCGGGAGTGCTAGTTTCCACTGCTAGCATAGGTGTTAAAGGCAAAACTTGAGAAATAGCAGGTGCGTAGACGTTGGTGTAGCCTTTCCAAGAGTTTCCCATCGTAGACATGGCTGTTGATTCTGATTGAAGTTGAGGAGGAAAGTCCTCAGAACTTTCGACTTGTGGTAACTGAGATTGGATAAAGACTGGATTAATTTCTGTAGGTTGCTTATGTAAGTTTTCAGTTGCAGATTTTCCCTGTTGTAGAACGCTGGGAATTGATAGAATAGTGTTGGTTTCTGCTTGTATTTGCGGGAGATATTGCTTCAAAGACAATACCTTTGGTAAGAGATTAGGAGAAAAATCTTGATTAATTTCAATTGATTGGTTTTTTAATGATTGAATTGTAAGTTCTCCTAATTTTTTACCAACTAAATTTGAGACAGGAGTATTGTTTTCCTTTGCGATCGCAGTCCTTGAAATTGTGGAATTTAGATTTTGGAAAAAAAATGTTTTTTCTTGGGGAGTAGAGGAAAACATTACTGGCTTTGTTGGGTTTTCGGGGAAATATGTTTGCAAATCTGACTTTAAAGGTGATTGCAAAGATAAACCTAGACGATTGATTGTAATTAGTTGCTGGGGAAAAGATTTAAGTGGAATCTGCCTCTGTTCAAAGATGGGGTTAGAGAGAGAAGTATTTGATTCTGTGTTGTATACAGAAACGAGATGATTCGATAGGGAAATCTTTGTTTGTGGCACAAGTGCAGACTTCAATAGCTCTGTATTAGGATTAGGTACTATTTGATTTGTAGTCGGTGAAAGTCTTTCTGATTCTACAAAACGTTGAGTTATCAATCGTTCCCAGTTGACTATATTTGAAGGTTGGACAGAAGAAACAACAGGAGGAATTTTAGTTAGTTGTTTCTGTGATAATTGACCAGGAGCTAAATTTAGTGTGGTGGTGCATATTTTTTGCTTAATGTTTGAAGGTTGGATAGAAGAAACAACAGAATTAATTTGAGTTGGTTGTTTCTGTGATAATTGAGCAGGAGCAAAAGTTAGTGGAGTAGTGCTTGTTTTTTGCTCTGAGTTTGAACTAAATTGCTGATTATCAGTGCTGATTGGAGTCAAAACTGAATCTGAAAAAGCCCAATTAGAGGATAATTCTAAGTCAGGATTTTGTGTAAAATTAGGAATTGACTTTAGTATTTGTTGGGAAGATTGAACAGGCGTTGAAGTTAAATTAGTTAACAGGGGGTTAGTTATCTCTTCAGATATTTGCCCTATTGTTGCAGGCGATCGCTTCTCCAACAACTGCACAATGTCAAAATTGGGAAATTTTTCCGCTTCTAATATTGTTTCTAACTCAGTTGAGTCTGTGGTAATCGATGGCTCCCAATCAAGGGTAGACTCTGCTAACGGTTCAAATACTGATAAGACAAGAGGTTGAACTGTATCGATTAAGTTAAAGCTTTTAGCTATCAAATGAAAGAGATAATTGCTCATCAGTCCGTCACCATCTCTAAGTACAATTGTCGCCGTCTGGGACTCATAGCCAAAATATCAGCTTCACGCCAACTGTAAGCAGCAGCCAAAGTATGTACCTCTCGCAAAAGTCGAAATCCCCAAGCGTTAATCTCAGCCCAGAAGAACGACACAATGTCAAATAATGATTGCCATTGGTGGTTGCAAGCGGAACAGGAAATATCAATTGGCACATTTGCTTGAGGATCTGCTTGAGCCATTTGGGTAATAATTGCATCTCTGGCATGAGATGGTAATTGCTGAAACGGCAGATATTCACCATTACACACTGCTTGCAAAATACAGCGTTCTAATAAAATCTCTTGGGCAATCTCTGGCTGTTTGTATTCAGCGATCGCTATCATATCTAAACTGTTTGGGAGACGAAAACTCACCTGATAATCAACAAGCTCAAGACAATATTTCTCAACTGGTTCAAGTGATAGTGATGCTACACGAATATCTGCAATATCAAAATTGAGTTCCAAGACTTCACCACAGCTTGGACAGGTGACTTGACTAACCAGTTGTGAACCAAATGTCCACTCCCGCAATGTCAGCAGCATGGCATCACGCTGACCGAGGCTGAGTTGAGTAAGCATATCTATGGAGGTTTCAGGACAAGCACTAGCTAGTAGCTTGATTGCTTTAGACCAAGATGGCTGATTAAGTCCCCACTCCCAGATATTTAACAGTTCCGAGGCTGATAGCGATCGCATATAGGAGTCGTATAGTTAGTTTCCTGCTGGTTGAACAATTAAATCTTGATTAACTAAGCCGAGTTAATCATCAAGCACGTTCCCAACCTTCGTTCTCTATCTTTATGTACTCAATAGCGACAGCATTAGCACTAGCATCTAGGTCTGGTAATGCTTGATATTCTGAAACCCAGCAACCAAAAATGTTATATGAAGTCGCTTTCTGACCAGCTTCATCACGAACCTCAATAGTGATATCTTTACGGAAATCTGCCAGAGACACTTCTGGACTACCACCAAGCGCCCAGACTTTATTTGCCCATTGTTCAAAATCAGTATCTTTGCTAACACCTCGTTCTAAGGTGATGGGATCGTACTTGCTTTGTCCTGGAGACTTATAGACAGTGCTAGGGTCGCCACCTGTACGGTGTTCTATGACCTCAGTGGTTCGCTTCAGACCACTGACTTTACTTACCCCAGCTAAGTCTTTACCAGCGAATTTCACAACAAATTTAAAGTTTTTGTAGAGGTCTAAACGTTTACCTGAAATAGAAGGCATATATTTCTCCTTAAACTGCTATTTGTCCGGCTATTTGCTGAATCTTGAGAATGACAAATTCAGCAGGTTTGAGAGGAGCAAAACCAACAATGATATTGACAATTCCTAAGTTAATATCGTTTTGGATTGTTGTTTCCTTATCACACTTCACAAAGTAAGCATCTTCCGGCTTACGACCTTGAAAGGCTCCTTGAAGAAAGAGAGTGTGCATAAAAGCTCCAAGATTCAAGCGAATTTGCGCCCACAACGGCTCGTCATTTGGCTCAAAGACAACCCATTGCGTACCGCGATAAAGACTTTCTTCCAAGAAAAGCGCGAAACGGCGAACCGGAATATACTTCCATTCATCCGTAAGACGGTCATCTACCTTCCGCGTCCGCGATCCCCAAATCACACGACCAAAAGCTGGTAGAGTTCGCAAACAATTAATTCCCAGAGGATTCAATTCCCCATTGTCTGGATCTGTTAGAGGTACACTCAATTGTGGTACACCGGTCAATGTTGCTTCTGTACCTGCTGGAGCCTTCCACACACCGCGTTGAACATCAGTACGAGCAAATACACCCGCGATCGCACCACAAGGAACAAATTCTTCTATTTGATTTTTCCGTAAAGGATTTGGCTGTTTGATTCTAGGAAAGAAAACAGCAGCATAACTAGTTGGTTCACCAAGGTCGTTCTGAATACCAGCCTTGGCCTTATCCTTATCAGTCCAATCACTAGGCGGATCGATGATGAAAAATGCGCGACGGTCTTTACAAAATTCTGCTGCTTGATCGACCAAAGGGTGATAATCTATATTGCCATCCTTTTTATAAGGCGGAATACAAAGGATATTAAACAGGTCGGCTTTGTTTAAAGCGTAAAGACCCTGTTTATTTGCTTCCTTATTTGGCCCTGTGAAGTCGTTCACATCTAGATCGTCACCATCCGCACCGCTGTTTGGTTCCGCTTTGGTTGTCGCTTTGGTATTTGTATCGTTATCATCATCATCCCACAATTTTTTACCAGGTGCGGGTTGAGCATGAGCAGCTGGTCTGTCTGTTGGCAGAGATTCCAGAAATGTTGAATCCTAATACAAAACTTTACATATTTAATTACACTAACTCTAAAAAGCCTAAAATAGTCAACATGACATCATCTCCTCAAACCAATGAA
>NZ_JABXKJ010000002.1 GCF_017115085.1 Nostoc sp. NMS7 | reverse complement strand
ATTGCGGGTCGTAGTTCCTCACTTGGATAATCGCCAAATAACTGTCTAGATCATACTGGTTATACCAAGTTGCAAAAGATAGTATTGTTACATTTCGTTATATTGAACAGAGCCAAGAAAATCCGACTTCTCCCTTAACAGTAAGGGGGTTATTCATCAGCCACTGACAACGATCAATTAAGGCAGTCTCTAGAGCATCAAGGTTATCAAACACCTTGTTTGCTAATCGCTCTCTTAGTATTGGCCAAATACACTCAGTGGGATTAAGTTGAGGAGTGTATGGAGGAATGGGGTACATAATGATGTCTTGTGGGACATTCAAGTGACGAGTTGTATGCCAACCAGCTTGGTCTACAAGTAAAATAATTAACTTGTCTTTACGGGAATTGACTTGAGTCGTAAAAGCATCCAAGGCTATTTGCATCACAGTTGTATTCACCCTGGGCAAAATAAACAAACAACTGTTATCTGTTTGAGGATGAACAAAACCATAGGTATATAGCCACTTGTAGCGTGGATAATGATCAGAAACGGGACGTTGACCCTTAAGAGCCCAGGTTCTACGAACCACTGGTTTGAGTCCTAAACGAGCCTCATCCTGTGCCCAGACTTCTACTTGTTTATGAGGGCATAACCAACGCATTAATCGGACAAAAAACTTCAGTTGCGCTTTAAAAAATACCCTTTCTTCTAAAGTGGCACTTTTTTGATGTAATGGTCTTGGTAATTGTAAGGTCAAACCCAGTCGTCTTAGCTGTCTCCACGCCGTTGTCCGATGTATGCGGATACCAAACTGTTGTTTAATCAATTCCCCTACTTTTGGTCCACTCCATAACCCACCGTCATCTGGAGGTGATTGTAATCGTTCATAAAGTTGCTTTTGCTGTTCTGGAGTTAAGGCTTTTTGTTTCCCTCCAGGGCTATTTTTATGTCCGTCTACAATGCCTTCTACACCCAGAACATTGTAACAGCGAGCAATTTTTCGTACCCAATCAGTACTAAAACCTGTAATGGCTGCTACTTGCTCTACTTTCATTGGTTTTCCTGGTCGGCTCAACAGACGAATCACCAACCATCGGGTGCGTTTTCTTAATAAATCTTTTTGAGACTGAGGGAGATTAGAGTTTTCTAAGGCTTGTTGATATTTTTGCTCGTCATTTATCACCTCTAATAACTGCTTCTTAAGTTGATTTTTCAGATTTTCTAGCTCATCTCTTGCTTTTTTATCATTAGTCAATCGAGCTTGTAACTCCAATACGTTTTTATCTATTTCTGCCTCTGCGTTTTCAGCTTGTTTGCAAATTTTTTCTAAGGTTGATAGAACAGTCGGAATCTTTGCTGAACATGACGGTGAAATAGCTTCGGCAACTTTCACACTCCCGGTAGAGGAGAATGCCAAAGCATTTTGAGGTTGCACAAAGACAATTAATACACCAATTAATGCTGGTGTGGGTGAATAGTAAAATTTCATTTAAATTCTTATAAGAGAGCAAGTACTTGTAAAATATACCGCAAAATCAATAAAATTTCCGAAAAATGGCTATTTTAATAAAATACCGTAATTAATCACACAAAAGTCATTTAAAATAAATTAACTTATCCAAAACTATAAATCCAGAGTACTTAGTCAATTTCACCTTTGGGTAAAGAATAAATGAATATTAGATGCAATTGTATGAAGACAAGGTTTAGTAAATTCAATTGGCAATACTTGCTGATTATACACCTCTTGCAAGGCTCACTTTGATTGCGCTTTGCTTAACAATATTTACAAAAAATACAAGCTCGTTTCAAATATTTTAAAGTTCATATAGATGATTTATCGGTGAAGTTTTGGATTATAAGTAAATACCCTGGAGAAGATGTGCTAAAAATGTTTTTACGGCAAGTATGCTGTGGTTAACATCTATATATTTGTTAAGTATTGCACTTGGCATTTAAAGTCTAGATAATTCATTAAATTTGATCAATAGAGCAAGTCATGAACAAAAAATGGGCTGTCAAACGAATCACAATAAATCTTGCATCAGCTGAAAGCGAAAAACTTGAAAAATATTGTGCAAGTACAGGTAGACCTGCAACTGATGTGATTCGGGAGTTGATTCGCTCTTTGACAATAACCGAGTTGTCACCGTCTGAACAGACTACATCTACGCTAAAATATGATGTTCCCATTCTGAAATAATGGCAATTGAATTACTTGGGTTTGTTTGGCATTATCCAAATTGGACAAGGAAATGCCCAACAACCTAATACTGCGATTTTCCAAATCAATCGACTCAAACAGTGCTTTGGCTATCTCAAAAATCGTAGAGAGTTCACTGATAGGAGCAAGCATTGTCTTACTGCGGGTTAACTGCTGATAGTCAGAGAACTTAACTTTCAGGGTTAATGTGCGTCCTCGCGTTTCATTCTGCTCCAACCGTTGCTCACAAGAAAGGGCAATCTGTTCGAGTTCTTGTAACATTTGATCGGCATCGCTTAAGTCTTGTGCAAACGAGGTTTCTGCACCAATGGACTTGCGAACTCGATTCGCCTCAACTGGGCGATCATCCTCTGCTTTGGCAATCTTGTAGTAATAATGACCTGCTTTACCAAAGTGGTGTGTTAACTCAGTCAGCGATCGCTGCTTCAAATCCGCACCAGTATGAATACCGAGCGAATGCATCTTCGCCGCCGTCACCTCACCAATACCGTGAAACTTTTCAATTGATAGCTGTTCTACAAATCCGATTGCTTGCTCCGGTAGAATCACCGTTAGTCCATTCGGCTTATTTTGACCTGATGCCATTTTTGCAAGAAACTTGTTAATCGACACGCCTGCGGTTGCCGTCAACTGAGTTTCCTGAAAAATCGCAGTTTTGATGTGTCTTGCAATAGTAGAAGCGTAGGGGATGTTTTGCTTATTCTCAGTAACATCAAGGTATGCCTCATCTAGTGCAACTCCTTCCACCAAGTCAGTATAGCGTTTGAATATGGCGTTGATTGAAGTGGAAATCTCTCGGTAAACGTCGAATCTCGGTCTGACAAAGATAAGCCCAGGACATTTAGCGAACGCAGTTACTGAGGGCATCGCGGAGTGAATACCAAACTTACGAGCTTCATAACTGGCTGCTGCAACCACGCCCCGTTGATTGGGGCTGCCACCGACTACTAACGGTTTTCCTCGGTAGCTAGGGTTGTCCCTCTGCTCTACCGATGCGTAAAAAGCATCCATATCTACATGAATTATCTTCCTAGTTATAGCGGCAGATTCTTGTCCCAAGGGTAGCTCCACCACAAGCAGTCTCGCTTTTGACACACTATTTCCAAGCAAATAAAATCCTAAACTACAAATATTATAGTACACTAGCACTAGTCTCTCGTTCTAAGTCCCTCACTATTTAGTAGAACCCTTTGGTGACAATTCTTTACCCCCCATTAACGCAAAAATAATTGATAATTTTTTAACAGTACTGTCTGTTTGCCCCATCTCCTCAATATCCACAATATGAATATCGACCGATTACAGTCACTTAAGCAAAAACTGACGGACGTTGCAGACTTGTCCCATATCTGGTCATTTTATATGGATCATTTTGCGGATCAGCCAGAATTCACTGACCTCGGTGAGCCTGCCGATAATGAATACCTAGATGCTGTCCTCTACAAAACTTGTCAGCAGATGTTTGGCAGGCCAATCAAGATTACTGGCTTTTTCCTGATCTACATTCCAAACTATCGTTTATTTCATGGACCTTTCCAAGTTGAAGGACGTATTGGGGGTGTGATTTATTTCGAGGATATCAAAATTGGGTTAATTGCAGTGTCAGCAGATTATCCCCCTACCGATGCGGTTAAGTATTCACGTTTTACTGAGGTGATTCAACTGTCTGCTCTTAATGGCAACGATTACAATTGAGAGAAGCACAACTTATAGATGTCAGTGATGATGTATTTTAATTGTCTGGGATTTCTCACCCAATCAAACCCAAATGCCGATGAAATGCTTCAACAGCATTCGTCACACCATCTTCATCTCTAATCTTCTGGCCTAACTCCTGGGCTTTACACCGCATTACCTCATCACCTAGTACTACTTCAATTGCTGCTGCTAAAGTTTTTTCTGATACCTTCTGGTACGGTATCGGTTGTGGGCTGACTCCCAACCGGGTTAGCTTTTCACCCCAAACTGGCTGATCTGCAAAGAAAGGTACAGTAACTGATGGTATCCCCGCACGTAACACCGCCGCCGTTGTACTAGCTCCTCCGTGATGTACTACTGCTGGCACTTGAGGAAATAGCCAATCATGGGGAACTTCCTTGATCGCAAATGCGCGTAACGAGTTTTTAATACCGACACTTCTACCGATTTCTCCCCAGCCTGACAAGATAATGCCGCGTTGACACATCTTCTTCAAAGCTGACAAGATAAAGTCTGTGAGATTCTCTGGATTTGGCAAAGTCATGCTTCCAAATCCAAAACACACTGGTGGTGGCCCCTGCTCCAGATAATCCTCCAGTTCCTCAGTAGGCTGATAGTCATCTGCAAGGTCAATAAACCAGAACCCTGTCACATACAACCACTTGGCCCAATCCCTTGGTCTTGGGATGACGTGCGAACTGAATCCATACAGTACTGGGATTTGTAACAAGTTCGCAGGCGTTTTTTTGCGGAAGCGTCTCCCTAGAAATGGCAGGGGCGGCAATTTCAAAGTATCTGTTCTAAAGTTATTGAGCAGTTTCCGATATCTTTGCCAGTACAAAAACTCTACCAGCAAGTAGCTGCCATAGTTGATCGCTTTCTTTAGTGGGTTTTTAGCTATTTGAGAAAATTTCAAAAACCCAAACATTCCTGTCGGACTCAACGGTAGAACCGATGCAAAAAAGCAAGGTACTTCTAATTTCTCTGCAATATGATATCCAAAGGTAGCTAACGGGGTATAGATAATCACGTCGCTCCCATTACACGCTAGCCAAGCAGATTCTAACTGCTCAAGCAAAAGCTTATCTCCTTCTTCTTTTTTCAACTTTTCTCCTGCAATCAATCGCTGCCCTTGTTCGGATTGCAAAAACTCTTGCATATTTCCAGCGATCGCTGCAAACTTTAAATCGAACTTCCTAACAAATAACTCAAAGTTCTCATGCGTTGCCAGCGTTACTTCATGCCCCGCACGTTTCAATCCAATAGCCAAAGCGCAGTATGGTTGCAAGTCTCCTCTTGAACCTACTGTTAGGATTGTAATCTTCAGTTTTCGACTTGGTACTATAGGTAGACTTTGGCTCAAATGCTTTTTCCTGCTGAAAACTCCAGTATTCAAAAATTGTACTAATTTCCTGTGCCTCTAGGCGATAAACTAATACAGTTTAAATCAGCCTATTTTTTGGTAACTGTTCCCTTGCGTTCTCAGAAAAACTTTCTTAACTGAACCACGTTAAGCCAATTGCGATCGCTATTGCATTGGTTAATATAGAACCAAAACGAAGTCGAACGTCCCCAGCCAGAACTAAAGTTAACAATAATACCCCGTTTGTTTTTCACCATTGCTGGTACGAAATGGCGAATTATATTCGCTACTCCTTTGATATTGATATCTATTAGATCCGAAAATTCTTCAGATGGTATTTCCCACAAAGGTTCTGGATAAGTAAGTCGTGGAGAAAATTTATAAGTATGTAACAAAGAGTTAAGCAGAAGAA
>NZ_JABXKJ010000244.1 GCF_017115085.1 Nostoc sp. NMS7 | reverse complement strand
TAGTACTAGAGTACTATTTGTTAGCGATCGCATTGTGCCAGTTGCGTAAGTCCTGAAATAAATTGTATTTAATTATTAAGCATTCAAAAATTTTACGAGGTGAAATGACTTTCTTTATTTTTTAAAAGGAGATGGACTGTGCTTGGCTTTTTTCCTAATCCTTACCCAAATGAATTGTTATATAGTATTTGCGCTCGCTTTCAAGAGAGAGTGGATTATCCTAACCAAATTTCAGTAATTCGAGATTTATTCCAAACAAAAAATGCGATCGCAATTTTTGACCTACCAAGCAAATTGAACAGATTGGTTGCTGCTTTACCCGCTGGGCATTCTTACACAGTTGATAATTTCATAGACAATCACACTTTATTACCCTTTTATAGTCCTTTCCTGCCACTAGAGCGACTTCAATTAGTTCGGCAGGATATGTGCGCTGATAATGGCTCAAAAATTCATACACGCTTAGGAATTGTTGCTGGATTCATTGAGATGCCTTCTCATTTGAGCTTCTGCCCATTGTGTATGGAAGATGATCGGAAGCAGTTTGGCGAGTGCTATTGGCATCGTCTTCATCAGTTACCTGGTGTTGAAGTCTGTTCCACTCATGGAGTTTTTTTAGAGAAAAGTGCTGTATTAACCCACAATCGTAGACGCATATCTGAATTTGTTTCCTTAGAACAGGCAACTCAAGTAATATCTCCTCGTCCAATAGACCCTTTAAATTCTGGTCACAAAGTTCTGTTGAAGATTGCTAGAGACATAGACTGGCTTCTGAATAATTGCCGCTTCGTCCCTGGCTTAGAAGCTTTGTATGAAAAATACCTATCTTTGGTAAAAACTAATCCAGAGTTAGTTACTTACACAGGTAGGATTCGTGTTCAGGAATTTTTGAGGCTCTTCAAAAATTACTACTCTTCCCAAGTGTTAGATTGCCTGCAATGCCCACTTGATGAGCAGATTCGTGATAACTGGCTTGCTCAATTAGTACGTTTCCCTAAAAGAATTCACCACCCACTACGCCATTTGTTACTTATCCACTTCTTAGGATACACAGTACAAGAATTTTTTGAGCTAAAAGAAGCACCAAAACCATTTGGTAATGCTCCTTGTCGCTGTCTTAACCCTGTTTGCAAATATTTCAAAAAACCTCAGATAAAGAAATGTCAGATTACATATAACCAGGAAAATCGCAAACCAACTGGTACATTTTTTTGTAGCTGTGGTTTTGTTTACTCTAGAATAGGCCCCGATAAATCACCAGAGGATTACTTTCGATTCTCGAAAATCAAGGTTTATGGCTCTGTTTGGGAAGAATGCTTAAAAGCTTTCTGGGAAGACTCCTCACTCACCCTTAAGGCGATCAGTCAACGTCTGGGAGTTCGAATCAAGACAGTGCTTCGTCAAGCAGATAGACTGAAGCTTATCTTTCCCCGACCAAATACTAAGGCGAGAGCAACTGAGTTATGTTCATCACTTAAGCCTCGTGTATTTTCATTTATTCAAGCTCCAGATATCCTCGAAAGTTGCCGTAACCAATGGTTAGAGGTAATTGCAGCTAATGCTGAGGCGGGAAGAACAGAATTACGAAGCAAAGCACCAGCAATTTATGGTCAATTATACAAACATGATAAAAATTGGCTTTTGGAGCATCTGCCACCACCACTAACGAATAATGGCACTCTATATGTGGATTGGAATAACCGAGATATTGAGACGCTGGAAGCGGTAAAGGTTGCTGTACAAGGCTTGAAGCAAGATGTCAATCGACCAATTTGGATTAGCAAGACAGCGATCGCTAATTTTCTCGATCATCCTGCAAGCGCTTGGGTAAGAAGACATCTTAACAGATTACCTATGACAGCAAAGGTTTTGGATGAGTTGGCTGAAACCAGAGAAGAGTTTGCAGTCAGAAGAGTGCAGTGGGCAGCAAATACTTTTCATCAAGAAAATATTACTCCTCATGAGTGGCAACTAGTTCGCCGTGCAAGCCTACGCAAAGAAACGAAAAAGTTACCTTTGGTCAAGAAAGCGATCGCAGATGCTTTGGAAGTTTTAAATTCACTAAATTGATCCTGAGATGCTGAGGCAAGCAACTAAAAATTCGCTTTCTTTAACTCCTGTGGTTAGTGCAATACAGTTCAGTTAAGCATTTCTTTCTTCTCTTTGCGTCCTTGGCGGTTCGTTAAAAAATTGACTTTGACAACGAGTTTTAGCCTTAACCCAAGCGTATTGGTGGTTAGTGTTCTCCAAGAATAAAAATCAACTTTTATCAATTAGTACATACGAACTTGTGACAGTTAAGAAGTTTATTGTTCGTGGCTCACATTGTATTGCGGTTAGCAGCTTCTCCAGTAAAGAACTTTAACAAAAAACTGGCAACGCAATAATCAGTGTTTCAGGCGTTGCCAGTAAAGAACTTTATTGTTTATGTACAAGATGTTGGAGAACTTTATTGTTCTTCTACATTAGTTTCAAAATTAGCTGTGACTCGAACGAGAAAGGACTTCCAAAGAATAAATTACTCAACAAAAATCGGTTCTACCGATGTAAAAGAAGCATTTATGAATATGTTTAGCTGTGCTACTTAATTTATATGTTTTACTCTGAAGGAAAACCCTGTTCAGCCCTACTTATTGTTACTTATCGTAGACATAAAGATATCGTAGAATTGTTGGTGGCTGCTGGTGCAAGCGTTCATGTTGTAGATGGTTTGGGTGAAACACCCTTACATAAAGCATCTTCCGAGGGACATAGGGATGTAGTCGAACTTCTGATTACTAATGGAGCGCAGTATGATTAAGCAGTCGATGATTATTCTCGTAATGGGTGTATCTGGTTCGGGCAAAACCACCATCGGAAAACTGCTAGCAGACTCGTTAGACTGGGAGTTTAGCGACGCTGATGCTTTCCACTCGCCAGAGAATGTTGACAAAATGCGGCGCGGTATCCCTCTGAGTGAAGCTGACAGGATGCCTTGGTTACAAGATTTGCAAACAGCCATAAAACACTGGCTACAAGAAAATAAAAATGTAGTGCTGGCGTGTTCGGCTCTAAAAGATAGCTATCGGCAATTTCTGGTATTAGATAGCGATCGCATCAAGCTAGTTTACCTCAAAGGGTCTTATGAGTTGATTCAAATGCGGTTGCAAGAGCGTCAGAATCATTACATGAGCGAAAAACTCCTCAACAGCCAGTTTGATACTCTTGAAGAACCATTAGATACCATATCTATGGATGTTGCACAGCCACCCCAGGTAATTGTCCAAAACATTAGAACGGCTTTAGGAATTTAGCTTATTGATTACAACCACAAGTTTAAATGGGTGAAGTTATTTAAGGTGAATTCCAGTAATAAATTTACCATAGCCTTTGGTTTCGACTACTTCGACTTCGCTCAGTACAAGTTCGCTCAACCAACTAAGTGGCCGAGAGTTGAGCGTTCGCGTAGCGTCTCGCAGAGAAGTCGAAACTCGTCAACATTTCTCTCCTACGGTATTAACTTTTCTGAATTAAACTTGAGTTAAATATATTAAGTTTTTTAAACTATATCTAAGCTGAAAACTACTTAACTTTCGCAAAAACTCCAGGAGGAAAAGTTTAAACTACATCAAGATGGAATAGTTCCCTTGACTTTGTAAAGTTCGATAAACGGGGATCATATTTGGAATAATGCAGGTTAAACTAAAATTAATGTAAAACAGAATACAAATTCACATTGATAATATAGCAGTTATCGGTTGAATGAGGTACAATAACCCCACCCCCAAACCCCCTCCCCGCGAGGAGGGGGCTATGATGTATCTTATGTGATTAGGAAGCGCTATATCAGGTTTTACTAATTTTAGTTAAAAGCTGTTTTTAACTCATACACCTTCAAATGTATTATCACCAAAAAATGTGAATTTTTGACGTGGTGTAGTGTTCCTACTATTGCTTGAAAAAACAAAACATCTAATTTAGGAAAATTAATAGCGCTAACTCAAATCACGTCAAATTATCAGACCTTTTAGAGAAGTTAGAATTGCCAAAATCAGCAGTACTGCTAGGTGATATCTGAAGTTTTCAGACTTAGCTCATATTGTGATAACTTCGCAATTTTATATTATACTGACCTTTTTAAAATTTAAATACGTTGTTAGAAATAGATGAAGATGAAGAGAATTGGACTCATAGTTGGCATATTAGGTTTCGCGGTTGTTAGTTGTACAAATGGCGCTCAAAATGACAACACTGCTACTAATACTACTAACACCGCCACCAATACTAGTGCAGAAACTAAAATTGCCACTGAGAATAAAAAATTACGAGCGGTTGGCTTCACTGTTGGCGATCTAAGTAATCCTTTCTTCGTCGTTATGGGACAAGCAGTTGAGGCAGAAGCGAAGAGAATTGGCGGAAAAGATGTCACCGTCATTGTAGCTTCCAGTGCCTATGATCTCAACCAACAAGCCAATCAAATTGAAAATTTCACTGCTGCGAATGCTGACATCATTGTTTTGAATGCTGCTGATAAAAGGGGAATTAGACCAATAGTTGAAAACGCGAAACGAGCAGGTAGAATTATCATTGCTTTGAACTCCATTAATGAGTCTTTGAACTCCATTAATGAGTCTTTGAACTCCATTAATGAGTTTTTGAACTCCGTTAATGAGTCTTTGAACTCCGTTAATGAGTCTTTGGTTTCTACTCTCCTGCCCCCACTCCCAATACAGTTCGGTTAAAGAGACGCGATAAATCGCCGTCTCTACAAAGGACTGATTATTGTAAAGACGGCGATTTATCGCGTCTTTGCGATCTAGGACGTGTCATTAAAAACCTTATCCGAACCGTATTGCCCCCACTCCCCAATGCCCAATGCCCAATCCCCAATCCCCAATCCCCAATCCCCAATATATAAACTATGTCTTCCACTAGTATTCGTCGTAAATCCAACACCTTTTATGTCATTTTGATTGCTGGTGCTGCTGCCCTCGGCGGCTTTCTGTTCGGTTTTGACACTGCTGTAATCAACGGCGCGGTTTTATCTCTAGCAAAAACTTTTAACACCAGTAGTTGGGTAACAGGGCTAGCAGTGTCCCTAGCCTTGCTGGGGTCTGCGGTAGGAGCCTTCTTTGCTGGACAGATTGCAGACCGTTATGGTCGAATCAACGCAATGGTGGTCGCTTCGGCGTTATTTACTATCAGTGCCATTGGCTCTGGGATGGCCTTCACTATCTGGGATTTTATCTTTTGGCGAGTATTGGGTGGGATTGGAATCGGCGTTGCTAGCGTCATCGCCCCAGCTTACATTGCCGAATGTTCTCCCGCCCATTTGCGGGGAAGGTTAGGATCTCTGCAACAATTAGCGATCGTAGTCGGAATTTTTGTCGCCTTATTGAGTGACTACTTTATTGCTGTGTCAGCAGGTTCAGCAGACTCGCCGTTTTTGTTTGGGGTTGCAGCTTGGCGCTGGATGTTTTGGACAGCAGTCCCGCCAGCAGTATTCTACGGGATGATGGCTTTAACAATTCCTGAATCTCCCCGTTACTTAGTTGCCAAAGGACGAGAGCCAGAAGCTGCTAACGTTCTCACCAAGATTTTGGGGGGTGACGTGCTGCCAAAAATTGAAGAAATTCGGCAGACAGTGCTTCGAGAACGTCAGCCTAAGTTTTCTGACCTGTTGGGCAGAAGTGGTGGACTCCTGCCAATTGTTTGGATAGGAATAGGCTTATCTGTATTACAGCAATTCGTTGGTATTAATGTAATCTTCTACTACAGCAGCGTTTTGTGGCGGGCAGTCGGGTTTTCCGAAAAAGATTCCCTAACAATCACGGTGATTACAGGAGCCGTAAATATTATTACAACACTGATTGCGATCGCCTTCGTAGATAGATTTGGTCGTAAGCCCTTGCTCATACTAGGGTCGATTGGCATGACCTTGACTTTAGGAACGATGGCTTCTATTTTTGGCACTGCTCCCCTAGATGCTGCTGGGAATCCCAATCTCACCGGAAGCGCAGGTACGGTGGCTCTCATCGCAGCCAACCTCTATGTGTTTTGCTTCGGTTTCTCCTGGGGGCCAATAGTTTGGGTGCTGTTGGGAGAAATGTTTAATAACAAAATTAGAACTGCTGCACTTTCAGTTGCTGCGGCGATGCAATGGGTTGCGAATTTCCTCATTTCCACAACATTTCCTCCCATACTGCAATATTTTGGTCTAGGTTCTGCCTATGGACTTTATACAATTGCGGCAGCTACCTCATTCTTTTTCATTCTCTTTTTTATTAAAGAAACCAAAGGAATTGAGTTAGAAGATATGTAATTGGCATTCATCTAGTACCCCAAGGCAGAATTAAAAATTAAAAATCAATCGCACTGTACAAATGCATCGTGATCTACATTACCGATTTTGAGGTTGTTTTAGGCTTTTCTTAATTATCCTGCGATCGTAAATAGATCATGCTGTGCCCTTACGAAAGATATGGTTTTTAACCTTGATTCATATTTGGTTTTTCTTGTCAATGCGTAAGTTTTATTTATAGCGTTTCCTAATCACATAAGGTACATCATAGCCCCCTCCTCGCTTGCGGGGAGGGGGTTGGGGGTGGGGTTCTTGTACCTCACAAGGGCCGATAACTGCTGTAAGTGACCAAAAACCTCAACTCAAAATATGTAACTTGAATGCTGATTAGCTCATAACCTGGAAGCTTTGGTTCAAGTGTAATCTCTTTAGTTACAAAGTCAGAATTTAACCATTTTTAAGTAATAAGCCAATGTTAAAAATTCTTTTTCATAGTTTTTTTCTCCTCTTTTTGGCAATTCCAGTAGTTTGGGCAGCACCTCCAGAAGATAATTATACTCCAGCAGATGGAGATAGGAATTTGGAGGGACAAGTCAATTCTGTTTCCCAGCTTTCTGATATTAAACCGAGCGATTGGGCATTTCAAGCACTGCGATCGCTAGTCGAACGTTATGGCTGTATTGCAGGTTATCCTGACGTAACCTATGGCGGCAACCGTGCTTTAAGTCGTTACGAGTTTGCAGCTGGTTTAAATGCCTGCTTAGACCGGGTGAATCAATTAATTGCTGCGGGTACTAGCGATTTAGTCAAAAAAGAAGATTTGGCAGTGCTGCAAAAATTGCAGACAGAGTTTGCGGCAGAATTAACAACTCTGCGTGGGCGGGTGAATACGCTGGAAGCACGGACAGCAACCCTGGAAAAACAGCAATTTTCTACTACTACCAGGTTGAATGCTCAAATTATTACCGCCATTAGTGATAGCTTTGGTAATCGGGTGGGTGGCGAACGCGATGAATCCCGTCTCTACTTTGCAAATCGCGGTCGTCTCAACTTTGAGAGCAGTTTCACAGGCAAAGATTTGTTGCGAGTTCGCCTAGAATTTGGCAACTTTGCCAATTCCAATGGTGCAAGCCAAATTGCCGCAGCAACGGGTACAGGGATGACACGCCTGAACTTCGATTATGACAGCAATGATACACTTTTTGTTCCCCACATTCGTTACTACTTCCCAGTCAGTGATTCTCTTAACTTCGTTGTTGGTCCCACAGGCATTGGTTACACCGATATTTCAACCACCGTCACTCCCGCCACAATCGCTGACGACGGCAATGGGGTTCTCTCACTTTTTGGGTCATACAGTCCCTTATTCCGGCGAGGTGGCGGCGGTGCAGCCGCTAACTGGAACATTACCAAAGACTTGATTCTCACCTTGGGCTATTTAGCAACCAGTCCCAATGTCCCATCGGCTAGCAACGCCTTATTTGATGGCGGCTACAACGCCCTGGCGCACTTAGCCTATTATGGTAAGCAAGGAGCTATTGGTGTTGCCTACTCTCATGGCTATAGCCCTGCTGGAGTAATCGAACTCGCAGCTGGGACGGGTAGCGCCCTGTCAAACGCTCCCTTTGGCAACAACATTGCGACTTCCAACGATATTGTCGGCGCACAGGGATTCTATCGCTTCTCCCCAAATTTCCAAATCCACGCTTGGGGTGGATATATCTGGGCAAATGCCAAAAACTCTGGTTTGAGTGATATTTCCAATGGTAGGGGTGGAACAGATTCTCTATTTGTGAACAGTGGTGACAATGCCAATGTCTGGTTTGGGGCAATTGGTATGTCGTTTCCTGATGTCGGGGGTAGGGGTAACTTGCCGGGAATTCTCTTTGGTATACCGCCGCGTGTCTCTAACAGTGATGTCCGTCAAGACCGAGACAACGCTTACCATCTCGAAGCATTCTATCGTTACCGATTGAACGATAATATTTCAGTAACTCCTGGTTTTTGGGTGATTCTCAACCCGGAAAACGATAGCAGAAATGATCCGCAGTATGTGGGTGTGATTCGCACAACCTTCGATTTTTAACTGAATTAGGACTTACGTAAAACTACACACGGTAGGGGCAATTCATGTATTGCCCCTACCTAAAAATCGTTATTTTGGGCTATTGTTTGCGTAAGTCCTGATACAAATGAAGGGTTTGGAAATATAAAACTTTCGGGTACCCTGAAGTTGATATATAAAAGAGCAATTTTCAAATGACCATTTACTTTTATAAAGTTTGGCAGCCTTATGGCTGTTTTTCTAACTTTTCTCCCCACTGCATCCACATCCAGAATACTTACTGGCCAACGGTTGAACATTATTATCAAGCGCAAAAGTTTGTAGGTAGCACAGATGCGGCAATTATACCCCTCATCCATGCTGCCGTTACCCCAGAAGAAGCTGCCGCTTTGGGAAGATGTAGCGATCGCCAACTTCGTCGAGACTGGAATTTAGTCAAAACTCAAATTATGCGAGAAGCTGTACTCAAAAAGTTTCTCACTCATGCTGATATTAGAGAAGTTCTCTTGAGGACAGGCGATGAGATTTTGATTGAAAACTCCCCAACCGATTCTTTTTGGGGCTGTGGTGCTAATAAAACCGGTCAAAACCATCTCGGTAAAACTCTCATGAGTGTGCGTGAAGAAATCCGTAATTTATTATCTTTAACAGTAATTTAGGAATAGTTTGAGCAAAATAGTTAGATTCAACAGAAAATCAGCAATTAGACGCGGAAAATTCAAAGCCTCTCTTCTAAAAGGAGAGAGGTCAAAACTGTACCTCACGCAATCGAAAACCGCGATAAAGCACAGCTTTATCGCGGTGAGGTTAGGCTCTACCTGATTCGTATTAGGAAAAGCTATAATTAATTGAATCAAGAAGCAAAAATGCTCACAACATATTCTTATTTTAAAGTAATCATAAAGTAGTCAATTGAGTGATATCACTGAAATAGTTTGATGATTGAGAATATAAAATTAATGGGTGTCTCTGATTAAGATTTTATGAATTTTAGACTTGAGAGGATCTTTGGAAAGTATTTGGTCATCTACTTACTAAAGGGTTTTAACTTCTGCTAAATCAACTTTCTGGAGCTACGGCGACCAAGGAAAATCTCTGATAATTATCAAATATCCTCTAATCCCTTTCCAAAAATATTTGCAACAGATGTTGGCCCCTAGTAACGCATTTGTAGGAGGAATTTTGGGAAATGGGATGAAAACCAAGGCACTGACAATTACAAATAAAATTATACTTCGTCCTCCTGCATACAAACAATGACAATTACCGATAAACCAAACAAGTTGCAGCAAAGCTTAGACCAAGAAAGTTTACTGCACAAGATGACAACACAGATCAGGCGATCGCTCGATCTCCAAGAGATATTAACGACTACCGTTAGCCAAGTGCGTTTATTTTTGGATGCAGATCGGGTGAAAGTGTATCGCTTTGGTGCTGATGGTAGTGGTGAAGTCATTGCTGAATCTATTGATCAGCAACGTCTGCCATCCTTATTGGGACAGCGCTTTCCAACTGATGATATTCCAGAAGCCGCCAGAGAGATGTTTTTGTTAGTGGGGCAACGTTCGATTGTGGATGTGCCAAACGGGAAGATCGGGCTATCACCTCTACAGTCAAAAGAAACTGGCAAACGTCTACAAACTAATATCCACTATCGGCAGGTAGACCAGTGCCATATTCAATATCTCAAGGCAATGGGCGTGCAGTCTTCGTTGGTAGTGCCAATTTTACATTCCGACCTCCAAGAACCATCGGCAAAGCCTAAATTGTGGGGATTGTTGGTATCTCACCACAGTCAACCGCGAGAGATTTTGAAGGGGGAACTTAAAGTATTGCAGGAAGTTACTGACCAAGTAGCAATCGCGATCGCTCAAAGTAATCTACTCACCCAAGCGATCGCCAAGCAACAGCGAGAAGCTACTATTAACCGAGTTAGCACACTATTGCATAAACTACCGACCATCCAATTGCAGAAAGCGTTAGAAGAAGTTATTACTGCCTTGGGTGCAGTAGGTGGCAGGCTTTACATTGAACAAAATCGGGAACTATACACTTGGGGCGACCAGCCGATACTCCCCTATGAGGGAAATAACAGTATTCTGGAACAGCATCTGGTATGGCAAAACTGGATGGCTGAGTGTAAACAAAGTAATATTTGGGCAACCGATGACCTCTACAAAGAAGCACGTTTGCGAGTTTTGGCTTTAGCGTTCCGTTCTACTCAAATTCGCGGACTCATGTTGATTCCCCTACATTACCGCGAAAAGTTTATTGGTGTATTAAGCATTTTTCGCCCGGAATTTGAAACAGAAATCTTGTGGGCGGGACGATGTGAAGAAAATCAGCGACAACTGTTACCCCAGCTTTCCTTTGAGCTTTGGCGGGAGAAAAAAAAGGGGCTATCAGCTGAGTGGAAACCGGAAGAAATCTTATTAGCACAAGCTTTATCCGAGCATTTCTCAATGGCAATTGAGCAGTACAAAATGTATAAACAGGTAGAATCCCAGAATGTCAACTTAGAATTGCGGGTGCAAGAGCAAACTGCTGAACTCGAAAAATCATTACTGACTACCAAAGTACTCAAGCAAGTTACAGAGCAGATTCGCCGCACATTAGACTTGCAGACAACCCTGCAATCCATCGTTCGGGAAGTCCGTCCCCTGCTAAATTCAGACCGAGTCCTGATTTTTGAACTGAAGAGTAAATCAGTGATTGTGGAAGAGATTAATGGCAATTGGCAGTCTGTTTTGGGATTGAATGCACCAGCAGAATGTTTGCCTGATGAGTATACGCGTCTATCCTTTCAGGGCACGGTACGGACAATTAACAACGTTTCAACCGCTTCTTTAAATGATTGTCATCGAGAGTTTTTGCAAAGTCTGCAAGTGCAAGCAAACTTAATAGTTCCGATTAATATCGGTCTGGAACTATGGGGCTTAATAATTGCCCATCAGTGTGATGCTCCCAGAAATTGGCAGGATGCAGAAATTGATTTATTGGAACAGTTAGCAGATCAGGCAGCGATCGCCCTTCAACAAGCACAACTCTACGAACAAACCTCTAATGCCGAAACTGAAGCCAGAAATCAAGCTGCCCAGTTAGAGCATACCCTACATCAACTCCAAGAAACACAGTCAAAATTGATTCAGACCGAAAAAATGTCCAGCTTAGGACAGTTGGTGGCGGGTGTCGCCCACGAAATCAACAACCCCATTAACTTTATCTACGGGAACCTGTGCCACGCCAGTGACTACATCGAACTACTGCTAGAAATTTTAAGTCTCTACCAGCTACACTATCCCCATCCCCATAGTGAAATTAGAACTGCGATCAAAGTAATGGACTTTGAATTTTTGGTAGAAGACCTGCCGAAAATCATCACCTCAATGCAAGTAGGAACCGATCGCATTCGCTCAATAGTGCTGTCATTACGCAATTTTTCTCGCTTAGATGAGGCTGAAAACAAGCGCGTTGACATACATGAAGGCATTGACAACACCTTATTAATTTTGCAACATCAGCTGAAAGCAAATGCGGAATTTCCCGACATTAAGGTAATCAAAGAATATGGCAACATACCAGGGGTGCAATGCTATGCTGGCCAAATGAATCAGGTATTCATGAATATTCTCAGCAATGCCATAGATGCCCTGCGAATGGGAACCGAAGAGAAGGGGGACATGGGGGACAAGGGGGATAACCCATGCCAAGTGCCCACTATCCACATCTCTACTAGAATCTCAGCAGACAACTCTCGTCTGTTGATTCGTATTAGTGACAATGGATCTGGAATGACTGAAGAGGTGAAAAAGCGAATTTTTGACCCGTTTTACACTACTAAACCTGTGGGTAAGGGTACAGGACTGGGACTGTCAATTAGCTATCAGATTATTGTCGAAAAACATGGTGGAACAATGGAGTGCATTTCCGAACCTGGCCAAGGTACAGAGTTTTGGATTGAGATTCCCACCAAAACCTCCAGCCAAAATAGTTAAGTAGATGATGCTCCATCCTGCGGCTTTGAGTGTGAGGTTGATTTGGCTCACCCGCTAGTGTACAAATTAATCATGGTATGCTTTTAACAAAATAGGCCGTTTCCGGCTTTGATGATTTGAAAAGTTTGGCTGTTTAAAGAAAAGTCTGAAATAGAGACTCCTCTAGGTGTAAGATTATACGAAGTAGAATAGGGAGAAAGAGTTTAAATAGCGCCTTATGTCAATTATTGCGCTGAGAGCGTGGTATCTACAAGATTACGAGCCGATTCCAGAACTGGAAAAACGTCCGCCAGACATTCGCTTAAGCAAAAAAAGCCTGCTCAAATCAGGCTTGCGAGCAGACTTTTTAGAAGAAAGTGACGAAGTTAACAAATCAACTTGGTTTGGGCGCTATCTGGAAGGGGAAAATATTGAATTTTATATTGAAGGTAGTGGTGGCTATTGCGTCGCTAACATTGACTTAATTAGTCATGAAATTTATTTCACCAAACAGGCGGTGTTGGCTCAGTTAGAACCAACGATTTTTTTATCCTATCAAACTGAGTATGCCGCAGCGACGAATATTCTCAGAGAAGAACTGCGAAAAAGTTTAGATAGTTTAAACTTGCGATCGCGCCTTCCCCTAACATTAGTAGAATCCTCTCGTCCCACTGGTGCTACTGTCCGAATTAACCGCACGATCATGCGAAAAATCCGTAAGAGTTTGTTGTTTATCGCTGACACCACGCCCATTGCTAGCATTGATGCTAAAGAAACCCCTCAACTAATTCCGAGTCCGAATGTCTGTATTGAGATTGGCTATGCCATCCAAAGTAAACGATCTGAACAGATTCTATTAGCGCATATGCAACGCCCCGACTTTGAAGGGCAATTTCCCTTCGACTTACCGACACAGCAAATTTTGCAATTCCAAGACACCACAGAACTGAATCAAATTCTCACAGGAACCATTGAAAATCAGTTAGCACGATTCAAATTGTTTTTTTGAGCAAGATGATCGGGAGTGGGGAATGACAAATGCTCAAACTTAAAATAAACGAACAGGCTTTTTTTCCAGCTTGGAACTAATCGAGCTTACTCGATCAACCAGAGAAATCATGTATTTATAATCTGGTACTTGTCCATTGGGTACATACCCCACTTCTTGAGCTAAACCTGAAGGCGAATCACTCATCACTTTGTGGATAAACTCTTGACGATTACGTTCTACATTAGGCCCAATTAAGACTACACCTAATGGTACATAGTGAGGGTCTTTAAATAGTATGCGGAATTCGGTTGGGTCTAACTGTGAACCGTAGAGACTTAATTCAGCCTCCGAGACAGCACAAGCGATCGCTTTTCCTTCAGCTACCAATTGCAGCGCGGCTTTGGGTGTGGGTGCAAAGACTATTTCTGCCAGTGTTGTACCATAAAGATTGTAAAGTGGAAAATAATATCCTGTTGCTGAACCTAACTGCCCTAAAGCGACTATTTGACCTTCTAGTTGTTTCAAGTTAGTTATGGGATTGTCTTTGCGAACAACGAAAATTGAACGTAAATTATTAATACCTATTAAAGGAAACAGAGGAACATATTGGTAGCGTGCGATCGCAATAGCCGCTAAACCCGGTGGAGCAAATACCAATGACCAAGCACGAGCCTGAAGACGCTCAACCGCTCTATTTTCATTAAAAACAGGCTCTAGCTGAATATATGCATTTGTCTTTTCACCCAAGTAACTATTGAATTTAGCATATTGGTTAATTATCTGTTCACCTCCACCATAGTTAATTACACCAACAGTTAACGTGCCCTCAAACTCCTTTGGTGATTGGCAGGCAGCAAATGTCAAACCTAACAGATTAAACAGAAAGAAACGACGGGAAAATCGCAAAAACATTACTAATTATGGTTAAGAAAATAACTTGGCTTTCAGGGCTAATTTAGATAAGTTTGACTGCTGCCTAAATAGGTTATGTTGCAGCAAAACATTAATATTTATTTAAATATTGTTGAGATGCTTTCTAACAGGTATAAATAAATATTAGAGAAACTCAGATACCACCTTCGTTGGTTAGGTTATGTTAAGCAACATTACGTTAAAAAACTTAAAAATAGGTGCTAAATTTAACTTCCTTTTAATATTAGTTTTCATAGTCAGTATTGTGGGGAGTGGCGTTGCCTTATCCAGTGTACTTCAGGGGAGAGCGCAAAATGAAGTAGCTTCTCAAGCGCAGATTCTCATCCAAATGGTGAACGCAGTTAGAGATTATACACAAGATCGTATAAATCCCCTATTAGAACCTAGAGTAGATACTAATCCAACGTTCATACCCGAAGTAGTACCAAATTTTTCCTCTAAAGAGGTTTTTGAAAATTTTCGGAAAAAGCCTGAATATAAAAACTTTTTTCATAAGGATGCAACACTTAATCCAACTAATTTAGCTGATAAAGCTGATAATTTTGAAACTCAACTTGTAGAGCGTTTTCGCAACGACTCCAAGACTCTAGAAATTACAGGGTTTCGTAACTTGTCACAAGGCGAAGTATTTTATATTGCACAACCACTAAAGATTACACAAGCGGAATGCTTGCGATGTCATTCTACACCAGATCAGGCTCCTAAGAGTCAGTTGGTAACTTATGGATCGGAAAATGGTTTTGGCTGGCAACTCAATCAGATTGTTTCTGCCCAAATAATCTCTGTTCCTTCCCAAGAGATTTTTGCCAATGCCAAACGGACTTGGACATTGATAATGGGAGTTTTAGTTACTATCTTTGCGAGCATAGTATTCTTAATTAACTTCTTAATCAAAAAATATGTGATTCAGCGCATCAGAAAAATAGAAAAAATCGCCCAAAAAGTTAGTGTTGGTGATATGAGCGCAGATTTTGAAGAAAGCTCTAATGATGAAATTGGCGGGTTAGCAGAAGCATTTAATCGGATGAAATCTAGCTTAAAAATAGCTTTGGAGATGCTGAATAGCCAGGACTAACACCATTTTGGATTTTAGATTTTAGATTTTGGATTATGAAAGAGTCAAGCTAAACACAACTTACGCATGTGTTGCATTTTTTGCAAAATTTGTATGAGTGAAAAAATTAAGAGAGTAGGCGCTGCTGAAATTGCAAAGCTTTTTGAGGATCGGGAATTTGTGATGCTAAAACTTTCACAAATTCTGCACGAGAAATTTGTCCAGAAGACCTCACAGCTTTTTGGACTAAGAACTTAGCTATTGGCCCAATTAAATCAGCCAATTCCCGCTCGCACTGATGCACAAAGCTATCGCTGATTACTTGAAGTTCTGGGCTTGGTAAATTATTTGACTTAGTTTCAGATTTAACAGTAACTTCCTGGAATAGAGTAGATTTCTCTAGTACAAACATTGTTTTCTTCTTAAAATCAATTTGTTGATTTCCTCGAAGATGAACGGCCAATTGACTAATTAATTCTTCGCGGTTGGGCGCTGATGCTGCAACTTGTCGTAGTAATCTTGAGGCAACGGGGCCGACAAATTCTAAGAGAATTGTTTCCAGCCGACTGTAATTTTCTGGAGACAGGATACAAGCAGACGAATATCCAATTGAGTTTTGTTGAGAAAGTGAAGCTTGAGGCGGTTGTATAAAAGATGGTGGTTGAGTTAATTGTGCTTCTACTTTAGTATCCAGATGCTTAAGCGCCTGTAGAACTTCAGCCGCAGACTGATAGCGCTGTTTGAAGTGATGTAGCACCATCTTAGATAGCACAGATGCCAACCCAGAACTGACGTTAGCTTGGTGCTGCCAAGAAATTTCTCCTGTATCTGGGTCTTCCTGAAAGTTTATCGGATGTAACCCTGTCAGCGATTGAATACCAATAATCCCCAAGGAATAAATATCGCTGTTGGGGCGGGGCTTACCTTGCCCCTGTTCTGTAGACATATATCCTGGGGTGCCAATGATAATAGTAGCCCCCGTGTGCCCTGCAACTGTAAGCAGTTGCGTTTGGACTTGTTTAACTGCGCCAAAGTCAATCAGCACTAACTTGCCGTCTTGTTGTCGCCTGATTATATTGTCCGGCTTGATATCTCGATGGATAACATTGTGGCTGTGAATAAATTGTAGAATACCCAACACCTGTTGGAGCAGTTGAATTACTTTCTCTTCTGTCCAAGGTTGATTGGGGAACAGTTCCGCTTTCAGAGTATGCCCTTCAATGAATTCTTGCACCAATAAGAACTCTTGGTTGCTTTCAAAATAGGCTAAAAGCCGAGGAATCTGGTCATGGTTGCCCAGTTGTTCTAGTGTTTCTGCCTCACTGTTAAATAGTCGTCTAGCAATTTCGAGAAATTCAGGGCTACGAGTAACGGGCTTAAGGTGTTTGACAACGCATTTCGGGAAACCTGGGCGATGGGTATCTTGGGCTATGTAGGTTTGACCGAATCCACCTTTACCTAAGACCTGGACAACTTGATAACGTCCGTCTAATAACTGTCCTAACATTGTGTCACAAGCCTTAAGTCCTCAAATTCATCTTGGCACAACTACCAGCTTTGGCAAGGTTTGTTGAGAAAGAAAGTAGGTAGGTAGTGCTGAAATTTCAAGGTTTTTTGAGGATTGTACTACAAGTTTGTGACTCCCTAGACTCCAGATCGGCTTGCTGCCATATTATTGTTTGTTCAAGCTTTAATAATTCCTCAGAAATCGGCAGTGCCCCAATTTTTGAAGTACTTGCTGGTTGAGAGACTACGGTAACTCCCCTTGTGCAGTTTTATTTAGAAAATAGGTGATTCCCCTAAAGCTCAATTTATAGGCTACTGGTGGTAGAGGAACTTCCGGCGATTTAGAATTCGGTTCAACAGGATAGTTAACGGCACGGGATATCAGATTATAAGCTAGCCCAAGTTGAGGAATTGGCTCAAACGGCTGTTCTGTTTTTTTGCTGGCAAGCTTGCTTCGGTCGTATTCGTAGTTGAGACCACGATAGAAAAGTTTCATAATTTTCGCCTCCTGAATAACTGTTGTTCAACAATGCCAATGATTTATCAGAGCTTAATTGGAGAGTTATGCAAGAGCTAATATAAACTTACACTTTTTAAGGAACAGGGTAAAAAATTAGCCGTCTAGAGTCAAGAGTCATTGGGCATTGGGTATTGGGTATTAGTCATTGTCATTTATTCCCTCTTGCCCCTTTCCTCCCTACCTCCCGTATGCTTACCCTTTTCATTCCGGGGTTACGTGGTTAACAATGGGTTGAATGTTTTTTTAATGGTTCAACCTGATGACTAGAACTGCAAATGAATATGCCGTATTCCTCCTACTGGAAAGCGGCCACCGGGAAGAAGTACGTTTTCCGACTATTCAAGAGTTTCAGAAGTGGTATAGCGGCGAACTTGTGCCAAAGTCTGCTTCTAATGACTTTATTAGCGTCCCGATCAAAAATATTCAAGGTGAGTATATGGTAGTAAGACCCTCTCGGATCGTGGCAATCCGGGTAGAACCCATTTTTAGTTCCAGTGTTGAAAGATTCAATTAAATGATCAGAAAAACCCTTACTTTGCTTTCCTTGAGTCTGGGAATTGCCTTTATCAACCCTCTCTGGGCGGCTGTTGCTCAGGTTCCTAACTTTCTGCCGTTACCAGTACCCATAACTCCTGGTTTCCCACCTCTGCCAGTACCAAGCACTCCTGAGTTAACGCCACCGCTAAAACCAATCACTATCAGAACCGATTGTACGCTCCGGCCGACTTGTTTGGGTTGGGATGACCAAATTTGGGGTCAAATAGGTAAAACAGGTGATCGCAATGCGTTGTTGGCTTCCATTGACAACAGTCTGCTTTACCTAACAAAGAGTGAGGCGATCGCAGCATATCAAAATTATCCAGTTAAGGAAATCACCCTTGATCGCGTCCGCCGAAGTTTGCTACGTTTCCGCCAACTGGTTGTTAGTTCTAAGTCAGCAGCCCAACTACAAGCCGATGTCCGCCGTGAGTTTGTCTTTTACCAATCCGTGGGCAACGATGGCAAGGGTACTGTTAAGTTCACTGCTTACTACGAACCTGTTTATACTGCTAGCCGTGTCAGGACCTCAATATATAAGTATCCCCTTTATCGGCTACCACCTGATTTTAGCCAATGGCCTAAACCCCACCCAAAACGAATTGATTTGGAAGGGAAGGATGGTTTACAAGGGAATAAGAGCAAGTTGCGCGGTTTAGAACTGCTTTGGTTCCGCGATCGCCTTGACGCATACATGGTACATATCCAAGGTTCTGCCCAAATTAAGTTAACTAATGGCAAAACAACGTCAATCGGCTATGCAGGTGGAACTGATTACCCTTGGACTAGTATCGGCAAAGAACTAGCGAAAGATGGCAAACTTCCACTGAATGGATTGACGCTACCACGAATGATTGCTTACTTCCGGCGATACCCGCAGGAGTTAAACAATTATTTACCACGCTGGGAACGATTTGTTTTCTTCGAGGAAACTGGTGGTACCGGAGCTGCTGGTAGTATTCATGTGCCAGTGACAGCAGAACGTTCCATTGCCACAGATAAATCTCTCATGCCACCCGGAGCGCTAGCGCTGATTTACAACTCATTTCCCTATTTAACCAGTCGTGGCAAACTAGAGAATCGTACTGTTAGCCGCTTTGTGCTTGACCAGGATACAGGAAGCGCCATCAAAGGCCCGGGTCGGGTGGATTATTTCATGGGGTCTGGGAAACTAGCAGGCGATCGCGCTGGCATCACAGGCGGCAATGGTTCATTATATTATTTGCTGCTCAAAGAATAGGTATTGGGGCATTGGGCACTTGTACTGAGCGAACGCGAACAGCGTCTGGTAGAGAAGCCGTTGGCGCAGCCTCTCGTAGAGAAGTATTGGGCATGAGGCATGGGTTATTCCCCTTGTCTCCCTTGTCTCCCTTGTCTCCCTTGTCTCCCTTGTCTCCCCACTCCCACCTAATACGGCGGATAAGCAAAATCATCTTCATCAGCATAAACGTAAGAGTTGGAAACTCCCGCCATTGCCAATTTAGGCGTTTCTGATTTTACAGGTTCCTTGCCAAAATCTTTGTATTCTTCAAAAGTCTTGCAAATCATTGCAGACTCAAGAGAATCCGAAGCAATTAAATATTCTGTTAAAGTGCCTACCGTCGGATGTTTGTAGTCTACAGTTGAAGCTACCAGAACTGTATTTGGTTCAATACCTCTTTCTTCAGACTCAATTATCGGGCAAAAAATCCCGTGAGCGTGGAACAAAGGCCCTTTTGGTGTCAAAGGTTGCTTGCGGTAAACAGCATAAGCTTTTTCTAGTTCAGCGACGAATCCACTAACTACTTTGCCTTGTTGATATTCGCAGTAAGTTTTGCTGAAACTCGCTCCGGCGGCACCATTAAGAGTTAGTTGTAGTGGTGATTCATGTAAAAACTTTTTATTCTCTCCCACTATAAAAATTAGATAGCGAGTAAAGGTTTTAAATTTAAGTTTGTCTGCTAAAAAAGCATCATAATTCTCTTTGAGCGTACCCAGTTTTAGACCACTTTCCCGGTCTTTGACAGACAATGGCCCCCGACGCACCATAACCAAGCGTGGAGTAGTGGTAATAAAGACGGTTTCGACTCCAGAGCTAAATTCATGCTCCACTTGCTGCCAATTCTCATCTGGCACAAAGCCGACAGCATTGGCATTATCTACCTTAATTGCCAAACCGTGAGATTGTATACCATCTGTGCCATACCGAGGATTAATCATCTGACACCAGGGGATGACTTGAGAAGGCGGCGCATTAAATTTATCGTCTTCAAAGTCGAAATTAGCAGATGCTTTCATCGTTTTAGGCTATCAAAGTGTTTTATTGAACAAGTTTATCGGCTGGGTGCTGAGGAAAGGAGAGCCACTTATGTGCTGTGGTTCCCAAAGTTTAAGAACTCAAACTCGGGTAGTAGTTTTTCCAGAGTAAAGCAGAATCAATCTATCTTGCAATCCCTGTTTCGTTTTTTAACAACAGATTTTCACTTTGGCATCCTTAATTTCTTTAATTTCAGTGCGTTTCAACGCACTTTAGCTATTAGCCCGCAATTTATTGCAGGGCGGGAAAGCAACGCAAAACGAGGTTATGAATACTTTTTGTTTCTCCCGTGATTAACAAGACTTACGCAAACAATAGCCGAAAAGAATGATTTTCTTCTTAGGGCAATACCCTGCGGTCAGCTAAAGCTACATGAATTGCCCCGGAGGGCGTGTAGTTTTGCGTAAGTCCTAATTAAATTAAGATCAGCAAACTAATTTAAACTCAAAGTTGCGAGAGTCTTTAAATCAGGCACTTCTAAGTCAGGTTGACTTACTGCTGAACCTGTGGTATTAAGTCCTTTTTGATCTCCGCGACGGTTTACCCAGACTGTTAATAGTCCCAGAGATTTGGCTGTAACGATATCGTGATATAGACTAGCAGCAACGTGTAATATCTGCTCTAGCGGCAAATCAATTCTCTCAATAGCCACTCTGAAGTTGTTTAAGGAGGGTTTGTAGCTTTTTGCCTGTTCTGCTGTGATTATCTGGTCAAATTCTACCTCCAAGTGCTTTGCCGAGAAAGCAAAGAGATCGTCATCTACGTTTGAGATAATTACCAGTTTAAACTTTTGCTTTAAAGCTCTAAGTGCTTCAACTGTATCGGGAAAAGGCAGCCAATGTTGAATCGAATCAGCAAGTGAATTTAGTTCCTCAGCAGTTGGGTCAAAGCCGAATCGTTCACCAAATTTCTGGACTACTCTGTTCAAAACTTCTCGATATTTGATATATTCTCCTTTTTCCAGTTCAGCTTCAAATTCAGTAAAAAGTTTCAGAATTTGCTCGTCATCCAAATTAGTGTTATGTGCCAGCAGAAGTGGCTTTAGTACCCCGAAGATGCCGTTCTCCCAATCAATTAGGGTTCCGTAACAATCGAAAGTTAAAGCCTTGTAGTGATGAAAGTTAATCATATTTTTATACTCTATAGCTTGATTAATTGTGTTCAGTTTTCATAAATCAAAAGAGGGGTGAACCTAACTGACTTTTCATCTGATATGGAAAATCTCTCTCCTAAAAGGAAAGAGCCTTTGAATTTTCCCCCTCCCCGCCTGCTTTTAGGGAAGACTTTGACGTAAGTCAAAGGCAGGGTGGGGTTCTTTTTTTGATTTATACAAGAAGTCTATTGATTCTCAGCGTCACTGTGGCTTCCTCTGATTGCGTCGATCCCTACCCATGAATTGTTAATTGATAGCCGACTATTATGGCATTTAGTTAATTCTAGATAATCCAAATTTTGCCATATCTCAAATTGATTATAAACTCGCTTTCTTTACCTCGACAACCAAGATTATATTGGTGCAATGTCTATTTATATCGTTCTGATTAGATTCATAATTGAAGCTTAATTGCAATCAATTCACAATTAACAATGTTTAAGAAACTCTTAACCTAAATTTGTACTAACTTTAACTCAACCTTTGCTTACGCTGTATGTCTTAGTAAGAAGATTGTGTAGTAACTATAGCAAAATACTGTATTATTATCGGGTTTTAGATGTATTGCTACCATTAGCTCAGAGTCAGAAGTCAAATTGGAGGTTATTACGAGTTGGTGTTGACTGCATTAAGGATTGGAGATTTATGAAACTGCAAGTGACCCAATTACATATACTCTGAGCAAAATTAACTGGAGCGTAGACCGATGAGACGCACAGGTGCTGCTTGGATAGCGGAAAACCAGGTGTTTACGCCGACAGCATGACATTTGGCTATTTTCTGTGGAGTTTTCTTAACTTACTTGAGGAGTAGAAATGCTTGAGGCGATCGCTGTTGCTTGGTTATTACTGTTTTTTGGCGATTTTGTATCTACATTCATTTACCATGTACCCGAGCACGTTTTTGGTAGCCTTCATTTAAAAACGCACCACTCCTGGAAGAAGGACTTTCGCCACTACGCTATTTTGACTTTTAATCCCCAGGTTCTTTTAGATGGTATCTTGGGAGCTTTGCCTTATGTACTCATAGCAGTAGTCTTGTGGCCTTTCTCTCCCATTGGCGTGATCTCTGGATTACTGCTTGGTCAGTTTCATGTATGGTGGAGACACATAAGTGTACTGGGTTGGCAAACTCCAAAGCCTGTAAATATTTTATGCCAAATTTTATTTATTACGACTCCTGAGAGACACTGGTTACACCATCACAAAACTAATTTGGGTTTCGGTGACATTTTCACCTTTTTTGAACAACCTGCACAAATCTGGTTACGCTGGCTTCGGTTACTCAGACTTCGTTTTCGCTACTCTCGGATCTAACTGAAGCTACCGCTTACCTAAATACTTTTAAAAGTAGGAAAATCAGCTACGTTAGCGAAGCTTACCGAAGGTATCGCAGCTGATTTTCCTACTTTATTTGTCAGTGACTTACACAGAGCTAAGTACACCTCTGGTACGGATTTTAAAGGTATTTGCTACCGATCAACTTCGCTGTTATATCGTCAATGTTTTTGGGAAAACTAATCTTAATTAGTAAATTATTATATTACTAGATTTTTATGACAATTCCTTTCTTTTCTGGAGATGCTGGGCGTAGCTTGCTGATCCAAAGGGGTACGGATAGCTACGGTGAAGAAGGCAGGAGGTTGCAATACAGTGTAGGCAACTCTTGGAGACCCTTCTCTACGAGACACTGCGCGAACGACAAGTGTTACCCTGAGCTTGTCGAAGGGCTCAGGGCAACGCGCTACGCGATCGCGCAACTGGTAGAAAGTGAGAAAATGTCCGTCTTGGGAAACTTAGCGGCAGAGGTGGCAGATAAAATTACAGCAGTTTTGATTTATTTGAACCATATATCTTGTAGGGGTACAGCATTGCTGTACCCTACCCCGCGAGTGTATTTACCTGGAAATAGCTGTAATAACCCAGTTGGCTTGATTGTCGTAAATTTGCAATCTGCTCTAGATGAGGTGTTTCATGCCCGCAGTTAGCCTCAGAAAGATTCTCAACAAAAAAGAGTTGCCATCTATCCTTCATAACTTAGTTTATCAGCTCAACATAGCGATTGATGTTGAACTGGTAGACGGCACAAAACTAATTAGCATTGGCGAGCAAACTGGGGAAAACCGATATCCAATCGAGGTGTTAAGAGAAATCATCGGTTGGGTTGTTGGGGGAGAACAGGCAACTCTAGTTGCGACTTTGCTCTCGTTTGTAGCAAAACAGGAAACTGAGAAGAAAGAACTCGCTATAGAATTGCTGGAGCGATATCAGGAAATTGATTTGTTTGAGGATATCTCGACTAAACTGACAACAAGTTTAGATACGCGACAGATTGCCCAACTTGTGCTTCAGGAATTGAGTCAATTAATTGAATCGTCTGCGGGGATGATTCTGCTTCTGAGTCCAGATGCAACTGCATTTGAAATCATTGCCGAATTTGGAGTATTTTTTGACCACAGTCAGCCGGAACCAGATAAGGGAATTATTGGCAACATTGTCCAATCCAACCGGGCAGAACTCGTCAATGATGTGCAAGCCGATCCTCGATTACAGGGGCAAGAAAACGTTAACGCCATGATTTGTGTACCGTTGCGAGCCAAAGAGCGGGTACTGGGAGCGATCGCCATTGGAACGCCCAAAACTGACTCATACCAGGCTAAACACCTGAAACTTGTGAGTATCTTTGCCTCTCAAACTGCGATCGCTATTGACAAAGCTGTAATTTATGAACATAGCACTCAAACAGCTGTCCAGGCAAAAGCCCAGACACAGAAGCTTCAGCAAGCTCTCCATGAATTGCAATTAGCCCAAACTCAGTTGATCCAAAGCGAAAAAATGTCCAGTCTCGGGCAACTCATTGCCGGAGTTGCCCACGAAATCAACAACCCGCTTAACTTTATTTCCGGCAATTTAAAATATGTTGCCGAGTACGCCAATGACTTGTTGCATCTGGTGCAAGAGTATCAGAAATTTCTACCTGTTCTTCCTTCGGAGTTGGAATCAGAGCTAGACAAAATCGATCTGGAATTTATCCTGGAGGATCTCCCCAAACTGCTGAATTCGATGCAGGTGGGCACTGATCGCATTGTGGAAATTGTGCAATCTCTGAAAAACTTCTCCCGCCATGACGAAGCCGAAATGAAAGCCGTTAACATCCACGATGGCATCGACGGAACGCTGATGATTCTTCAACATCGCCTGAAAGCAGATGGTTGTCGCCCGGCAATTGAAATTATTAAAGACTATGGCAAATTTCCCCTGATTGAATGCTACCCCGGACAGTTGAATCAGGTATTTATGAACATCCTGGCAAATGCCATTGATGCTCTAGAGGAAGGAATGGGCGACACTTCTCTACCAGAGGCTGCACTTCTCTACGAGACGCTGCGCGAACGGCAAGGCTCAGTGACCACGCCAACGGCTACGCTCAGTAACCATGAAAAAATATCTCCCCAAATCACCATTCGTACTGAAGTCCTCGACAACCAGTTTGTGGTGATTCGCATTGCCGATAACGGCTCAGGGATGAAGGAGGATGTGATCCGACGCATTTACGATCCGTTCTTTACCACGAAAGAAGTTGGTAAGGGAACCGGATTGGGTATGGCAATCAGTTACCAAATTATTGTGAACAGACACCGGGGATTTCTCAAGTGCCGTTCTGCGTTAGGTGAAGGGACAGAATTCTGGATTCAGATTCCAGTGAGTTGTGCAGTGGTGGACGCTGTTGAAAATCACAATTTCAGAATCTCTGAGGCGAAGATGGCTTACGCCTCTTTCACAACCGAATCATCCCCCAGTCCCGATGCAGAGGGCTTCATTCCCTCAACAACTCCAAAGCTCAAACCAACTGATCTATTAATCCGCCATAATCAACTGATTCAACGACTTTCACAGCAGAGTCCAAACCTGGACGCGGCATCACCAGAGCAAATTTACCAGATATTCCAACGCCACCCAATTTCGTTAAAGCTTTACGCTACCTTGTTGTCCTGGTTCATTTGTCCTAACCCAACCGACATCGACCACTAGCGTTTTCAACTTCTTTGGTTCCTCTGACCGAATTTTAGACTTCGGCATGAGCGCTCAGTCGAACGCTTTTAAATTTTGGATTTTGGTGAAGCAGCGCGGGAACAGGGGGTTTCCATGCCACTTGCTTTAAGCCGGGGAACCCGTCCAACGCAGTGGCTCCCCATGAGTGACTGCACCAAGCCGTTCGCGCAGCGTCTCCCCTTGGGAGAAGGAATTGAAAATTCAAAATAATTTCTAATTCGTAATTAACAGGGTACAGAGCAAGTACTGATTGAAATTATGAATTATCAATTATCAATTACCTTGACTCCTACAGAATTATCTTATGCTCAGAAACTTTGAATTCTTAAAAATCGGTCATCAAGGAATCCTCAAACAATTCCTGATCACTTTTTTACCACTGTCCGTCCTGGTTGGGGGCGTGCTGCTGATCATTCACCAGGTAGAGAGTAAAGCTGAACGGGGCGCAATTTCCATCAACGAAACCCGGAACGTTGACCTTCAAGCCAAAATAGCTGCTAATGACTTCAATTTAATTAAGTCAGACTTGATGTTTTTGGCTACCGAAAACGAGCTACAGTCCATGCTCAACAGACCTGGGGGTACAACTGAAACACTAGAGTTGAGGCAGGCGATCGCTAAAGAGTATTTTTCCATATCTCAGCAGAAACAACTCTATGACCAGATTCGCTTTCTTGACATAACTGGCAAAGAAATTGTCAGAGTCAACTTTAATAAAGGTCAGCCCAGCGTTGTCCCTGACGAAAAACTGCAAGTCCAAGCAAAGCGTTACTGGTTTAAAGACACCTTGTCCTTGCAATCAGGCGAGGTGTTTATATCGCCACTGGATCTAAATTTTGAGCGGGGCAAGATTGAACAACCGCTCAAACCAATGATCCGTTTTGGCACTCCTGTATTTGATTCCCAAGGGCAAAAACGCGGCATCGTTGTGCTGAACTATCTAGGTGAGAAATTTATCCAGAATCTGCAAAAAGAAAACTCGACAACTTTAGGCGAAATCCTGCTACTCAATGCTGATGGTTACTGGCTTAAGGGACCAAAGCCAGAGAATGAGTGGGGCTTTATGTACGAAAACCGCAAAGACCAGACCTTTGCAAAAGCCTTCCCGAAAGTCTGGCAGCAGATGGCCACAACGGAGTCGGGACAGTTTCAAACGGCTGAGGGATTATTCACTTTCAAAACCCTGTATCCGCTATTGGAAGTTCAAAAAGCTCAATCCAGTACGGGGGCGACCCGTGCCTTCGATTCCAGTCAAGGGAAGGTGGATGCCAAATCTTACCGTTGGAAAATTTTAACTCATGTTCCCCCTGCGATCTTAAATGTGCGATCGCAAAGTTCTTTTAAGCGACTCCTGCTGTTTTATCTGGTTATGACTGGGTTGATTGGGGTGGGTTCTTGGCTATTAGCCCTATCCCGCTTACGACGACAACAGGCAGACACAGAACTGCAAGCAACATTCGCTGACCTGACTGCAATTATTGACAATTTAGCGGATGGGTTATTGGTAACTAATACCAGCGGCCAAATCACCCGCTTTAACCCGGCGCTACTCAAAATGTTCCACCTTGGCGACATTGACCTCAAAGGAAAAGACAGCAAAGAAATTTCTCAAGCTGAAATTGCTGATTTGGTAAAGCAGACCCACAAACAATCCCGAGAGATATTCACCTCTGAGATATATCTAGCAAAAAGCCGGGTTGGTCAAGCTTTAGCAACCAACATCTTCAAAGAAGCGTCTAAGGATAAGGCCGCGAGGTGGCTAGGTTCAGTGATCTTGATTCGGGATATTACGGCTGAGAAAGAGATCGATCAGATGAAAACCGATTTTATCTCTACGGTTTCCCACGAGTTGCGGACGCCACTAACTTCTGTCCTCGGTTTTGCGTCGATCATTAAAGAAAAGCTGGAAACCGATGTTTTCCCACTACTTTCTACCGAAGATCGTAAGCTTCAGAAAACCATTAAGCGGGTGGGTGACAATCTCAATATTATTGTGTCGGAAGCAGAACGGCTGACGTATTTGATTAACGATGTCTTAGATATTGCCAAGATGGAAGCAGGTAAGGTGGAATGGCAGATGCAGCCCATTGATCCCAGCGAATTACTCGATTTAGCTACCAATTCCACCGCCGGGTTGTTTCAAACCAATAGCTTGGAATTGGTGAGCGAGATTGAACCTGGACTGCCTCAGATAGTAGGCGATCGCAACCGTCTATTGCAAGTTTTAATCAATCTGATTTCCAATGCCGTTAAATTCACTGAATCCGGTTCTGTCATCTGCCGCATCAAACGAGAAAACAACGGTGTTTGCATCAGTGTCATCGACACCGGCATTGGTATTGCACCTGAAGACCAACCGAAAGTGTTCGAGAAATTCCGCCAAGTTGGGGACACCCTCACTGATAAACCCAAAGGTTCAGGGTTAGGACTGCCCATTTGTAAACAAATCGTCGATCATCACGGCGGTAGAATCTGGGTTGAGAGTGAACTAGGCAACGGCAGCACATTCTCGTTCATCATTCCCACCACTGAGAGCGATCAAAAAACTACTGCTAATCTGAATCTGGATGCGCTAGTCAAACAACTCAAAGAACACGTTATCACCACAAACACTGTGCTGAACCAAAACCACAAAATGATTTTGGTTGTAGATGATGACGTTAACATTCGAGAATTGCTCCGTCAACAACTGGAAAACCAAGGTTACAACGTTCGGGAAGCGAAAGACGGTGTGGATGCGATTCATCAAATCAAAACAGCCCGTCCCGATCTGATTCTCTTGGATGTAATGATGCCCCAAATCAACGGCTTCGACGTGGCAGCCGTCCTTAAAAATAATCCCCAAACCGCAGATATTCCGATTATCATTCTGTCAATTATTGAAAACAGAGAACGGGGCTACCAAATTGGCATTGATCGCTATCTCACCAAGCCCATTAACACAGAGAAACTCCTCAACGAAGTTGGCTCATTGCTTTACCAGGGCACTTCTAGTAAAAAGGTATTGATTGTAGATAAAAATGAATCCACTTTAAAAACCCTATCGGATGTACTGCAAGCTCAGGGATACAGCGTGATTGAAGCCTCCGATCCCCAAGAATGCATCAATAAGGTTCGGTCAGTCAAACCTGACATAATCATCATCGATTCTATCTTCTCTGAAGAAAGCGATTTGGTGGAAACCCTACAGTTTGAGAAAAAGTTAGAAAATGTATTTTTTGTTATGCTATCGGATCAGTAATCGCTGCTACTAGTACCGCTTCTCTACGAGACCCTGCGCGAACGCATAATTCGTAATTCGTAATTACCTTTTAGCAAGGGTTTCAGACATTACAAATGGTGAACCAGCGCTGCGGGAGGGTTTCCCTCCGCAGGCGACTGGTGAACCCGAAGGGGTGGCTTATTTACGCCGTACTGTACTAGGGAATTCCCACTCCCATTCGGCTACGCTCACGGCAAGCCTACTCCCAACTCCCCACTCCGCAATTCCTATGACCCAGAAAATTCTGATTGTTGACGATGAACCGAACATCTTGATTTTGATGGAACAAGCTCTAGAAGCATTAGAAGATGAGGGTGTTGAACTTCTAACTGCCAGAAATGGAGAAGAAGCTCTCGAAATTATTAAAACTGAAAAACCAAATCTAGTTTTTCTCGATGTGATGATGCCTAAAATGAATGGTCTGAAAGTCTGCGAAATTGTTAAACACGACCTGCAAATGACTGATGTCTATATTGTGATCTTGACAGCTAAGGGACAGGAATTTGATAAACAAAAAGGAATTGAGGTTGGTGCAGATTTATATCTAACTAAACCATTTCGCCCCAAAGAAGTACTTGAAAAGTCAAAGCAGGTGTTGGGTTTTTCAGGAAAGTCTTGAATGGGTTTCAGCTGCGATCGCTTACTGCAAACTGGAAGCGATCATCGCCCATAAGAGTAACTAGCAACTTGGGTTACTAGGGAATCACCCCTCCTAAAAAAGCGGTGAGGATGTCAAAATTCTCAGATTACTAAAATCCAGTTTCAGTATCAATCAGGAACAACAGGTACATTGCCAGCATCCCTGCTGCTGAAAATTTCTGCATAAATAAAATTAACCAAATCTAGTGTGAATTAAAAAAACTTAACCAACAATTTGCCGAAAACTTTCTAGAATACCTAAGATTACTGTATAAACTAACCTCTCAGTAAGGGCAAATTTACTAGATGCAAAAGTCTATTACTGTGTTAAAAGTCTCTATTGAACTCAGCCTGTGCTTGGAATCCTGGTAACTGTTAATCAGATTCTTGCGAAGATTAGACCTCTTGCATAAATGCTTAAATTGTCATGTTGAGCAGAGCGAACATCTGTGAGATTCTTCTCTCTACTGCGTTCCGCTCAGAATGACATTCCTGATTTTTTGACTTGAAGAGTAGGCATACAAGTTAGCACCGACACAAGCAAAGAAAACCCCTGCCCTGCCCTACCCCTGCTTGTTCTTCAACCAAAAGGTAATTCTGGGAAACCTTAATTTGTGAGAGCGAGAGGCTTTCGCCAGAAGGAACTAGAATTAGGAAACGCCTAGCTGGGTTCTTCTGACTTTTGAAATTAGGAGTGCATGTGTGCCAAAATCCCCTAAATATTTGCTGATTGGATCAACCGAGACTTATAGCGGTAAATCTGCAACTGTTCTGGGTTTGTCTGATCAGCTACAGCAAAAAGGACTGGATATTACCTACGGTAAACCGCTCGGTACGTGTTTGAATTCGTCTAGTGGAACCGTCATTGAGGAAGATGTCCAATTCATTGCTCTTAGCCTCAATTTGCCGACAAACCGCGTTGCACCTACAATGCTGGCCTTGGATGAACTAAATGTGCAAAAGCGCTTACTGGGGGAAGATAAAACCGATTATCAGCAGTCCCTAATACAGCAATATTTGCAAATGTCCCAAGGAGATTTGGTGTTATTGGAGGGGCCTGGTGATTTGTCCGAAGGCAATTTGTTTGACTTGTCTTTGTTGCAAATCGCTGAAGTATTGGATGCGGCTGTGCTGTTAGTAACCCGCTATAAATCGTTGCTTTCGGTTGAGGCGCTATTGGCTGCGAAAGGGCGTGTGGGCGATCGCTTGATTGGAGTTGTGATCAATGATATCCCTCTGGCCCAACTAGAAGCGGTTGACACTCTCTTGCGCCCATTTTTGGAACAGCAGGGGATTCCGGTGCTAGCAATGCTGCCGAATAGCGATTTGCTCCGTAGCGTGAGTGTTGGCGAACTAGTTAAGCAATTAAAGGCTGATGTTCTCTGTCGCAACGATCGCTTAGATTTGTTGGTGGAAAGTTTAGCAATTGGAGCGATGAATGTCAATTCAGCCGTGAAATATTTCCGCAAACGCCGGAATATGGCAGTAGTGACAGGAGGCGATCGGGTGGAAATTCAGCAAGCGGCTTTGGAAACTTCTACCCAGTGTTTAATTCTCACCGGGCAACTACCCCCGCCGCCGTTCATTCTCAGTCGCGCTGAAGAACTAGAAATCCCTATTTTATCTGTTGACTTAGACACCCTCACCACTGTAGAAATTGTTAACCGCACTTTCGGGCAAGTCCGCCTCCACGAGCCGATTAAGGTTCAGTGCATTCGCCAGTTGATGTCTGAGCATTTTGACATTGAGCGCCTGTTATCTAAACTGGGTTTAACTGCTATATAAACTCTAGACATCCTTGGACATCCTTCCTTTACTTGACGTTTCATCGGGTGGAGTTGGCACCATTTCCCTCCGCGTCCAGACACGGTTTAGCCATCCGTGTTTTAATACCTAAACCAAGAGTTTTTCTAGGTTTTTGGCGGCATTCCAATCCCTGTCTAGACTTATTTTACAACTTTGACAGTCAAAGATTCTTACAGCTAGTGACATATCTTGAACATAACCGCAACTTGAACAAGTTTTAGTAGAAGAGTAAAACAGGTGAGCAAATAGAATCTCAGACCCGAATTTCTGAGATTTGTACTCCAATTGCCTCCGAAATTGCCTCCGAAATTCATAGAAGTTCGCATCGCCCACAGCACCAGCTAATTTGTGATTTGCCATCATTCCTTTGACATTTAAGCTTTCAACTACTATTTTTGCGTGGTTTTTGCTAATAAGTAGTTGTAGCTTTATGTGTGGCATCCAGCCTCATGTCAGAAGTGGGTTTATGGGTTTTTGCAACTCTTAACTTTTGCTGAAGATATCTTTTAGAACCTCTAGTTTTATTAATTAATTGGCGAGATTGTTTCGCCAATTTTTTATTCATTTTATCTCTAGCTTTGGGATTGCTAAAAACAACCCCTGTGGATAAAGTGGCTAACGCATTAAACTCAACGAGACTGTCACCAGTCTCGTTGATCTTCAAAACCGGACGTGAGATTTTCACCTCATCCGGCTCCTCAATAATTTGGTGCTTGTCACGCATACCTCATTACCCATTTATCCTCAAGTCTTTCAAGTTTTCTGGTGGGCTTAGGCTCGGCACTATTGCAGCCGGATTTTGTACCAGGACTACCATCGCTGGCAGTCTTTGTATCGTGGCAATGTCGGTGCAGGAGTTGCCAGTTTTCATAGGAATCCTTACCACCTTGCGATTTTGGGATTTTATGGTCAACTTCTAGGACATCGCTTTCGCGGAAGAACATTTCGCAGTGGGTACACTTCCCTTTTTGCTTTTTCAGGAGTTTGGACACCTTACTAGGCATTTCTGGGTTATTACCCATTCTTGTACTCCAATAAACCAGATTTCCGTCGTATGGTGACGATTCGCCTTTAACTTTCACATGACGCACTATCGGGGTGTTGGCATGATTTATTAACCGAAGTGGGGTTAAACCTTCCTTCCTGGTTGCGAATACCCAGTTATCACCGCCTATGGATTGCCAATACCTTTTTGACACCCATTCCCCATTCTTTTTGGGGTGGCGGCGTTTTGCCCAAGCTCTTAACTTTTGGTACGTGAGGTCATCGATATCTGAGTAAGCTACCTTACTTACCACAGTCGCATAGTAGTTAGTCCATCCCCTAATTATTGGGTTTAAATGGCTGATTAGCGCCGCTTGCGGTGCTGCCTTGTGGGCTTCAATAACCCTAGCGATTTGTTCGTAATGTACCTTTTGCTTCTGCTTGCTTGGGGTGATGATTGTCTTAAATCCCTGTTTCGAGTGATACTTTCCTTGTGGAAATTGTTGTATCGTAAAGCCAAGGAAGTCGAACCCTAGTTTTTCTTGTTCATACTGGTTGAGGGTGTGAGCAAGTCTCGTTTTACTGGGCTTTAATTCCAAACCCATGCCTTTTTAACCATTCAGAGATAATCTCTTTGCATCTTTGGACAACGGTTAGGTTTTCGTGGAGAATCACAAAATCGTCGGCATAACGGATTAAACTTAGGTTTCTACGGTTATCCCGTTTACCATGACCACTTCGAGTGGGCAGGGTTTCGGCATATTGTTTAATCCGTTCTTCCATTCCGTGAAGGGCAATATTTGCCAGTAACGGAGAAATGACCCCGCCCTGTGGAGTACCCTCAGATGTTGGAAACAACTGCTTGCCATCCATTACTCCCGCTTTTAACCATGCTCGAACTTGTCGGCGGATGGTGGGGAATGTATTTAATTTTCTGAGCAGTGCTTCCTGGTCGATGCGGTCAAAACATTTTGCTATATCGGCATCTAACACAAATTTTGGCTTGAGCCTAATTGCACTAAATATTGCCTCAACCGCATCATGGCATGAGCGTCCGGCTCTGAACCCATAACTGTTAGGTTCAAATCGCGCTTCCCATTCTGGCTCTAGTGCCAGTCTGACAAGTGCTTGCAAGGCTCGGTCTTTCATTGTAGGTATCCCCAAAGGTCGCTTCTCTTCGGTTCCAGGCTTAGGAATCCATACCCGCCTATTTGGGCTGACCTTTGAACCCAGGTTTAAATTACTAGTGAGTTCTAGACGTTGCTTTGGAGTTAGCGATTTGATGCCATCTACACCCGCCGTCTTTTTCCCCTGGTTGTCCTGAACTCTACGAACCGATAAAGCTCTTGCTGACCAAGACTTCATCAGCGTCTTTTGGAGTCTGCGATATGCTTTCACATCACCACGGGCAGAGGCTTGATAAATTCTCTTTTGGAGCTTATACACACTACGCTCTAGCTTGCGCCAGTTAATAGAATGCCATTCCACCATCAGTTGTTGAGACTGTGTATTAGACATATTTACTCACTACTTGGGACTTTATCATCCAAATCACCGTAAGTCTGTTTGCATATTCTGGGCATTACCCCAGACATTCGCTTTTGACTTAATCTCTCCTACTCGCTGCATACGGTTAGCACCTACTCAGGGATTCGACCACCTGAGAGCAGGCGAGAGGTTATCTCGTTCCGAATGACCATACTGTGTACCTTTAGAGTGATGCTGTTCGCCGGGTTTATTTAGAAGTGCATATTGGTCAAATAAAAACTTGCCAACTCCTTATCCTGTGCCTTTTGGCTCCAGCGCGTTAAGCCTTATTTCGCTGGTTTATTGTAACGACGATTCAAACGCATCTTCAAGCCGAGGCTTTACTCATGGGTACTTTGCTCGATGCTTACCGACTTAGGCTGTCAGTAAAGACACCTTTTCACCCCGCTTCAGGCGTTGATGACTATTCTCGAACCTGGGGGTGATGCTTTCACCGTTGCACCTACGGGGTAGGATTTGAGGGTTCTAGGATAATAACTCTCACCTACATGGTCATTCAGTTGTCAAGGTTCTTACCTTGCGGCTAATCCTCCAAACCCTTATGGGTCTTAGTTTCTAGCCAACGATTCGCACTTTTATTCCCAAATCCACTCCCACAACTGGAATTGTAGCTAATGGCTTAGGCAACTCTTGCTCAAATGCAAAAGTTAGGAGGCTGTATTACTGGTGAGGGTACAGCTGGTTCGCCGTCACCTCCCAGGCGACGGCGTGCTGTCTCCTTGGGGCCCATAGCTGGGACGTGCTTAGTTGCAGCAGCTAATCCAAAGACGGGCATATTCCCGTAAATCGCCTCATACTTTCCCGGTTCGATTAAATAAGTTTCGTGCCAAATGCCAACACTGCCATCAGCACCAATGGCTTGATTAAACCTTTGCCAAGCTTTTAGATGTGCATCAGCTGGATTTCTGGCAAAATGCTCCAAATCCTCGAACGATCGCCAATACTGAATCAGTCCCACTCCTCGCCAGTAAACAAAAGTTTCTCCCCCTAAAAACCCTTTTTCAGGATTCTGGTAAAGGCTTTGTAGCATGGGTGACATCGCCGTTGCAGTCGGAATCCATTTGGAGAAAGCGAATAATTTATTAATTCGCATCCCAATCAAAAACACAACAAAGGGTTCATTAATCTCGGCTGTAAATCTTCCTGGTATTACTTGAGGCATCTACTACTCACTCCTTGTTATTTTAGTTTAATATGCAATTAGTTGCATACAGATATCTTTATCCAATTAGTTGCATATGCCAAGTAGTGAATTAAAAATTATGGCATTAGCGCACGCAATATTAGCGGCTCTGGTTGACGCCCCTTGTAGTGGGTATGATTTAGCAAAACGATTCGATGGCTCTGTAGGCTTTTTCTGGTCAGCAAGTCACCAGCAGATTTATCGAGAGTTGTCCAAGCTAGAAGAGCAAGGATGGATCAGTTCCGAGTCGATTGTCCAAGCAGGACGCCCAGATAAAAAGCTCTACAGCGTTACAGACTTGGGACAACAGCAGTTCAAAGAGTGGATTGCTCAACCTTGTGAACCCACCCCGATTAAAGATGATTTGCTTGTGAAAATTTTTGCTGGCCATATTGGTTCTAACCAGATGATCTTGGCAGAGCTTGAGCGTCACCAAAAAGCCCACTTAAAAAAATTAACTACATACAAGGATTTAGAACAAGAATGCTTTCAGAATCCGCAAGAACTCCCAGAATCCGCAAAATTTCAGTATTTAACTCTCCTGAATGGTATTACTTATGAAACACATTGGCTGGCTTGGTGTTACCAAGTAATCCAAACAATCAAAAAAATGTAGCAATGTCTAACTTAGGTTTGCCTCGCACCTACACGCTGTTTGGTAAAATATGTGGGTCGTTTAATCGGATTATCTCCATCTTTGACCCAATCAACAGACCTTATTAGCCTCGATACATTAGCGCAAGAACTGGCAACAATCCAGCAAACGGGTTCTAAAAGAATTGCCTTGCTGGGTTCTCGTCACGTCCCGATTACGCATCAGAATCTGATTGAAATGATGACATATGCCCTAGTTTTATCGGGTAATCGAATCATTACTTCTGGTGCTACAGGTACAAATTCAGCTGCCATCCGGGGAGCAACGCGGGCCGATCCGAATTTGTTAACGGTGATTCTACCCCAAAGCCTGGAACGCCAGCCTTTGGAATCGCGCCAGCAACTAGAACAGGTAATGCATTTAGTGGAAAATCCCAGTAATGATAATCTGTCCCTTGCTGAAGCTAGTTACCTGTGCAACAAGGAAATTGTCTCTCGTTGCCAGCAACTGATTTGCTTTGCGTTTCACGACAGTGGGACTTTGTTACAAACTTGTCAAGATGCGGAAGAACAAAGAAAAGTGGTGACTCTCTTCTACTTTGATTAGTCATTTGTCATTTGTCTTTTGTCCTACCCTGCGGAAAGCTGCTGACGCATCTAAGTGTTTGGCGAATGACCAATGACTAATGACCAATGACTAATGACTGATGACTAATAACCAATGACTAATAAGTAATGATAATTTTTTTGTACTCGATCGCTGCTGCTGCCGCTCTAATTTATGTGCCATTTTTGCTGGTAGCTTATGCCCGTATGCGTATGGGGTATGAAACGTTTTCTACTCCTGGCGCTATGCTTGATAAATTGCCACCTTATGCTCAACGAGCTACTTGGGCACATCAGAACACCTTTGAAGCGTTTATGATATTTGCCGCAGCTGCATTGATGACATATATAACTGGTGTAAATTCTCCTACAGGAATAGGATCTGCGTAGACGCAAAGCGGCTTGTCGTCAGACATCGCCTTTGTGGTGGCGCGTTTGCTATACTCAATTGTTTTATATTTTGAATATACCCCTTTTGCGAACTCTCATGTTTGGCATTGGCACCGTTAGCTCTGCCACTCTCATCTTCTTGAGCATCATCCAAGCAACTAGTTAATTGGGGAGTGGGCAGAAATACCAATCCCCAATCTAAAATTGTTCGACTGAGCGTAGCCGTACTCCTTTTCTACGAGACGCTCCGCGAACGGAGAAGCAAGCTACGCGTAGCGTTCCGCAGGAAAGTCCAAAATCTAAAATCCAAAATGTTTTATGGCTTCTACTTTTTCCTTTGACATTGTGAGCGACTTTGACCGACAAGAGTTGGTTAATGCTGTCGATCAAGTTATACGAGACATCAAAGGTCGTTATGACCTCAAAGACACTCAAACTACTGTCGAGTTAGTCGAAGAAAGTATTAACGTTAGTACTGACAGCGAGTTTACCCTAGATTCTATACACGACATCCTGCGGGAAAAAGCCGCCAAGCGTAACCTCTCTCAGAAAATCTTTGATTTAGGCAAAGTTGAATCAGCCAGTGGTAATCGCGTGCGTCAAGAAATCAAACTCAAAAAAGGCATTAGTCAGGAAATCGCCAAACAAATCTCCAAATTGATTCGGGACGAATTCAAAAAGGTACAAGCCTCAATTCAAGGTGATGCTGTACGGGTTTCTGCCAAATCTAAAGATGACTTACAAGTTGTCATGCAGCGACTCAAACAAGAAGACTACCCAGTTGCTTTGCAATTTACAAATTATCGTTAACAGATTCGTAATTCGTAATTAAGACTTCAATTACGAATTAGGAATTACGAATTACGAATTACTTTAAGTTGTTCCGGCAATACTTTTTTGAAATGCCGGACGCTCAGATAACTGCTTCATATAGTTCAACACGGCTGGGTAAGAACTAAGGTCTAGCTTCAGGATCATGGGAATGTAATTTAGCACAGACCCCACTGCCACATCAGCAACAGTGAACTCATTGCCAAGCAAGAAAGGTTGCTTACTGAAAATTTCATTTAAGGGAGTCAATAAACGGGGCATTTCCCGCTCCCGACTTGCTTCTTGAAAAATCCCTGGAGCAAGGGTAGCATTGGCAAACAATACCCACTGGGAAAATACACCACGTTCCTCTGGTGAAAGTATGCTTTTACTATACTTATCGGCAAGATAGAGCAAAATCGCCCCAGATTCCCAAAGTTTAAAATCTCCATCAACAATTGCTGGAACTTTACCAACTGGGTTAATTACCAAATATTCCGGTTGGAGGTGTTCACCCGCCTGCATATCGAGCTTGACAAATTCGTAGGGAACTTTTATTTCCTCTAAATACCAGTGAACAATTGACGCTCGACTACGAGTACTGCCGTAAAATTTTAGCATAATTTAAAGAACTTTGTGAGTGTGAGAATGTTGTTTAACATTGTCTTCTTTTGTGACAACTCTAGCGGCATTTAACACCCGTTTGCGCTCAATGGAATATTTAAAATCAGTGTAGTTTGTACCTAAGGGAATCAGGGATTTTGCAGATTGACGACGCTTGTAGGTACGAGCTGCTGCAAATGCCCGTGGCACAAATTCCTCTCCAAACTGAGCTGACTCTGGGAAGCCATCTGGCGCCAGTTGTGAATCGCCATCGAGCACAGATCCCAAAGTTGTTGCATAAGCCAGCTTATAGGAGGTAGGAATGCCCTTTAATAGCGCTTCCAAAGCCGCAGAGGGAATCGGTTCTATAACTTCGATTTGATAAACTTCTCCATCTTCTTTGACGAAGCAGGTTGCCAAGCCGATAACAATGTAATCATCGGTTGCTAAATCAGGAGCATTGGAATAGGAAATTGCAGTTGTCATCGGAAAATTTCTCAAAACTTAAAAATTAAATCTAGCGATTGGGGCATTGGGCACTTGTACTGAGCGAACGCGAACAGCGTCTGGTAGAGAAGTCGTTGGCGCAGCCTCTCGTAGAGAAGTATTGGGCATTGGTTATTCTCCTTGTCCCCAGTTCCCAGTCCCCCAGTCCCCGTGTCTAATGAACGGCTTCTTGGCATTCTACCAATTTGTCGCTCTCACTACTTGACTAGTCTTTGAGATTGACATCTGCTATTTCTGGAATTCACCTTCGGGATTAAGTATCCATGATTAGGTTTGAAGAGCAATTGTTTATTTTGGGCGTAGATTTCTATTTGTGCGATTAGGTTAAGTTCTCTCTTCAGATAGCTTTCAAGTAGCCATAAATACCTTAAGAATAAACACAGTGGTAAAACCACTAGCAAGAAAAAACTAGAATTTAATTTCACAAAGCAGGGATTTCAGGCAGGGAAAGATGAATATACACTCATTTTTAGCTGACGATGACCAGCAAAGTCAACAATACAATTTTGTACTAAATAGTACAAATAAAGCCCAAGAACATCGCAAAAACGATCGCAGCGAACCGACTTTAGGGGATAGCTACTTACGCTCTTTTGCTTTCAGGTTGGCTCAAGAAGGAGATTATACTGAGGCGATCGCACTTTTAACCCAACTAATTTACCGCCATCCCTACAATGCCGTTGATTACAACAACCGGGGGCTGATTTATTTCCAAAGTGGTGAAACGCAAAAAGCGCTTTACGACTATAATACTGCCCTTAAATTTAATCCCAATTTGGCTAGTGCTTATAATAACCGGGCAAATTACTACGCTACTTGTGGAGAACTAGCAGCAGCACTTGCCGACTACGATCAAGCGATTGATTTCAATCCTTGCCATATCCGGGCGTGGATTAATCGAGGCATTACTTGGCGTGACTTGGGGAAATATGATCAGGCAATTGAGAATTTTGAGGTAGCACTGCTTTTCGGTCAACTAGAAGCTCATATCTGGGCTGAACGTGGCAGAACTTACCATCTTTGGGGTGACTGGAATTATGCCGTTGCTGATTATCGTCGCGCCCTGACTCAACTGCCCTCTATCGGCAACAGTAAGGATATTACTGGTTATCGTTTGCGTTTACAACTTGAAAATTGGCTAAACGAACTCCTATCTGATCAGCGTCCTATTTGGTAGATTAGTCCTTCTGGGAGATCCAAAATTCAAAATAAATTATTAAATTTTGAATTAGAGTTTAGCGACGCTGTATTACTAATGACTAATAGATGATAACTACATAGCTAATTCTTGAATTAGCTATTAACCATTATTTATTAGCAATAATATAAATTAACACCCAGTTTATACGTAGCCCGAATCACAAGAAGCCTAAATAATCCCAAATTCGCTATTTTTCTTCGGGTGATGACTCTGTTTGTTCATCTTCTCGGCGATCGTGATTCATCAACACCACCCGACGCTGGCTAGGATCAAATCGGTATCCTTGTTGTTGCATAATAGTTTTAGTTTGCTGAGGATCGAAGTTACGGCTAAATTCCGCTTGCAAACCATTGACATGTTCTTCCATCAGCTTGACTTCAGTACTAATTTCTCCTAACTTTTGTTGCTGTGACCAATGATAAGACAAAAGTTGTGCTAAAGCAGATGCTGCAACAGCTGTAATCACAAGATTAACCGCTATTTTGGCTGTGCTTTCTAGTGCCATCACTTGGTAAGAACGTTGACGAAGATGCCGTTTTGGTCGAAGAATGACCCGGCGTTTTTGTATAGGTTGTAACGGTGGTCTGGAGGGTTGAATCGCGTTCATGATCCTAAAAAATAACCTCGCTTAGTGAAGGGAAGCACTGTAAAAGCGCTCTGGCGGTAATTACTGCTTGATTTAGCTGTCATATTACTTCATTTTTTGCAAATAGCTACAAGTATTGCAATAATTAAAAAATAACCTGGCTTACGTAAGTGCAAGGTTTCTAACTACTTATGGCATAAAGCCACAAGGTATAGAAATTGCACCCCGTACTGCCAGGATTATTAGCTTTTTAACTGTGTCACATCGTAGCCTTATTTGTAAAGTTCTGTGGCTAATCGCCAAGCTAGAACTCCTGGGATCAACGCCACAACTAGAGCGATGTAGACTTGAGTATCTGAGATGGAAGACACCTGAGCGATGTACAGAGTATCTAAGATAGGCATGGCTGAAAACCTCCTAACCTGAATAGATTTTGAACAGTTCGTTTACTACTTTTCCTTGTTTTGCCTAGATTGGGGAATATCTTGTTACAAGATGCAACAAAAGCAGTTAATAGTCAGTAGTCGTTAGTTATTCTCCATTTTATAAAAATTTATAAAAAATATGAATTTGTATTTCGGTATCGACTTCGGCACATCTGGCGCACGCGGTGTGGTGATTGACGAGGAAGCTGCTTGTATCCAGGCTGAGGTGCGATATCCCTTCCAGGATTCACCAGCGCCTATTATGCCAAAAATTTGGCAAGAGGCTTTGTTTGTGCTGGTGGAACAAATACCTGAAGAATTGCGGCGAGAAATTAAAGCGATCGCAATTAATGGTACTTCTTCCACAGTCTTGCTGGTCGATGCTGCTGGCAATCCAACAGATGCACCATTGCTGTACAACGATGCGCGGGGATCATTGATGCTAGAGCATTTGAGGAGTATCGCACCACCTAATCATACCGTGTTGAGTGCCACCTCCAGCCTAGTCAAACTTTTGTGGATGAGACAATTACCTACTTTTAATGAAGCTAGATATTTCCTACATCAAGCAGATTGGCTGGCGTTCCTTCTACATGGTCAGTTGGGTATTAGCGATTACCATAATGCTTTAAAGCTGGGTTATGACGTGGAAGAGTTGAAATACCCAGAATGGCTAGAAAAGTTGCAAATACCGATTCAGCTACCCAAAGTTTTACCTCCTGGGACTCCGATTGCAGAATTGCGCCCTGAAATTGCAGAGAAGTTTCATTTCCGCCGTGATTGTCTCTTATGTGCTGGTACAACTGATAGTATTGCTGCTTTTCTCGCCAGTGGAGCAAAATTGCCTGGTGAAGCCGTGACTTCCCTTGGTTCAACGTTGGTACTAAAGTTATTAAGCCGTACCCGTGTAGAGGATGCCAGATATGGGATTTACAGCCATCGTTTGGGGGATTTGTGGCTGACTGGTGGTGCTTCTAATACTGGGGGTGCAGTACTTAAGCAATTTTTCACAAACGCTGAGTTAGAAAGCCTTAGTCGTGAGATTGATCTATCAAAAGCCAGCGAGTTAGATTATTATCCATTATTGAAAGCAGGCGATCGCTTTCCGATTAATGATCCTAATTTAGCCCCACGCTTGGAACCACGCCCAGATAACCCAGTGGAATTTCTGCATGGGTTGTTAGAAAGTATTGCCCGCATAGAAGCGCGAGGGTATGAATTATTACAAAAAATGGGCGCAGATAAGTTGACCCGTGTTTATACTGCTGGTGGTGGCGCGGTAAATGACACTTGGACTGCAATTAGGGCGCGTCATTTGCAGGTTCCTCTAGTAGCGTCAGTGTATACCGAAGCTGCTTACGGAACGGCGCTATTGGCGATGGGGGATGTAAGAAAGGGTAAACAACAGTAATTGTGTAACTATCTTTTTGTAGATATGTTGAAAATCAGTATCTATCCCAGTGACAATTAATATATCTCGGCTGATACTTAAATGATTAGATACCGGTTCATCATCTGGGCAGCTATTCGGGGATGGGTGCTTCGCAGCAAGCGAATGTCATCTATCCCCTTTACTAATTCTTGATGTGAGTTTTGAGAGGATAATGATGCCCACCTTTGGCAATGGCTTTGTCCAATGCTGCAATCAAATTCTTCGGATTATTCCCAGAATAGTTGTAACAGTTTCCGGCGACGTGGCGATAATTGTTGACGATAACGAATGGGTTAATACAATATTCTCCCGCAAGAGAAAGAACGTATTTCACATCTGTGTCGGACAATAATTAATCCCAAAGAATGCGTTGGTTACTCGCTCTAAGTGGAATATTACGCTAGAGTCCGTAAAAGTGAATACTCAAGATATATTCAAAACTTTGTAGTACTATTGAGTATTTAAATGGTTAAAGTAGCATTATTGATTGGAGTTAGTGAGTACGAATCTGATTTAGAGGTATAGCTAAGTGGAGCTATTCGATGATGATACATTTAGATTGTGGCGAGGCGATCGCACAGCCGGGAGCTAGACTATAAAATATGCGGACATGATATAATTGCCAACTCCTAAAAAAAATCCCCACCCAGACATTTGCCTGAGTGAGTAATATGAGGTAGGACAAGATAATCTTCCCAAAAGAAGTAAGGGAATTATTTGCTCTCTGTAAAATCAGCGTCAATCACATCATCGGCGCTACCAGAGCTAGATGTAGAACCACCATCTTGAGGTTCAGCACCTGGTGCAGCTCCGCCACCGGCTTGTTGATAGATGTTGCTACCGACAGCGAATAGGGCTTGTTGCAATTCTGGGGTCAGCTTCTTGATTTGCTCATCATCTTCTTTAGCAACTGCTTCCCGCACTTCTTTTACCAAACCTTCGACTTTGGTCTTATCAGCAGCCGGAACTTTATCGCCCAATTCTTGTAGCTGCTTCTCAGCTTGGTATGCCAAAGAGTCGGCTTGGTTCTTGCGTTCAATCTTCTCACGCCGTTCTTTGTCAGATGAAGCGTTCTGTTCAGCTTCTCTCACCATCCGGTCAACGTCATTTTTATCCAGGGTGGAAGCGCCAGTTATGCTGATGGACTGTTCTTTAGCAGTACCTTTATCCTTAGCGGTGACATTAAGGATACCATTGGCATCAATGTCGAACACGACTTCAATTTGAGGAACGCCGCGTGGTGCAGGTGGAATACCATCAAGGCGGAAGGTTCCCAAACTCTTATTATCGTTAGAGAATTCGCGTTCACCTTGGAGGACGTGAATTTCTACGTTGGTTTGACCATCCACAGCAGTGGAGAAAACTTCGGATTTTTTGGTAGGAATTGTCGTGTTCCGGGGGATAATTTTGGTCATCACGCCGCCCAATGTTTCTACACCCAAAGATAGCGGTGTCACGTCTAACAGCAAGATGCCAGTTACATCACCAGCCAGTACCCCAGCTTGAATGGCTGCACCAACTGCTACCACTTCATCGGGGTTAACACTTTGGTTGGGGTCTTTACCCAATACCTGCTTCACAATCTGTTGGACTGCGGGAATCCGGGTAGAACCACCAACTAACACCACTTCATCAATATCGCCTTTGTTTAACTTGGCATCCCGAAGGGCGTTTTCCACAGGAATACGGCAACGGTCGATTAAGTCAGAGCAAAGTTCTTCAAATTTGCCGCGAGTCAGCGTTGTATCCAGGTGCTTGGGACCATCCTGGGTAGCGGTGATAAATGGCAGGTTGATTTCTGCTTGACTGACACTAGAAAGCTCAATTTTGGCTTTTTCTGCGGCTTCAGTTAGACGTTGTAAAGCTTGCTTATCTTTTCGTAGCTCAATGCCTTCGTCTTTCTTGAACTTCTCAGCTAAGAAGTCAACTATTTTTTTATCGAAGTCGTCACCGCCGAGGTGGGTATCACCAGATGTGGCTAGGACTTCAAAAACTCCGTCTCCTACTTCCAGCACGGATACGTCGAAAGTACCACCACCAAGGTCAAACACAAGAATGGTTTCGTTACTCTTCTTGTCAAACCCATAAGCCAGAGAAGCAGCAGTAGGCTCGTTGATAATCCGCAGAACTTCAATCCCGGCAATTTTACCAGCGTCTTTTGTCGCTTGGCGTTGAGAGTCGTTGAAGTATGCCGGAACGGTGATTACAGCTTGGGTTACGGTTTCGCCCAGGTATTTGCTGGCATCTTCAACTAGTTTGCGAAGAACTTTTGCCGAAATTTCTTCAGGAGCAAATGGTTTACCAACGATTGGGCAATCTAGTTTGACATTGCCGTTGCTGCTGAGGACTTTGTAAGAAACTTCCGTAGCTTCATTACTCACTTCGTCGTAGCGGCGTCCGATAAAGCGTTTGACTGAATAAAACGTATTTTCGGGGTTCATCACCGCTTGGCGTTTGGCGATTTGACCAACCAAATTGTCGCCATTTTTCGCAAATGCGACTACTGATGGCGTTGTCCGAAAACCTTCAGCATTAGCAATTACTGTGGGTTTACCACCTTCCATCACTGCCACGCAGGAGTTCGTTGTTCCTAAGTCAATTCCAACTACTTTTGCCATTTTAGGTGCTGGCTCCGTATAAGTACAAATGAATGAATGAGAATATAAAGGACTAAATTTTGAACCAACAGGGTCAATAAATCAGCCAGTTCAGCATGAATACCTTTGGTTTGGCTTGCCTGGGGTTAAAACTCCAGATTATGCTGATATATATACTGAAGCTTAGTGGTAGCCAGTCCATGAAGGGTGGTTTCCCGAACCTTGCTTGGGACGGTTAAACTAACTAAATTGTGTTTGTTAGTTGGTTCATGAATTAATTTGCCTTCACTCTGTCTAATGTATAAGAATTAATACTTTCAGCAATTAGGGTGAACCGTAACGTCAGAGTGGTGTTTGCCGTCTTTAGAGGCAAAAAACTACAGAAACACTGAGGACAGAAGGAGATTAAAAGGTGCGTCACCCTAAGCGTTGCGTTAGCGAGTCTTCTCCCTTGCCGTAGCGTCTCGTAGAGAAGGGGAGACGCTTTAGCGCAACGAGCGTCACAGCCCGCCACCGGCATTGCTTCCGTAATTTTGTATAATCGGCAATATTTATATTTATTTGGGGATTAGGGATTGGGCATTGGGGCTATTACTCAGCACTTAGCACTCACTACTCAGCACTTACTCAGAGCAAAGAAAAAAGAGTTTCCCACTCAATTACAGGCGGTCTTTGTCCCTGGTTGACTATTTCAAAAATTTTCCTAGAACTACTTGGCTGAAAAAGGCATTCCACACAAGCGTTTGCTACGTCAATCCGGCTGGCATCACCCGAAAGTGTATCCCCGGTGGCTACGACCACACCGTATTTACCCCCGGTTTTTGCCTTGAGAAGGGTGTTGAGGTCGTATGAGGTATATGGCCCGTCAATGAGGCGTCCTGGGCGGATAATGGTGTAGGGTAATCCAGAATTAATAATCGACTCCTCACCCTTTTGTTTGGCATCCAACACGCCGAAGGCATTAAGAATACTAAAAGGAAACTGATTTTTACGGAGAATTCCACAGGAAGAGACGAAAACGAATCGCTGCAAATTCCGGGGTGCTGCTGCCACTAGGTTGCTGATACCTTGGGCATCGACCTTTGCCGGACTATTCTTTGCTTTTGCTTCACTAGATTTGGGGTTAAGGAAAGTGATTCCCCATTCAATTAAGTTTGGGGGTTGGTCAAACTCCCATCGCGTAGAGGGAAAGGCAGTGGTTCCGGTACAACTTATGATCTGGCTTATATCTGGCATTGCGGCTGGCAGTGTAGCTGGCTGGCGGATGTCACCAACGGCAATTTCTACCCTCTGGTTAAACATTTCTTCAGCTTTTGCGGCATTGCGTGTCAGGACACGAACTTTCAAGCCCTTTTCTAGCAGCTTGCCTACCACGAGTTGCCCTACTCCACCAGTAGCACCAGTAACTAGTACCAAATCTTTAACTGAAGTTTCAAAAGAAGTCATAAAAGTGCCTTTGAGATAGTCTATGCGGTTCTCAATTGTATGGAATACAGCCCACTCGTAGGCGGTAAAAGTCAGCACGAATGTTTTTTAGGCGATAACTGCGTCACCGAATAGCCCGCACTTCCGCAAGCTCAGTGATCATCGTAGACATCGCACTTAGAGGGGAAATTGCGCCCCAATTGTTCGGTTCTACCACTGTCATCAGTACACAAATAGATATAACCTCTTAGGTAGTAGTGAAATGTCTACCCTAGACGCTGTTAGTCGCTCTTGAATTAAGGGGTGAAAACTTGTGTACAAATGGATATTGCCAAGCCTGAGCGAAATCTTGGCTGAAAATCAATCGAGTGTGACTGAATGTTCACCTGCTAAAGCACAGCAGCAGTGGCGTGTCAGCCTCGCAGCGACAGAACATTTGCTATTAAATACTTTAGCAGATTCTTCAACAGACACAACCCAAGGATTGGTTTTAGCTGCACCAGCACCCTTATTTAGTCAGCCAAAACTGACTCAAAGCTTACAAACAGTAACTTTTACGGCAAAACCATTTAATCCTTTGGCGCTGATGCCATTTCAAATGCCAGATGCGATGCCTGCGGTGGTAACAGAGCCAGTTCTAGTGAACGGAGTTGAAGTAAGTCAAAGTGCGGGTTACGCCAATGCGTCTGTAAATGAAGAAATCATTCCCCATGAATCGCTACTTTCCTTACTACCTGCCGATCCGTTGGGTACAGAGCAGTTTTGCTTAGTTTTTACAGATAAATTTAGATTAGTACTGGTTTTAGCAACACACAAGAACGGTAAAAAAACCTTTTCATTTTCTTTTGAGCCAGAGGTAGTACAGCAGGCTTGGCGATCGCTAGGAGCAAGGGTAATGCTCGCTAATCCAGAATTTTTTGCCCGCCTGGATGCATTAGTAGAACAGTATTCCCCGGTAGCACCAGATTACCGGATCATAATTGAGTTTAGCCAGTTGTTGCTTCAGGAATTAACCGAACCAGAAGGGACTGGGGACAAGGGGGACAAGGAGAATAACCCATGCCCAATACTTCGACAACGCTACTTCGACGCCGCTCAGTACAAGTCAATACAAGTGCCCAATACTTCTCTACGAGAGGCTGCGCCAACGACTTCTCTACCAGACGCTACGCGAACGCTCAGTACAAGTGCCCAATGCCCAATGCTCAATACTTCTCTACGAGAGGCTACGCCAACGACTTCTCTACCAGACGCTACGCGAACGCTCAGTACAAGTGCCCAATCCTCAAATCCTGATGTAGAATTGCTCCAAGCCTTTGCTCACGAAGTCCGCACACCTTTAACAACTATTCGCACTATGACTCGTCTGCTGTTGAAGCGGCGAGACTTAGATGCTGGGGTGATCAATCGCTTAAAAATTATCGATCACGAGTGTACCGAGCAAATTGACCGCATGGAGTTGCTGTTTAAGGCAGCAGAACTGGAAACTACTGCTTCCACAAAATCTTCAAAAACTCAACTCACGCCGATGTCTTTAGATCAAGTGTTGCAGCAGAGTATTCCCCGGTGGGAACAAGCAGCGCATCGGCGGAACTTAACTTTAAATGTTGTTTTACCCCAGCAACTACCAACGGTAGTGAGTAATCCTACCATGCTGGATCAGGTACTCACTGGTTTGATAGAGAATTTCACTCGCACCTTACCCCCCGGCAGCCATATTCAAGTACAAGTTATCCCGGCTGGAGATCAACTGAAGTTACAATTATCGCCCCAATTCGGGTGCAAAGATTCAAGTAAAGCCGCCACACCTACAAGGCCACCAATTCGTAAGGCGCTGGGTCAACTGCTGATGTTCCAACCAGAAACGGGTACGATTAGTTTGAATATTGCCGCAACCAAGCATTTGTTTCAGGCGATCGGTGGTAAATTGATTGTGCGCCAGCGTCCACATTATGGGGAAGTTTTGACGATTTTCCTGCCTTTAGAAGTTAGCAAGCAGAAGCCGGGAGTTAGGAGTTAAGAGACGCGATTAATCGCGTCTGTACAGGAGTTTGGAGTTAAGAGACGCGATTAATCGCGTCTGTACAGGAGTTTGGAGTTAAAAATTCATAACTCATCACTAATTTTCTGTAGCGATGCCTACGGCTGGCTACGCCTACGCTCTTGGGCTATTGCCAACAATTGCCAGTTGCACTGTAAATGTGGAACCTTCAGATAATTTACTTTTTACAGAAATAGATCCGCCAGAGCGCAACAGCAATTGCTGTACAATTGTTAACCCCAACCCAGCACCACCATAATCTTCAGTTGCGGCTGTACGCACACGATAAAACCGCTCAAAGATTTTGGGAATCTCATTTTCGGCAATACCGATACCTGTGTCACGGAATTCTAATTGGACATAATCGCCTTGAATCCGGGCACGCAACCATACTTGACCACCATTAGGGGTAAACTTAATGCTGTTATGCAGCATTTTGATCACAATTTGCCTCAGACCACCGCTCACGCACCAAACAGATGGGATTTCAGGCGGTACAGTGTAGGCTAAGATAATCCCTTTTTCTTGGGCTACAGTTTGATACGTACTGACTACTCCAGGCACAATATCTGAGAGACGCACTGACTCCAAAGCCCTCCCCTCCAAATTCCCTTCTAGCTGCACTAGTTCCAACAAACCAGTAATCAGGGAATTTTGTTGATCGCACTGGGTATTTAACATCTGTAAATAACGTTGTCGCTGGGGGGGTTTAAGATTAGGGGAATTCAATATCGAAAGTGCTGTCTTCATGTGCGTTAGGGGTGTACGCAATTCCTGACATACATTTTTCAGGTATTCATCTTTGAGTTGCTCTTTGTTGTGCAGTTCTTGCTTTTTCTGCTCCAACCGAGTGGTGCCTAATGTGATGATTTGACGATTAATTTCATCTTGTCGCAGGAGTTGTTTTGCCAACAGTTGATTCATCAGTGCGGCTTGAGGCACAGTTGGACAAACAAAACTAGCAAGTAAAATCGGCGATGATTCTGGCGGAATCCCTTTTCGGATGCCATCTAATACTTGCTGAATTATTCTCCCCTCAACAGTAGTTATAATCAGCAACGGCTGTTTTTTGTTTTTATTAGTATTTACCTTCACCGATATCTGATTTTGGCGTTTTTTAAGTGGTCGATGAGCCAAAATTAAACTGCAAAACTGGGGCGATAACACCATCAAAAAATTTTCCCGTCGCATTTGGCTATCTGGTGGGAGGTGAACAGAGACATGATGAGAGGATGAGGGGGATGCATTTATTCCCTCTGCCCCATCTCCCCCTGCTTCCTCAATCTGGCAAGTATAAATGAGACTAGATCCACCTACCGAGGATTTATAACGCGCTAATTCTGATTGCCAAATTTTATCTGGTGGTAGCTTCACCCATAAAGTTGCTGCAATTTGCTGCTCAATTAGTAAGTCAATTTGCGCTCTCACCAGTGATAGCAGAGTAGCAGGACTGAGGGACAATGGTTTAGGAGGCACTTGCACTCCCATAACCAGTTGATAAACAGACAGTTCCTTAGTCAGAGATACATTCATCAGTCAAGCACAACAAGGATCAAGCAAGAAATAATTCTGTTTTCGATTCTCAGCTTTATGTGTGCATTTTTTACAAAATCCCCACGGAAAGAAACATGAACAATCAATTATGGACGATTTGAATTTTGTGAAATCCACATTTTAGGGTAGCACAGCTGTGCTACCCTTGGAGTTAGACTTGTGTATTCAGTCTTTGGTGTAAAGCGTCGCGTGCGTGTTCTCGGTCGTCAAAATGTATTTTTTCAGTACCAAGAATTTGATAGTCTTCGTGACCTTTACCAGCAAGCAAGACTCCATCACCGGGTTGTGCTTGTAAAATAGCAGTACGAATTGCGATCGCGCGATCGCAAATTACAGTTGGCTGCACTGTGTCACCAATTCCCCCCAAAATATCTTGCAAAATCCGTTCTGGGTCTTCAGTGCGGGGATTATCCGATGTCACCACCGCTACATCAGCTAATTCAGCAGCAATTTTACCCATTTTTGGGCGCTTAGTGCGATCGCGATCGCCTCCACAACCAAACACACAAATCATTTTCCCAGGTATAAACGGACGTGCAGCTTTCAGTAAATTTTCTAAACTATCCGGTGTGTGGGCATAATCCACAATCACGCTAATATCTTGGTCAGGACTAATTTGTACCCGTTCCATCCGTCCGGGGACTCCTGGAAACTCCGGTATCACAGATGCAACTAACTGCAAATCTAGCCCTAAGTGTAAAACTGCTCCTACGGCTGCGAGAAGATTTTCTAAATTATATTGTCCGACTAGAGGCGATCGAAAAGCTACCTTACTATGAGGTGTATGTAATGTCCCACTGACACCATTGGGCTGGTAATTTAAATCACTCATCCATAAATCAGCGCTGTTATCGTTGACACTGTAACTCCAAACCCGTTGGGAATCCAACGAGGCAATTAACCGTTTGCCATAGGAATCATCAGCATTAATTATTGCCCGTCCCTTGAGATAATCAGGGCTAAACAACAACGCTTTGGCAGTAAAATAATCTTCCATGTCGCTATGATAGTCGAGATGGTCTTGGGTAAGATTACTGAATACCGCCACCTCAAATTCACAACCCAACACTCTACCTTGAGCCAAAGCGTGAGAACTTACTTCCATCACCCCGAACTCACTACCAGCATTTACAGCCTCAGCTAGCTGCTGTTGCAGTTCCACCGCAAAGGGCGTAGTGTGGGTAGCAGTTTGCTCAAAACCTGGCCAACGAGTGTAGAGAGTTCCCATCAAAGCTGTAGCTAAATTAGCTTTAATCAGCAGAAATTCAATTAGATGAGTCGTTGTAGTTTTGCCGTTTGTACCAGTCACGCCTACCAGCTTGAGTTTTTGTCCTGGATAACCGTAAAAAGCAGTGGCTATCTGGGCGCAAGCTTGAGTTATGTTACTTGCGCTGATCACCACAGCCTGATTTGTGGGAGGATTTTTATGTGCAGCTTCGGGAGAGACGATCGCAGCTACGGCACCAGATGCGATCGCACTTTGCCAAAATTCCCCACCATCAACCCGCGTTCCTGGCATCCCAATAAACAAATCTCCCACAATACAAGCATGGGAATTCGTCTTCAAACCCCTAACTTCCACATCCTCAAAAATCGGATAACTAGGCAATTGCTCAACACTATCCACCGCCGTTAGTAATTCCCGCAATTTCATCTTGTGAATCCCCTCACATTCTTAATCTTGCGCTTATTCTGCATTATTTTTTTCTAATTAGCTAAATACTTACGCAACATTTGCTCCAACTGCTGCACACTAGCACGAGGAGAAGGACGCGGCAATAATTTCTCACTCCCCTCTGCGCCTCTGTGGTTTGATAAATAAATTACTGGCACCTCATACTCATACGCAGCGAACCAATCTTCACGAGTCGTAATATCCCTAATTTCCAACTCGAAACTGAGATTTTGGATTTGTTCTAGCTTTTCTTGCAAACCTTCACATAAATGACAGCCGGGTTTACTGTATAAAATTAATCGCATTGTTTATTTAAGAACTTATAAGTAAGTGGGTCAGATTAAATATAAAACCTCACCCTGCCTCCGGCTTCCCTCTCCTTAGTAAGGAGAGGGATTGAGGGTGAGGTTTGATCTTATGTTTAATTACGCCTACCTACTTATAGCGTTTCCCAATCCCATGAAGTACATCATAGCCCCCTCCTCGCTTGCCTACGGTGTACACGCGAATTCTATTCGCCAAGGCGCTTTTACCTAACTTCAGAATAAAGGCTGCCAAAAATATCACAATTTGGGAAAATAAGAAAGTAAGTCGAATATTATACGACTGACCCAAATTCCTCTCGGAAAATATGACTCATCCTTTCCTCGAACGCCTGCGTAGTCCAGATAGCCCAGTCCTCGTCTTTGACGGGGCGATGGGAACCAACTTACAAACCCAAAACCTGACTGCTGAAGACTTCGGCGGCCCACAGTATGAAGGTTGTAACGAATACTTAGTCCACACGAAACCGGAAGCTGTCGCTAAGGTTCACCGCGACTTTCTCGCGGCTGGTGCTGATGTCATTGAAACGGATACCTTTGGCAGTACGTCCCTGGTGCTGGCAGAATATGATTTGGCAGACCAAGCATATTACCTCAGCAGGACAGCCGCAGAATTAGCCAAGCGTGTGGCGGCGGAATTTTCCACGCCCGAAAAACCCCGATTTGTGGCAGGTTCCATTGGCCCCACAACTAAACTCCCTACCTTGGGACATATTGACTTTGACACCATGAAAGCAACTTTTGCTGAACAAGCAGAAGCGCTGTGGGATGGTGGTGTCGATTTATTTCTGGTGGAAACTTGCCAAGATGTGCTGCAAATTAAAGCGGCGCTGAATGGGATTGAAGAAGTGTTTGCCAAAAAAGGCGATCGCCGGCCGTTGATGGTATCTGTGACAATGGAAAGCATGGGCACAATGTTGGTTGGTTCCGAAATCAGTGCTGTGCTGACAATTTTGGCACCTTATCCAATTGACATTCTCGGTTTGAATTGCGCCACAGGCCCAGACTTGATGAAACCACATATTAAGTATTTGGCAGAACATTCACCTTTCATCGTTTCCTGTATTCCCAACGCGGGTTTACCTGAGAACGTCGGCGGTCAAGCGCACTACCGCCTGACACCGTTGGAATTACGGATGTCATTGATGCATTTTGTTGAAGATTTGGGTGTCCAAGTGATTGGGGGTTGCTGTGGGACGCGTCCAGAACACATTCAACAATTGGCAGAACTTGCTAAAGACCTGAAGCCAAAAGTTAGACATCCTAGCTTAGAACCAGCAGCAGCATCAATTTACACCACTCAGCCCTACGACCAAGATAATTCCTTCTTGATTGTCGGTGAACGTCTTAACGCCAGTGGTTCCAAGAAGTGCCGCGATTTGCTAAATGCGGAAGATTGGGATGGACTCGTTTCAATGGCGAGGGCGCAAGTAAAAGAAGGCGCACATATCCTTGATATCAACGTGGATTATGTGGGACGCGATGGTGTGCGGGATATGCACGAATTAGTTTCGCGCATTGTGAATAATGTGACACTGCCTTTAATGCTTGACTCCACCGAATGGGAAAAGATGGAGGCGGGTTTAAAAGTTGCCGGTGGTAAGTGTTTGCTGAACTCCACCAACTACGAAGATGGGGAACCGCGCTTTTTGAAAGTGCTGGAGTTAGCGAAAAAGTACGGTGCTGGTGTAATCATTGGTACTATCGATGAAGATGGGATGGCGCGGACAGCAGACAAAAAGTTTGCGATCGCCCAACGCGCATACCGTCAAGCTGTAGAATATGGCATACCTGCCACAGAAATATTCTTTGATACCCTCGCGTTACCAATTTCCACCGGGATTGAAGAAGACCGAGAAAACGGCAAGGCGACAATTGAATCTATCCGGCGAATTCGTCAAGAATTGCCTGGAAGTCATGTAATTTTGGGTGTTTCCAATATTTCCTTTGGTTTAAATCCAGCGTCGCGCATGGTGCTGAATTCAGTATTTTTGCACGAGGCGACGACGGCGGGAATGGATGCAGCCATTGTCAGCGCTAATAAGATTTTACCACTCTCGAAGATTGAGGCACGCCATCAAGAAATCTGTCGCCAGTTGATTTATGACGATCGCAAGTTTGAGGGTAATGTTTGCGTTTATGATCCCTTGGGAGAGCTTACCACAGTATTTGCTGGGGTGACAACTAAGCGCGATCGCTCCTTAGATGAAAGTCTTCCCATCCCAGAACGTCTCAAACGCCATATCATCGACGGCGAACGCATTGGCTTAGAAGAACATTTGAAAAAAGCCCTAGAAGAATATCCCCCCTTAGAAATTATCAACACCTTCCTGCTAGATGGGATGAAAGTTGTCGGGGAATTATTCGGTTCTGGACAAATGCAGCTACCCTTCGTCTTACAATCTGCGGAAACCATGAAAGCGGCGGTAGCGTATTTAGAACCGTTCATGGAAAAATCAGAATCTGGCAACAATGGTAAGGGAAGCTTTATCATTGCCACAGTCAAAGGCGATGTCCACGACATTGGTAAAAACTTGGTGGATATTATCTTATCCAACAACGGCTACAAGGTGATTAACCTGGGAATTAAACAGCCCGTGGAAAATATTATCAAAGCTTACGAACAGCACAAAGCTGATTGTATTGCCATGAGTGGTTTGCTGGTAAAATCCACCGCCTTCATGAAAGAGAACTTGGAGATATTCAACGAAAAGGGAATTAGTGTCCCGGTGATATTAGGTGGTGCGGCGCTGACTCCCAAATTTGTGTATGAAGATTGCCAAAAAACCTACAAAGGTAAAGTTGTTTATGGCAAAGATGCTTTTTCTGACTTGCACTTCATGGATAAATTAATGCCAGCAAAGGCCGCTGGTAACTGGGAAGATTTGCAGGGTTTTTTGAACGAAGTCGAAACTGCTGATGCTTCGACAAATGGTCACAAAGAATCAGTAACTACAACTGCTGAAGCAACAACATCTGCTGAACCAAAAGAAGTAGATACGAGACGTTCTGATGCTGTGGCGATAGATATTGAACGCCCGACACCACCTTTCTGGGGAACCAAGTTATTGCAGCCTAGTGATATTCCCATCGAGGAAATATTCTGGCACTTGGATTTACAAGCTTTAATTGCTGGACAGTGGCAATTCCGCAAACCAAAAGAGCAATCTAAGGAAGAATATCAGGCTTTCTTAGCTGAAAAGGTTTATCCAATTTTAGAAACTTGGAAACAGCGAATTATTGAGGAGAATCTGTTGCATCCCCAAGTGATTTATGGGTATTTCCCTTGTCAGTCTGAGGGGAATTTTCTACATATATATGACTCAAAAAACCAATCACAACAGGTTGCAACTTTTGAGTTTCCCAGACAAAAGTCATTAAGGCGGCTGTGCATAGCAGATTTCTTTGCATCAAAGGAGTCAGGAATTATTGATGTCTTCCCGATGCAGGCGGTGACTGTAGGGGAGATTGCAACAGAGTTCGCTCAAAAGCTGTTTGCTGATAATCAATACACCGATTATCTGTATTTCCACGGTATGACCGTGCAGGTAGCGGAGGCTGTGGCTGAGTGGACACACGCCAGAATTCGCCGAGAATTAGGTTTTACTGCTGAAGAACCCGACAATATTCGGGATATATTGGCACAACGCTATCGTGGCTCACGGTATAGTTTTGGGTATCCAGCTTGCCCGAATATCCAAGACCAGTATAAGCAACTGGAGTTATTGCAGACTGACAGAATTAACTTGTATATGGATGAAAGCGAACAACTTTATCCAGAACAGTCTACCACTGCGATTATTGCTTATCACCCACTAGCAAAATACTTCAGCGCCTAATCTTTCCCCTCTCCTTACCAAGGAGAGGGGTGCCCGAAGGGCGGGGTGAGGTTATTATCTTGTGAACACAGCGCCTAATCCTTCCCCTCTCCTTACCAAGGAGAGGGGTGCCCGAAGGGCGGGGTGAGGTTATTATCTTGTGAACACAGCGCCTAATCCTTCCCCTCTCCTTACCAAGGAGAGGGGTGCCCGAAGGGCGGGGTGAGGTTATTATCTTGTAGGCTAGACAATAACCTCACCCTAACCCTCTCCTAATTAAGGAGAGGGGACTGGAATCGGAAATAAAAATGACTAAACTTTATAACAAAAATAGTGAAATAGAAAAAAGGCGAATATTACGCCAAAATATCACAAAAGCCGAGAAACTTATTTGGGATAAAATAAGAGATAGACAGCTAGAAAACTGCAAGTTTCGCCGACAATATAGTGTCGATAAGTTTGTTATATATTTTTATAGTTCTGAATTTAAGTTAGCTATAGAAATTGATGGTGAAAGCCATTTTCAAGAAGGTGCTGCTGAATACGATAAGGCAAGACAAGAATTTATTCAATCAGCAGGAATTAAGTTTATTAGATTTAGCAATAATGATGTATATGCTAATTTGTCTGGGGTGCTGGAAAGTATTGCTCAGAATATACGAAATTTAAGGGGATAGTAGTTGAACCTCACCCCCAGCCCCTCTCCTTATTAAGGAGAGGGGAGCAGGATTAAACCTGAATGATAAAATTAATTAATCTTACTCATCACCAAAATCAGGCTTGATACCAAGTGCGCGTAGCTGCTCTGCTAAACGTTCAGCCCGTCGCTTTTCTTGTGGGTAAAGTCTCGTGTAGCCGCGACTTCCAGACGCCCGGCGAATTTGAGCCGAACCTCTGATTATTTTGCACCTAACTGATATCTTTCCTTTAACAGGTGGGTATTATAAGCTTGCCATACTAACAATATCTTCATAAATTCGCCTTCAAATAAAATACATTACCGCAATTCTACTGTGACATCATGCTTTTATTATTTGTGGAATTGGATTAAATAATTCTCAAAAAATCAGTATTTACCGGATAAGATGAACAACTCATAAATGATATAACTTTAGTAAATTCTCTTTTGTTTTAGCTACTTGATTTGGAAGTTAGGAAAGCCAGATGCAGTAGTTACATAAATATAGTTTTATTCTTTGCCTAAAAAATTAATTCGTAGGCACAATTATCAATTTTGATAAAAAATAAAAAATCCGCTATAAATCACTTGACAGGGAAGCAGCTATGTCTCGAAAACCTCAGCTATTCAAGGTAATTCAAAAAACCTTTAGACAAATTAGCAAGCAGTTTTTATCTGCAATTAACAAGCAAATCATTTGGCTACTGCGGACTATTTCTGGCACTCCAAGAAGACGCGGCTCGGAGAATGCTGGGTTTTTGTTGCCGACAGTGGCGATGGTATCTTTAGTTGTCGTGCTGTTAACAACTGCGATTTTGTTTCGGTCTTTTGAGCGCTCAAAAAATGCTAGTAATGTCCGCGTGAATCAGGCTGTACTTAACGCCGCAGCACCAGCCCTTGACAGAGCTAGAGCAAAATTAGACAAGCTATTTATTGACACCCGACTGCCACGAGCCGTACCTTCAGATACAGTTTTAGAGAGTACCTTAAGTAGTGCTGCTAATTTGCCTCAATATACTTTTGGAGACGAAACTCCACTAAAAGTACATTATAACTATCCAACTGTACCAACAGGAGAAACAAATCAGCCAGCAGATATGACAACTGCATGGATGTTCCCCATTGATACAAATAACAATGGGAAGTTTGACTCCTATACTCTTTATGGAATTTACTTCCGAACTCCGCCTATAACTAGTGGCACATACAGCCGCCCTAGAAATCCTCTAGAGGCAAGAACTCCGCCCATGAGTTCTGGTAGTGTAAGCAACAGTTGTAAAAATAGTGTGGCAACAAGTGCTACTTTGGTGGGCAGTTCGGGCTGGGTTAGTATTGCTAGTCAGCTCCAAAAAAGCTTTTTTGTCTACACTGCTAATGTTCCTATCACTATTAAACCAACCACTCTTAGTGATCCAGGTAATAATTACGAAACTTTTACAGGGAATAAAGGTTTTTCAAGTTTAGAGTATCAGCAAGACCGTGTACAACTACCGCTAGTTAACAATGCGGTGGTTTATAACGATGATATAGAACTTACCCCTGGTACCACATTTAACCTAAATGGACGGATCTTGACTAATAGTAACTTACTGACTGGTAGCAATAATGCTACTATCACACTTTATCAGGTTAGTAGTCAAAATTCCTGTTACTACAGTGAGGAAAATGCCAAAATTGTTGTAGGTGGCAATTTAGGAGCGGGTCTTTTCACTGCTAGTGGTGATTCAAGTAACAGTACTGGAGTGCATTTATTCCAAGGCCAAGGAGTTACTCCTAATACAGCTTATGGTGTTCAAAATCAGAAATCAGTCACTGACCAACCGAGTAATATTGCCTACAATAGCCTAGCTTATGTACAGCGTACCAATCTTTTGGTGCAAGCACAGACGGCTAAGGCTCCATCTAGTGATCCACAGGTAGTCCAAAACGCCATTACACAGCAACTACAAAATTTAAATCCAACTCTAACTCCAGCTGCTGCCATAGCTAATGCCAGTGCAGCGCAACTAGCTACTGCCCGTAATAACCAGTTAGTACTTTACTTTCAACAACGTACCCGCCGTGTACCCTATGGTGAAGTTGCTTTTGGTGTAAATGCAGTAGGAACTTATAATCTTACTAGTAATACACCGCTACAAGGAAGTGGTAATTCACTGCGTCCACCAGACACTTGGGTTTATCCCTTTCAAGCTAGTGATGGTAAAACTAAAACTAATTATTCCAATTTAACACTTAATACTAGTAGTTCTAACCTGCTACCTAGTGCTACACAACCAACTACAGAACAACAACTAGGTCAAGAAAAATACCTTGGCGATCGCGTTTTGCTTGGCAATAACCTACCTGCATTGTGGTGGAACGGAACGACATTTGTTGGTGCAGATACTACCACAGATACCCAAAATATTGTAAATATTAACTGGAATTTCCCGTCAACGCCAACTTCAACTCGCACTCGCAGCACTCGTGTACAGCAACTAGCTGATTTAGGAACTGTTGTTCGAGATGGAGACTGGGAATCAGCAGCTGCTACAGTACCAACTACTGTCGCCGCTCCTGTGGGTGGCTTACGGGTAGTGACTGGTGCAGGGATTTATTTGCCTCAAGGTTATACTGTTAGTAGTAGTACCCAAGCGGCTTTGAACACCGCCTTAAATCCAGCTGTTGGTGGTACAAATAGAATTTGGTCAGATATGATGCCGGTGCCTAATAGTATTGCCATTAATGCTGATAAATCAATCCAAGATACCTACAATAGCAGCAAGATAGTATTACCAATAATTCCTCCTCTGCTTTCGCCTCTTACGCCTCTTACGCCGTATTTACGGATGAGGGCTACAGCAGTTTATCACTACCAATCGACTGGCTACAATCAGGCAACCCCTACACCAATTGCTTGTATAAGTAGCTTCTACGACCCCACTAATAGCACTACAGCTAAGAACCTCAATAGCACTAGTCTTCCGTCTGTGACAGGTTTTATCTATAACAAAGCCACGGGTGGCAACTCCCATAATGGTATTGTCTACGCAGCTCCAACAAAGGGTGTTTCTGACTATTCAGCTTTACTAACCTACCAAGCTAGTTTAATGTATCCCAATGGGCGGTTGGTAAATGAAATACTGAGCCAAGCTCTGGCAGCTTCCTCTCCGACAATCTCACAGCAGTCTGCTATTGATGCTGCTATTTGTGCCATCCAAATATTAGATGGTACTATCGGCTCTCCAAGTACTAGTGTCATCCCTCACGGCGCAATTTACGAAACTGCTTTTTTAGATGCCAGACAGATTAAGGCAATTCATCAAGATGTATCAACAGCTGGTGTAGAAACGTTCACCAACGCTGATGGTACAAATCGAGATGGAACTACTGGGACAATAGCACACGTACCAGATCCATCTCCTGGTTTGACGGCTCCAGACTATGAACTGGACAAAAAAACCCGCCAACCTCTGGAAATTCGCACCACTGTATTAGACTATAACGCGCTGCGGCTGAAGCAATATGGTAGTGCAACACCACAGGAATACTTAATTCCCAATAGCGGTATTATTTACGCTACTCGTGATGATGCACTTTTAGATTTAAGTGCCAGTTCTAGTAGTGGCACAGATATACAAAAATTAAATAGCCCTGTAGACTTCAAACTTGACCCAACTCGCCGTCCCAATGCGATTATGTTGATCAACGGCGACCCCACTCCCACTGGCAACCCCAACGGAAGCGTCTGGCGTGTTCCGGGTTACACAGATGCAGAAAAAGGCTTGGTTCTAGCTTCTAATTTACCTGTATATATTCTAGGCAACTTTAATATACATACCCAAGAAGAGTTCAATACAACTCTAGCTAGTAATTGGGGCAATTTTTACTCTCGCGGTGGAACCTCATCAGACTTTAATACAAACTTTGCTTGTCGTACTGGTGACTCTAGATTACCAAACTGTACCACTGGGGACGCATGGCGACCTGTCAGCGTGTTGTCAGATGCGATCACACTTCTTTCTGGTAACTTTGTGAGGGGTTACCGCAGCGATGGAGACTATGACCTGAATAATAATTTGGGGGATAGCACTTCTATTACCAAATTTCTGAACAATGGGTTTTTTAATACAAACAACGCTAATGTCATCAATGCTGCCTGGTATGGTAGTGACGGCTTGCCCCAAGACCTTGATAGTACACTTCCTGGTATTCAAGGTAGTTCTTACCTCAATAACTTTGTTACACCCATCCAGCGAAGGAAAAGTGCCCCAGAGTATTTAATGGAAGTATGTCAGACACTACCTGTTTCAGCTTGCGATCCAGGTACTGGTACTCCGGGTATTGGTTGGTACGTAACACTACCCGGTGATGTTGCTCTATATCCACTAGGTCTAAGAGCCTCGGATGTTACTGCTGCTCTTCCTGCTGGTGGACAGACTTTTTCTCTGAGTACCCATTTAGCAGGTACAACAGCACAATCACCGACTAATTCTAAATATCTAAGCTATCCTCGTCGTGTTGCCTTTCTCCGTAATGCTGCATCTGGACAACTCATGCTTACTAGTGGTCAACCAACCATTATACAACCAACCATTATAGGTATCAAGAGCGGGAAAATAACTTCATTTCCACTGAGTACTTTTAGTTCTAGCCAACCAACTAACAAAGCTAATGCTCTATGGTTCCGATCAAGCAACAGTGATACTAATCCCCCAATAGTGTCTCCACCACCAGCAACTGCTACACCAACAACCCAACCAGCTTTATCGCCAGTGTTACAAATTGAAGTTGCTTTCAGCACTAGCGATGAAAATGCACCACCATCAGGATCTAATAACCTAATGGGACCTGGCAACCAACAGGGTTCTTATTGGATGCAATGGGCAATACCTACCACCTTTAACTTAGTCGCAGCAGGAGCAGACACCCCAGCTCGTCCTACAGAAGATAATGGTGGCTTACACAATTTTGTCCGCTTCTTAGAAAATTGGAGCCCAACTAGCAGCACAGCTATTATAGCTACAATTAACGGCTCTTTTATCCAAAGAACTCGTAGTGCCTATGCTACTGGACCATTTGTAGCATACTTAAGTTCTTCATCCGCAGCATATCCGATCGGTAATGGCAGTGGTCTATTACCTTTTTACCAGGCTCCCACTCGCCAGTGGGGTTATGATGTCGCCTTGCTGTCGCAATCACCAGATGCATTTTCGCAAAAGTTAGCGATAACGCCAAATAACAAACCCAATGAGTACTTCCGAGAAGTTGGTCGAGATGATACATGGGTGCAAACGTTGTTATGTGCCAAAAAAGCCACAGACAGTACTTATGCCGTCGATGCCGATCAACGTCCTACCTCTGGCTGTAGTTAATCTTTAATTCTTAGAAACTGGTGATTAACTATGATTAAGCACAAACAACAGCAAGTAAGTCAACCATCTGATGAGTCTGGTTTCACCATCATTGAGTCACTGGTAGCAATAATTGTGGTTGCTATTTTACTGGCAGCGATCGCGCCTACAATTGTGATTGCAACAGCAACTCGCGTCCAATCAAAACGCGTAGAACTAGCGACACAAGCTGTCAGAACTTTCATTGATGGTGTTAAAACCGGAGCAGTGGCAATTCCTGAACCCACTAATTTCACTACTACGACTAATGCCACTATTGTATTGCCTGCATCAACCAATGCAACCAGGAGTTTAGCTGACAATTTACTTACCACCGGTGCCACCGGAAATATGCCAGTTCCTACAGCATCAACATCCTTATATTGCGTGACAAAAGACGCAAACAACAACCTAACTATTAGTCCCCCAAACTGTACAAGTACCCTATTTTACATTCAGGCTGTAAAAATTATAGGAACAGGAAGTACCCCAATTGATAGCACAACAGGTTTACCAATCGATGGTTACGGTTTAGGAATTCGAGTTTATCGGTCAGATATTGACTTTACGAATGCCAAGGCTAGCAACAGTAGTCAGAATAATAGACAAAACACTTTCACTGGGACTTTGGGCAATAGCCAATTCCCACTAGTGGAAATGACCACTGTAATTGGTTCTAAAAACACTTCCTTCAATGCTCTGTGTCAGCGTCTTGCTGTTTATAGCAGCACCACTCCTCCTCCTAGTAACAGCACTTGTAATTAATCCTATGCAGTCAGGTTGAAAACTGACTTTTCAGGTTATGTGGAAAAACCAACGCGAAACCTAACCCCCTAGCCCCCTTCCCTACAAGGTAAGGGGGAAAATTCAAAGCCTCTCTCCTCTTAGGAGAGAGGTTTGGAGAGAGGTTTTCCAGATATGTAGTAGCGAATTATATTCGCCTGGGCGACTAGAAGTCGCGGCTACACAGACAAAACCTGCCTCCGCAGGTTAACAAACCCTTGAATTTGTATTAGTTCACGGAGGCGGTCACTGAGCTTGCGTTGCCCTGAGCTTTGTCAAAGGGTCGAAGTGTGGACTTTAGTTATGTAGTAATGAATTATATTCGCCCAATACTTTTAAAATATCCTCTAAGGGGCAGACTGTAGTTATGAAGAATGTACTCAAATTTATTCTCAGCATTGAGCTGAAACACTCTAAGTTTGTTCAGCAAGCTAATGGTTTTACCCTAATAGAACTTTTGGTAGCCTTATTGATAGCATTCCTCGTGCTTACACCGCTGCTAGGATTCATGGTTAATATTCTCAGTACAGATCAGAAGGAGCAAGCAAAGGCAAATTCTGAACAAGAAATCCAGACAGCAGTTGATTACATTGCCAATGATTTACAACAAGCTGTCTACATATATGATAATTACGCACTGACTCACACTTCAAGCACTGTCCCACCAGGAATTCAAGACCAAATACCCCCTGTTAACATCGCTACTGGATGTAATTCTTCTACTTGTCAACCAATTTTGGTGTTTTGGAAACGCAAGTTTCTCACAAGTTCGATTACACTTTCCACCAGCACTACAACAAACACAAAAGATGACACTTTTGTTTACTCACTAGTTGCCTACTATTTAATCAAAGATAGTAGTACTACTTGGTCAAAAGCGGCTCGTATTGCCAGATTTGAAATTACCGATGGAGTTCTGGCGGCTAGTGGTACTACTACTGGCACTACTGGGAATTGTACTGGCTATGCCAATGATACATATATTGACACCAGCCACTGCCCTGATGCAGGTTTTCAGCGTTTTAACCTGAATCTAGCAAGTGCCACAGGTCTAACTCAGAAAATGAATTCATGGAAAGCTACAGCCTCAACAGCTTACACTCAACAAGCTTCTGTACTAATTGATTATATCGATCAAACCTCTATTGGTTCAACACTTCCTACTTGCCCCACTGGAACACTTAGTTCAGGTAGTTTTATGGGCTTCTATACTTGCGTTGATGTTGCCAACACGACAGCACAGGTGTTTTTACGAGGTAATGCACTAGCTCGGTTGCAAACTAGCAATTTTGATTACTCTTCAAATAACCAAACTTACTTTCCAACAGCAAATGTCCGCGTGCAGGGACGTGGATATTTATTTGCTAAATAAACTCGATAATACACAGCACAACTAATGATGGGGCATTATGAGCAACCTAACTTTAAAGTTATTCCACACTAAGATATGTAATAAAGATACCAAGGAGCGATTTCATCCTCAACAGGATACTGGCTTTACTTTAATAGAATTAGTAGTAGTAATCCTGATGATCGGAATTTTATCAGCGATCGCAGCTCCTAGTTGGCTTGCCTTTGTAAATCGACAGCAGATAAATAAGGCTAACGACGCTGTTTTCGCCGCACTGGAAGAAGCACAGAGCCAAGCTAAGAAAACTAAACTTAGCTACAGTGTTAGTTTTCAGAAAAATAGCGCAAATCAAGATATAGAGGTTGCTATTTATAGTACTAATGCTGGAATCAGCAGCATCAGCACATGGAAACTTTTAGGGGCAGATGTGGGAGCCAATTCTAATCAATTACTGTTGGGCGCAAATCTCAGTAGTACAAACATTGTCAATTCTACTTCTACTGTATCCTACGCTGCTTCAAGTGTGTTAACAACTTCAAGTCCGTCAGCAACGATTACCTTTGATTCTACGGGAGCTTTAGCAACTTCAACATCTCCAAACTTTGGAACAGCTACAGGGTTAAAAATAGTGGTAGCTGTTCCAAGCTCTGCCAATTCTACATCGCCTAGTAGCATAAAGCGATGCGTCGTTGTGGAAACTCTCTTGGGAACAATGGTAACAGCAAAAGACTCCCAATGCAATTAAGTAGTTTTTATAGCAAAATTTTATAAAAATACGTAATAATACTGTGCATAAAACTGTACGTTGATAGCAAAATTGAAATATCGTGTACAGTTTTAATCTTTGATAGATTTATTTAAGAGTCGTTGATAAATTAGCCCTTGGCTGAACATCTAAAAAGCTTCCTAAGTAGGTAGGCATAATTAAATGTAATATGTTATTGCGAGATGAAATGACGTTCGCGCAATCACACTCTATTATATATATACCCATCTACTTAATCAAAATATCAAAATGTAACTTTTGTCAAATGACTGAAAACCTTGACTTTACTGTAGCTATCCCAACTTATAACGGTGAAAGTCGTTTGCCTGAACTACTAGAACGACTACAAAACCAACTTCACACCGAAAATCTCTCTTGTCTACAACACGCTTTGCGATGGGAAATTATAGTTGTAGACAACAACAGCACTGATAACACAGCTAAAGTTGTCCAAAGCTATCAACAAAATTGGCAGTGTCCTTACCCTTTAAAGTATTGCTTTGAAGCGCGACAGGGAGCAGCTTATGCCCGAAAAAGGGCAGTTGCAGAAGCTAAAGGTAAATTCATCGGTTTTCTAGATGATGACAACTACCCACTATCAAATTGGGTAGCCGCAGCTTATGCTTTTGGTGAAAAATATCCGAAAGCGGGAGCTTATGGCAGCCAAATTCACCCTGACTGGGAAGTAGAACCACCAGAAAATTTTGCTCGAATTGCTCCATTTTTGGCAATTACAGAGCGAGGTAATTTACCGCTCTTATACGAAGCAGGCAAAAAATTACTACCCCCCTCTGCTGGACTTGTTGTTCGTAGACAAGCGTGGTTAGAAAGTGTCCCAGATAAGTTTATTTTAACTGGGAGAGTTAAAGGCAATATGCTTACCAGTGAAGACTTAGAAATGTTGTCTTACATCCAAAAATCAGGATGGGAAATTTGGTATAACCCAGAAATGGAAATTTTTCACAGAATACCAAAGTTTCGTTTACAAAAAGACTATTTAATTCCGTTCTTTCGAGGTATTGGACTTAGCCGTTATGTAACTAGAATGGTTAATATAAAACAGGTGTATAGACCAGTTGCTCTTTTATCTTATATGATAAATGATTTGCGTAAAATTGCTTTACACTTACTCAAATATCGAACCAAACTAAAATATGATTTAGTAGTTGCTTGCGAAATGGAACTTTTTTTAAGTAGTTTCATTAGTCCTTTTTATCTTTGGAAAAACGGATATTTTAAAAAATAAATTATTAAAAATTTAGGTATTATGTATGAGTGAATTATTAGTTGAGAATTTAGATGTGAGCGTAGCCATTCCTGCATATAATGGAGCAACCCGTTTACCTAAAATTTTGGATAAGCTATTAACCCAGACAGGAGTAGAAAAACTTAACTGGGAAATTATTATTGTGGATAATAATAGTTCTGATAACACATCTGAAATCATCCAGAATTACCAAAAAATATATGATGGAAGTTCTCATTTAAGATATTTTTTAGAAACCGAACAGGGAGCCGCTTTTGCACGACTGCGAGCAGTACGTGAAGCCAGAGGCCAGCTAATCGCATTTTTAGATGATGATAACTTACCTGCTTCTGATTGGTTAGCCCAAGCATATACCTTTGGCTTGGAGCATCCTCAAGCAGGTGCTTGGAGTGGACAGATTCATGGTGATTTTGAAGTAAAACCACCAGAAAATTTTGAAAGAATTCAAGCTTTTTTAGCTATCAGAGAACATGGTTCAAATCCACATTTGTTTGATGCAGATAATTTAAGACTTCCTCCTGGTGCGGCTCTTGTTGTTCGCAAACAAGTATGGTGTGATAATGTACCACAACGACCTACTTTAAGTGGGAAGTTGCCTGGGATTTTAGTGCAGGGTGATGATTATGAACCATTGCTTTACATACATTATGCAGGTTGGCAAATTTGGTATAACCCTACTATGCATACTTATCATCAAATACCACATTGGCGACTTGAGAGAGATTACCTCCTAACTTTGGCACGCGGCTGTGGCTTGTGTATTTTCCAGTTACGTTTGATAAATACTAAAAATTGGCAAAAACCAATAGTGTTTGTAAAAACTATTTTAGGGAATTTACGCCGAGTATTACAGCACCTGATTAAGTATAGAGGGGAATTGAAAAGTAATCTTATTGCACTTTTTGAGATAGAGTTTTACTTGGCTAGTATGATGAGTCCTTTTTACTACTTAAAATCTAATTTAGGCAGAGGATTAAAAAATAAAGCAGCCCTATAAAATGATTAAAAATAGCAAAAATTTACCCATAATTTCTGTAATCATACCTGCTTACAATACCGAGAAAACTATTAAGGAAACAATTCAATCTGTTTTGAACCAAACTTTTATTGACTTTGAATTAATTGTAATTAATGATGGTTCACAAGACTCGACTTTAGAAGTTGTTACACAAATCCAAGACCCAAGAATAAAAGTATTTTCCTATTCCAATGCTGGTGGAAACGTCAGCCGTAACCGTGGACTAGACCGTGCAGGTGGAGAATTTGTTAGTTTTTTAGATGCAGATGATCTTTGGACACCTGATAAACTTCAGTCTCAGTTAAAAGCTCTGCAAGAAAACGTTACTGCAAAAGTTGCTTACAGTTGGACTGATTATATTGATACAAAGGGTCAATTTCTATTTTCAGGTAAACGCATTAATGAAAATGGAAATATTTATGAGAATTTATTACTAAATAACTTTCTAGAGAATGGTTCTAATCCCTTAATTTGTAAAAAAGCTTTAATTACATTAGGTGGCTTTGACGAATTTCTGAGTGCGGCTCAGGATTGGGATATGTGGCTGCGATTAGCTTCTAAGTTTGATTTTATCTGTGTACCATCTGTACAAATTTTATATCGCATAAGTCCTAATTCAGTTTCTTGCAATCTTCTCAGGCAGGAAAAATCGTGCTTGCAAGTGCTTGAGAGAGCGTACAAAAAAAGACCTTCCACACTTAAGAATAGTTGGAATATCAGCCTACGAAATTTATACAAATACCTGACCTGCAAAGCCCTACAAATGCCGTTTAATCGACAAAAAGGTTTAACTGCTGCGAGATTTATATGGAAGTATTTTCTTAACGACTCTTCAAGACTTCAGAATATAAATTTCACCTTAAAAATGTCATTGAAAATTGTCATAATTTTTACTTTCCCCTCCTTGCTCTACAGTATTACTAACCAACGTAAAGCAAGAAGCCCAGAACCGGAAACATTGCTCAACAGATGGGAAGCTGAAAAACGACCAGAAAACAAAAATGGATACTCAAGTGCATCTACATTTAATGCAAAAAATCTATTGAATAAGCACTCTAACAGTGGTTTTACCTTACCAGAGATGTTAGTAGTTATTCTATTAATTGGTATATTAGCTACGCAGGGAATACCCAGCTGGCTAACTTTTGTGAACATTCAACGCCTCAATACTGCCCGAAGCGAAGTGCACCTTGCTATGCGCCAAGCCAAAAGCCAAGCTACCAAGGAAAAATTGAGTTGGCAAGCTAGTTTTCGTGAACAAAACGGTATTGTTCAATGGGCGGTTCATCCTGCTACAGTAAACCCATCTGCTGCTAACTGGAATAATCTACATTCTAATGTGCGTTTAGATTCTGAGACAAACTTCCAACCGTCACTCACTACTGTACAAGAAGTTAGATTTGACTACAAAGGTAATGCTAAAGATTTAGGAAGGATCACGTTATCCAGCAAGTCTGGTGGTAAAGCTAAACGTTGTGTAATAGTTTCGACGATTTTAGGAGCAATGCGAACAGCAAAGGAGCATACTACAACTGATCACGACAAGTATTGCTATTAAGATATTTTTTGTGGAGTTAATTAGATAAGGTATTGTGTGCTGAACTTACCAGCAAACCCAAAACAACACTTGATTATTTTCACTCGCTATCCAGAACCAGGGAAGACAAAAACTTGATTGATACCTGTTTTGGGAAGCGTTGGTGCTGCCAATCTTCAACGTCAGATGACTGAATATACAATATTTCAGGTTGAAGAATTGCAAAAAGCCATTGCCATATCTGTGGAAGTGCGGTTTACAGGTGGCGATTTGCAACTCATGCAAGACTGGCTGGGGTTGGATTTGGTTTACCACTCTCAAGGTGAAGGCGATCTAGGTTCGCGGATGGCGCGATCGCTTGGAAATGCCTTTCAATCTGGTGCAGAAAATGTAATTATCATCGGTACAGATTGTCCTGGAGTAAATGCCCAGATTCTAGCAACAGCTTTTGAGAACTTACACGCCTTTGATCTGGTACTTGGCCCTGCGATCGATGGTGGATATTACTTAATTGGTTTGCGCCAACCCATCCCGGAGTTGTTCGTTAAGATCGAGTGGGGGACTGCTCAAGTATTCCAGAAAACTGTGGATATTGCCCAGAAACTGAATTTATCTCATGTGAACTTGTCGCTTTTAGCTGATGTTGACCGACCGGAGGATTTGCCGATTTGGGAACAAGCCCTTGCAGGGAAGATGGAAAAATGAGGCAGATAAGGGACTGACAAAAAATAAATCATCCCAAATTATTTCTACATTTGTAGGGGTGTATTGTAATACATTGGTGTCAACTTAAGCTAGAAATCGCTTGTTGACTTCCAGGCCCGCCCAGAAATAAATTTCAGGGCTAATAACTAAAGTCTACTGAAGTAGACTAAAGACTTTTCGGATTATTTAGTCATCTAAAGATTGACTTGAGCTATTAGCCAAGGAACTTCAGTTCCTTGCGGGACATGGCTTTTACGTTAAGTTGACACGTATGATTGTAATATGCCTCGACGATGGGATATTTTTCAATTAGAAGTCCCTGAGAGAGATAAGCTGTTCCACATTTAACTTGCATAATTAGGGCGGGCAAGACTTCGGCGTGAGCGCTACTTCGACCCTTCGATAGGTGTTACCCTGAGCTTGTCGAAGGACTCAGGGCAGGCAAAGTCAGTACAAGTCAGTCGAACGCTGCCCACCCCACAAGAG
>NZ_JABXKJ010000089.1 GCF_017115085.1 Nostoc sp. NMS7 | reverse complement strand
ATTGATTCAACAATCGCTAATAATTTTTGCTTACCGCAACTTATTGAGCGGATACGTCTGATTCATTAATAAGTACGGTAGCACGGTCAAGATATGGTATATTGCCACTATCACATCCTGAGATTGTCTACTTGTAAACTCAGAATAGTTTCCAGCCGCTCTCAAGGTTTCGATTTTGACTAAGATTTTGCCCGATCAAGTTTTAGCTAATTTGTTAGTGATCAAAAATTCGGCTTTGTTGGATTACAAGCAAACTTAGACAAATAACCAAGAAGTTTCAATTACAAACGCACAATTATGGTAGATATTAAGTTCGCATACTGGATTCCCAACGTTAGCGGAGGGTTAGTAGTAAGCAAAATCCCCCAACGGACAGATTGGACTTACGAATACAATGCTCAACTAGCTCAAACAGCTGAAGAAGTTGGGTTTGAATATGCTCTAGCACAAGCCAGATTTATCGCTAGCTATGGCGCTGAGTACCAGCTAGAGGCACTTACAACCGTGTCAGCCCTAGCTCCTGTCACCAAGAAATTGAAGCTAATTGCAGCAGTTCACCCAGGATTATGGCATCCGGGAGTAGTTGCTAAAATCGGTGCCAGCATTGATTTTCTGTCAAACGGTCGATTTGCACTAAATGTGGTTAGCGGCTGGTTCAAAGATGAATTCACCATCTATGGTGAACCCTGGTTAGACCATGACGAACGCTATCGTCGTTCCGAAGAATTTATCCGTGTTCTCAAAGGTATGTGGACTGAGGATGAGTTTCACTTTAAGGGCGACTTTTATCGCATCAACGGTGGTTGGGTGAAGCCCAAACCAATTACCCAACCGCATCCAGAAATCTTCCAAGGCGGTAACTCGAAAGCAGCCCGGCGCATGGCTGGCCGTGTCTCTGATTGGTATTTTATGAATGGCAACACTATAGAAGGTGTGCGATCGCAGATTGAAGAAGTATCTGCATTAGCGAGTCTTGAAGGACGCAAAATTAAGTTTGGTCTGAATTCCTTTATCATCGTGCGAGATACGGAAGCAGAAGCTCATGAAGTATTGCGCGATATTATTGCCCAAGCAGATGTGGAGGCGGTAAAAGGATTTGGCGAAGCAGTGAAACAGGCAGGAGCTTCTACTCGTGAGCATCAGGGAATGTGGGCGAATTCCAATTTTGAAGACTTGGTGCAATATAACGATGGCTTCCGTTCCGGCTTGATTGGTACGGCTGATCAAGTAGCTGACAAGATTCGCCAGTTTTATGAAGTCGGAGTTGATCTAATTCTCGGTGGCTTCTTACACTACTCGGATGATTTGCCTGCATTTGGTAAGACAGTAATTCCGATTGTACGCGAATTAGAAGCTAATCGTCGTAAGGTTGATGAGTTAGTTGTGGTGTAGTAGATTCTTGACAGTTAACGACTTCTGCAAGTAGTTGTGTAGTTTATTTGGGAAGTCGTTTAATGGTTAAGCCCATTCTTACAAAAAGTTGATCATCCAAACAATCTTACCAGATTCAATCTGTGTATTGGCATATTGCAATCAGCCCTATAAATTACCACTAGCCAATGTATTTAGATCATTGTCTGGTTAAATACTGATCACAATCAAGGAGTTATATTATGACATCAGTAATTGATACTGAACAGAAGGCGCATATCATTCAGGATGACAAAGAAGCGATCGCGATCGCTCACGAACTAGCAGCTGAGTTTGCCAAAGGTGACTCAGAACGCGACCAAAATCGGCGTTTGCCTGCTGAGGAAGTGCAAAAGTTCTCCCAAAGCGGATTGTGGGGAATCACAGTCCCCAAAGAGTATGGTGGGGCTTTTGTATCGAGTGTCACCTTAGCAGAGGTCATTAAAATCATCTCCGAAGCTGATTCTAGCCTCGGTCAAATTCCCCAAAACCACCTCTACATGGTGGAAGCAGTTCGCTTGGATGGTACAGATGAGCAGAAGAAGTTCTTCTTTGATTTGGCTCTACAAGGCAAGCGCTTTGGTAACGCCTTCTCGGAAATTGGCACTAAGTCTGTTACTGATGTCCAAACAAAGTTAGAACCAGATGGTTCTGACTATGTACTCAACGGACGTAAATATTACTCCGCCGGGGCATTACTAGCTGATTGGGTTCCGGTGATTGCTAGCAATCAAGATGGTAAAACAGTAGTGGCATTTGTCGAAAGAGATGCCCCTGGATTGACGCTACTTGATGACTGGACGAGCTTCGGACAGCGTACTACAGCTAGCGGCACTACCATTATCGAAAATGTGAAAGTGAAGGCAGAACACGTCATTCCGCACTACTTAGCCTTTGAGAGAGCAACACCAATGGGTGCGATCGCGAGGAACAGTGAATTTAGTAGTGCTGTTGGCGTTAGTTTACATTACTGGAGAATCTTGGAAATTCATCTCTGCAAAAGCAATTCTCACTGATACATCTGTTGGCTTGTGGGGACAAACAGCAATCATTACAGCTGCTGCCAGTTTATTCTTCTTTGACAACACGATTGTCACCACCGAGGAAGTACGCGAATGGAATCCAGTAAGCGGCTTGATCAATATCTTTTTTGCCGTCTTCTTTATTGCCCCTGCACTCACCTTTTTACCACAAATGTGGGGACTTCAACCTTTTTACATTCCTTGGTATTGGTTTCCTTGTTCGACAGTATTCGGCAGTTTCTTTGAACGTTGGCCTTTGAATAAATTGGAACTAGGAATGCCACGTTTGGGGTTACTGCATACAGGTATTGTTTTATTACTCACTCTGATTACAGAATTGTTCCTCAAACAGCTAGGAATGGATTTGTTTACCACAACGACAGGCCCAACCTTTGCTGCAATTTGGACAACAGTTGGTTTAGGCTTGCTGTGGCAATTTAATATGTGGCCTTTCACACAGCTATCACAGCCTAGAAAAGGCATAGTTGCATCTGTTGGTAGTTTAATAATTTCGGTCTTGTTTTACCTGCTGACAGTATCTCTGGTAGGTCAAGAAAATATTATCCAAGGGCTTTACTGGTGGTTTAATATCCTTTGGGTTCAAGTATTCTTAATGGCTCCAGGATTATACGACGGTTTGAACCTTTGGCAGGATGTGCCGCCAATAGTTGAACAACAGCAACCCCTGAGCTTGAATAGTGAAGGGCGTTAATAAGCTAATCATCATTCGTTTTTCCAGAATTATTCGCTTTGAGTAAGGACTTTAGAGGATGTTTGAAAAGTATTGGGCGAATAGAATTCGCTACTACACAAACGAACGCGAGTGCGTCTCGCAGAGAAGTCCACCTCCGTGGACTAACGAAAAATCAAGAGTTTTTAACCCACAGAGGCGGTCAGTGAGCTTATCGAAGTGTGGGTTTTGTCTGTGTAGCCGCGACTTCCAGTCGCCAGGGCTAGTAATAAATTAGACTTTTCTTGTAGCGATCGCTATCCTCTGAAAGTTGATATATGCGGTGTGACTAGATCAATTCCGCAACGCCAAAATTTTGACGCTACCGAATTGTTCTTTGCACCTTTGGTGAATATCTAAAAGGTGAAGGTTGTTCTCACGGTGCCAATTACCGCATCCTGATTATCATCGTTTTGACCAGGAGCCGTGATCCAAATTACGCCAGGGGTGATGGCAATGTTATCTGTGAGCCGATACTTGTAAAAGCCTTCAATATGTAAGGATAAATCATTTGCAGGTGCAGGATTACCACCCCGATAAGGTTCTGCACCGACAAGAATACCACCAAGATTACCTTCTTTACCTAAATCTGGGAATGCCAACCCCAAAGCATAGTACCAAATATCTGCACTGCCACTACCTGCCAGATTTTTGGCGTTCGTGTAGCCAAAGAACCCATTGATTGCAACTTTAGGACTGAATTTGTAAAAAGCTTCTGCTCCATAAGAGTTTGTAATTACTTGATCAAAAGGTGTATTGGCCTGTGCAGTTCCAACGATCGCTCCACCACTACCCATATCAAATATCGCTCCCCGATTTTGGTAGGCATTTACATAGGTTAAACCAATGCCAGAGTTCTTGTTGGGGTTCCATGCTAGTTGGGCGATCGCCCCATATTGACCATTAAATAAACCGCTACCTGCCTCAGGGCTGGCATGATCTCCTGCTAAATAACCCAAGCTCAATACTACTTTGTCACTGAATTTGTAATTGATTCCTGCACCAGCACCACCACCAATTCTATAGATCGGGCTGGAAGAAGCAAATTCTGTCAGAGCGCGACCGGCTCCTGTGGCACTATCCAAATAGGGACTGAGAGTGGGAATGTAATCAAAAAATACTCCGTTTACTGCTCCTACATAAGCGTCTATTTTGTCTCCAATCGGGAAGTAATAAGCGAGCCAATCGAGAAAATCATTGTTGTTGGCTGGAGAGAGATTAAAGGTTTGAAGTCCTTCTCCTGTACCATTTGGCAGCTTCAAAGTAGTAGCATTACCGCCAGTCAAACGGACGTAGAGAGTATCTTTACCTGTAAAACTACTTATGAATTTCAGGCGAACTCTATCTTGAAAAACTGTGTTGCTACCATTAACTGAGCCACTGAAGGCATTTGTAACGGCAAAGACGGCTTCTCCTACTAGTTTGGTTGTTGTTGAAAACTGATTTGCTTCTAGTTCCGCAGTCCGAGCTTCTAAATTATCAACTCGACCCCGTAGAGTTGCTAGTTCAGGGCTAAATTCTGCTTGCAGTCTTTGTAAGGTAGTTAAGTCTTCTTTGGTAACTAAGTCTGATGTAGCTGTTGCAATTAGCTCATTTATCCGAGATAAACAAGCATTTAAGCCTGCTGCAAATTCATAGCGAGTAATGGCGCGGTTTCCCCGATAAGTACTATTTGGATAGCCTGCAATGCATCCATAACGCTCAACTAAAGACTGGAGTGCGCCAAATGCCCAATCAGTTGGCTGTACATCAGAAAACTGAGATACAGATGTTACTTGAGACATAGTGTTTGTCTGTTGGAAACTTGCATCACTATTGATTGCAGGAATTTTAGGCGTTTGTGCAATGGTTGTTTCTGAAGAATTGTCCTTGAAAGGTGGAGTTTGATTGGGACGTAGGCTGCGCTTGGTGAGTGCAGTTGATATATTTGTTTGAGTCCCATTCCCAACCACTAAATTCCTGTCTTCAGCATAAGCTGATGTGCTGGCTAGCAAAGTAGCACTCAAAATCATCGATTCCATGAATAAATTATGAAATGAACGATTGAACATTTCTATCACTCCCCTCACATTTTTGGTTTGAAAAATTTAGGAAAAGCCATCAGACATTTCAGTGATTTGTCAAGTTAAAAATTATGACTAGCCCTGAAAAATGTTGAATTACTTTAACACTCGAAAGTTTTCTATCACGAGACATCCAGATATAACCAGATGTATCAGTAACTCTCTGGCGTTTTCATCTGCATATTTAAGTTTAGAAAAGACTTTTTTTCACAAAACTAAAATCCCTGCACAAGCTGGTCTATCTGTAAAAAAAACATTGCAGTTTTACAGAATAATCTGAATTTATCGCCAATTGTTTACTAAATACTACAAATCTATCAATTTAAAGTAGATTATTGCATTCAAGTTAACAATATTGCATATATAGTCTTAAACAGAAATGTTGAATCCTAATACAAAACTTTACATATTTAATTACACTAACTCTAAAAAGCCTAAAATAGTCAACATGACATCATCTCCTCAAACCAATGAA
>NZ_JABXKJ010000107.1 GCF_017115085.1 Nostoc sp. NMS7 | reverse complement strand
ATCACAATTCTATAGAGCAGAAGAGTATCATCAGCAATATCTGGAGAAGCATGGACGAGCATCTTACAGGATAGGCTAATCTTTCACTGGATTGAGGGGATGTTAAAAGTCGAATGCTGTAAATCCCCTTACTTGCTATACATATCAGGGAACTTTGCTTGAAGTTTAGCCAGTTTCGGCAAGTCATTCACTACCACATAGCGATCGCTCGGATGATGCACTATATAATTCTGATGGTATGCCGCAGCCTGATAAAAACCTTTCAAAGGATCTAATTCTGTCACAATCGGCTTGTCGAAGATTCGCGATTTGTTGAGTTGAGCGATATATTTTTGTGCAGCCTGTTTCTGCTCATCGTTAGCAAAAAAGATCGCCGAACGATATTGCTTACCTGAGTCTGGGCCTTGTCGATTTAACTCTGTTGGGTCATGCGCTACCAAAAAGTAGACTTTTAGAAGCTGATTATATGATATTTTTGATGGATCGTAGGTGATTTTCACAGATTCAGCATGATTAGTTAATCCAGCACTAACAATTGCGTAGTCTGCGGTTTTTGCATCGCCTCCAGAAAAGCCAGAAACGACATCAGAAACACCTTTGAGATGCTCAAAAACTGCTTCCATTCCCCAGTAGCACCCACCAGCGAAAACCGCTACTTGCTTTCCCTGCGGTGCAGCATTCGAGATATCAGTGGCGGGAGCAGAAAGTATCACACGAGATGCACTGTATAGGAGTACAACAGTCAGCGAAATGATGGACAAGTTGCGTAATAACTGGCGGGAGAGAGTAAAGTTATGAATTGACATGACGTTGTGAACTCCTTTATTTAATAGACCAAGAACCGAGTTTATTCAGCTATTTTGTCATTAGATAGCGATCGCCTTTAAGCCAATCCTCTACAATATTCTGAGAATAGAATCTTCACCATTCCAAAGAGCGATGTCTACGACGGGCTATTCGGCGTCGCAAAACAAAGCCGTTGATGATTATCAGAAATACCAAAAATCCCATCTTCACCCCAACGGTAGGCGCGAGAACGGGCTTGATCGTGGGTGAAATAGTCCCAGGCTGTACCATTGGGGCTGTAGTCTTCGCGTACTGTTCCCCACTGGCGATCGCTCAAATATGGCCCCCATCTGCGCCAATGGGCTATCTGATTTTGGGCTTCTGCTAATCTGATTTCTTCTTGGGTTGGAGTTGTCATCATCTCACCCTCTGCATATCTGCACTTTATTTTATTAATTTGCTATATTGAGTATCACGTTTTTATCAAAGATGGGGCTGATATTTTGATTAAAATTTGCTAGGTGAATTGATAAATAAAAATCTAGGATAAACTCAGGAAAAATTTATATTAGTTTTTATTATCAAAATCAATGATCATTCGATACTATCTGCTCGTCAGCGTTCAAGATGATGCAAGTATTGCATTGATATGTCGCCGCACAAGATATTTTTGTTGATCTGCGGAGAACTGCTCAGGACAAATAACAACACCAGTGCCAATGCCATCCACAAGGGCGATAAGTGCATTGGCTTCGAGGGTTAAATCAAGATCGGCTCGAATCAGCTTGGCTTTTTGTAAGTCAGCTAACTCTTGACAAATAAGCTGCCGTAGAAGGTCATAGCGTTTTCGGTGTTCCTGAACAAGGCGATCGCGCCCAATAGAATAGCCCAAAAATGCCACCCAAACCTTCCAATCAGCTTTGTCAATGTCCTCCAGAGGTAGAGCTACAAAAATCATTTGTGCTAGTCTGTCAATTCCTTGCTGTCCCTCGGCACAGATTTTCATGTCCTCTAGGACGTTTTCAAACACCTGTTCCAGGGCAAATAAGGTGAGTTCTTCTTTATCTCGAAAGTAATGGGTAACAACCCCAGTCGAAGAACCAAGTTCTTGCGCGATCGCCCGCATACTGGCACGATCCAATCCTTCACGGACAATCACCCGCCATGCCGCTTTCGTGACTTCAATACGGCGATCGTCATAACTCATAGCTTTCCTCGATTTACAGCAACATGAAACAAGTATCTTGACATCTTATCACAACAGTTGTTATGTTTTAATGCAACATAACAACTGTTGTAATATTTCCTTCAAAGGCTAACCTGTTTTACACACACACGGAGTTTGCGATGATTCGACCGACCATACCCAATGACACAACCGCGCTGATTGCCTTAGCCGATGCAACCGGACTGTTCCAACCGAACCAACTTGAGGAACTTGGCGAAATGCTATCCGATTACTTCGGTGGTATCAACGACAGCCATTCTCTACGAGACGGCAAAGCCGAACGCTTTTGGATTACCGACGACGACAAGGGGGCGGTGGGGGTCGCTTACTGTGAGATGGAACGGATGACTGATGAGACGTGGAATCTACAGTTGATTGCTATCCGACCCGACCGCCAAGGACAAGGACGTGGTGCAACCCTGCTACGCTACGTTGAGCAAACATTGATGGCACGCGGCGGGCGTGTGCTGCTGGTGGAAACTTCGGGTACGCCGGACTTCGAGCGCACACGAGCTTTCTACCGCAAGTGCGGTTATGAAGAGGAAGCACGGATACGCGACTTCTATCAAGCGGGCGCTGACAAAATCGTTTACCGTAAGGCGCTGTCTGCTCAGGAGCAGTAAGCGCCCGCTTGATGCGATCGCTGTGACAGATTAATCTCCTACATAACTCTGGAAAAATAAAATAATTTATACAGAGAATGGGTTACAGCTTTATTTTCTAACATTAATGAAATTCATCTTTTAAACTTCTCAATTTGCTGCTGAAAGTAATCTCGCCAGCCTGTAGGTAAAGCCTCAACTTGTACGGTGCGGTGTAACAGTTCTAGATCGTCTGTTTCCCGTGCATAAAGTCGGGTGATGTCAGCAACAGTGACATTATTTGAGTCTCGACTGATTAACGACAAAATATCACCATTTCCGACTTGACCCTCTTGCAGCACCGAAAAGTAGAACCCCGTTAGGCGGCTATCTAAAAACTGTTTAACTATATCAGCCCGTCCAAACTTGATTAAGAGTTTATAACAAGGCATTCGGGGTTGAGTTACCATTACCTCTGCGCTACCGATTTGGAAGCGATCGCCAATATTAACCTCATCTTCTAACAGCCCAACTGTGGTAAGGTTTTCACCAAACATTCCCCAGGGCAAATCCATGTCAGGTAACTTGCGCCGCCAATAGTCGTAATGCTCGAATGGATAAGCATAAACTGCTTTGTCTTTGCCTCCGTGGACACTTAAATCAGCTTGTCTATCCCCGTCTAAGTTGAGCGTTGGCTACGCCCGCCGTTCGCGTAGCGTCTCGCAGAGAAGGCATCGCATCATCACTCGTCCCTCAACTGGTTCTTTAAAAATCCCAGTTGTAACTGTTTTGCCCTTCCAAAGTACTTCACGGGGAAGTCCTACATTGACAGAGATAACTTGCACAATTTAATATCTCCTCTAATAAAATTTTATACCGATATTAAGCCTGATAGATAATATGCTTGATATTACTTGATTATTAGAGGAATTGATTAAATATCCAACACCAATTTTGCCGTTCCAGGTTGAGAAATACAAATCAACACTGAACCCTGATCAGTTGTTGCAGTTGGTTCTTCTTGATAAGCAACTGCACCTTCGCTGATTTTACACATACAAGTACCGCAAACACCTACACGACAACTAAAAGGTGGATTAATATCATTGGCTTCGGCAAATTCTAGGATAGTGCCATCACTAGGTTGCCATGTCAAAGTTTTGCCAGATTTAGCAAAGACAATTTCTGCAAATTTTTCATCTCCAGTTGTGCTAGGAGTTTGTTTCTCAGACTGACTTTTCATCGGTTTACCGAAAGATTCAAAGAATACTCTACTGTCAAGTACTCCCGATTCCTTTAATCCTTGCATTATGGACTGCATAAAAGATGGAGAACCACACAAAAAATACTCAGCTTCTTGTCTTACTAACTCTTGAATCAGAGCAGCATCAACATAACCAACACTGTGGTATTTACCTCTATCTTCAGGTGTAGGACGACTATAGCGAAAATGCACATTCAGATTATGATTTTGCCCTGAAATTTCCCTCACTTCATCCCGAAAAGCGTGAAAATTCCCGTCTCTAGCACCATGTACAAACCAAATAGGACGAGTAGGATTAAGAAGAGTACAAGCTTTCGCCATACTAATCATTGGCGTAATTCCCACACCATTGCTAACCAAGACTGCGGGGATAGATTTCTGCACATCTAAAACAAATTTACCGTTTGGTGGTTTCGCTGGAATTACTGAACCTTCTTGAATGCGATCGTGCATAAAATTAGATGCTATACCGGGCATAACATCTAATCCGTTCGGTGCAGGTTCCCGCTTAATTGAGAGGCGATAGTATTCACAGTTTTCAGGATAATCTGAAAGCGAGTAAGTACGAATTATAGGCTTATCCTGTCCAGGTATATCAAGTTTGATGGTTAAAAATTGACCTGGTTTAAAGTTGGGAATTTCCCCTTTATCTTCAGGTTGTAAATAGAAAGAAGTAATTTCTTCGCTCTCTTTCACCTTACGAACAACAACAAAATTTCGCCAATCTTGCCAAATATGACTATCTGATGCTTTGAGGTCTGGAGTAGATTTGTTTCCACTTGCTTTGCTTGTATAAACTAAGCCAAATACTGCACCACTAGCTGTTCCAAACAGTGAGGAATAGACACCAAATTGATAGGCAGATTTAGCTTTGGCATTGGTTACTCCAATTAGAACAGCAGCAGATAAGGTAATTACCGAACCAACTGTAGCTGCTGCGGCTATACTTCTGACTAATGGATTCTTAATTCTTCCCAGACTTTCTAGCATCGTTGTCTCCTATCTAAACTGATGTTTGTAAACCTGTGAAGTTGACCTTTAGGAGAATGAAGAAAGGTTCCAGGAGTTGACTTGCCTAACGGTTTCGCCTGAGTTGAAGACACGGGAACAGAGGCATTCACAGCTATAGGACTTTCATTAGCCTGGTTCTTTGAGACTTCGCGGACGCAGCCAACCATGACAAGAGAAGACAAGCCCAGTATTAATAAATGTCTTAATTTCATGATTTCAATTCCTCAATGTCTCAATCAGCAATATAGCTCTTGGCTTGAACTTTAAACTGATTATTGCTTAAATAATTTATCTAAGAATTATGAATAGATAAGGATTGATATCTAAAAAACTGATATTTCCCTTAGAAACTTCTTACAGATTTCTCAGCCAAATTTAAATTTTTATCTTATAAGTGATTAAATGTAAAAAAATATACGCCAGTTTGTCAGATATGCTTTTTCAAATCTATAGCCAGCCAGATATAGAGCAAAACTTCTGTATGGGCACAAGACCTTGTGTCGCTTCTGACTTCTACTATAACTATGTCATTGTGAATAAAGCAGACTAAAGTCAAGTTATCATAAGGCTATAGGATTGTTTCGCTTCACTGACCATAACCAACCTGATTTTCGCTTGCTATTTGTTGTATAAATTTACATTTATTTAAGTAAAAATTCATACTTTTTCTGCATAAATAGCACATTTATCTAGTAAAATTTCCCCATCAAAATTATTAGGATATCCAGAGTTAATACCTGGAAAATCCAATATTTAATATTTGATTTTTTAACTTATTTTGCTAAACCATGCAACAAGCATCCATGAGCAAAGCCAATGATGAAGAAATGTTGTTGCAACAGCCTTGGCAGCGCGAGCGGCAGATAATAGCACGTTTGTCCTCTTTGAACTATCGCACTGGTGAGATAGGTAGCTATTTACACAATATTGCCTGTGGAGTCAGCGAACTGATTGCAGTTGATTGGACGGTTGTTACCTTTTGCCAAGAAGGGTTTGAAACTGTTCTAGCTAGTAGTCTGGAAATGTCCGAAGATACACCTCGCGTTTATGCACTGCATGGTAGATTGATTGCTACAGTTTTGCAAATTGGGCGCACATTAGCTGTTGAGGATGCTGTGGCTAATCCAGAATATGGTAAACCTGCGCCAGGTTATCGAGCATATTTAGGTATACCTTTACAAACTACTGAAGGTCAAATCTTCGGTACTGTTTGCTCTTTTCATCGGCAAGCGAGAGAATTTACAAAAGAAGAAATCCAAATTGTGGAATTGTTCGCCGAACGTGCTGCTACTGCCATCGACCATTACCATCTTTACCAGCAGCAGTGCCAATTTAATCATATCCTGGAGACTGAGGTAGAAAAACGCACCGCAGAACTACAAGCAGCCCAAGCCAAGCTTTTAGAACAGGAACGACTGGCAGCTATTGGTGAATTTGCGGCGATGATTGTGCATGAAATTCGCAATCCACTAACAACAATGATTATGGGATTGAAGTATTTTAAGAAAACTGTTCTGACTGAAGCGGCTCTTGAGCGATTATCGTTGGCACTTAGTGAGGCTAGTCGGCTAGAAAATCTGCTGAGTGAAATTTTGCTTTATGCCAAACCCCAGGTATTGCAACTGTGTGAATTGGATGTGAATGAATTTATTTGTGAATTACTGATGCTAATGTGCGAGATGCCAGAAGCACTCTCACGGCAAATCGAATTTATTCCAGCGTTACCTACAGTCAAAATCTTAGGAGATAAAGATAAGCTAAAACAAGTGTTTATTAATATTGTCCGCAATGCTTGTGAGGCAGTCTCAGCCGGAGATGCGATTAAATGGGAAGTGGATAATTCGTCTCCTGATAAAATCTGTATTAATGTCTGCAATGGTGGTGAGCCAATTCCTTCAGAGGTTTTATCAAAGCTAATGCAGCCTTTCTTTTCCACAAAACCAAGCGGTACTGGGTTGGGGCTTGCCATTAGCAAACGTATCATCAATGCTCATGGTGGAGAATTATCTATTGAGTCTGACACTGTGATAGGTACTAAAGTGAGCGTTCAATTACCTCTGGTTGTTCTTGGGAGCCTTTAAACGGATAGCATTTTTGACGGCTGGAGCAAATGAAGACAGAACCTAAAGAGTTTACAATCTTGTTAAGTTGCGATCGCTTACAGGGGTTCTCACTTCAATGAGATACAAGAAGAAGTAATTAACCACAGATAAACATGAATCAACACAGATAAATTCGTACCTCAGCAGATTAGGAGACGCTATATACCATTTCACGAAATTATTGATACAAATCACTATTCTTGCTCCCCCTGCTTCCTCTGCTCCCCCTTGCAAGAATCTGTATCAATCTTAAAGTGAAACGGTATTACTATGCAGTATAGACTTATTCCCTCCCATCTGCTCTGTCATGGGTTGGTTGTAAAAAAGGTGACAGTTCTTTATTTAACTTACCTGCGCGGACAAACTCAGCGTAGGTATCAGCTTCAATTGCCAGCAGTTCCCCTCGCAGTTCTTCGGTTGTAAATTCTTGTAAATTTGGGTATTCATCAAGTAACTTATCAATTTCTTCTTGCAAACAGGTAATTTCACTTGAAAGTAGCGTCTTCTGGTAGTCATAAAACTCTGGCTGAATGCCGGGACGCTTTTGTGCTGTTTCTAAATATTCCAGCACCCTTTGGAGAGCAACTTGACGGGCAAGAGATTATCAAACTCCCAACATTTTACCCCGATGGATGCTGTACTTATAGCAATCTTATCTTGCACCGTAATATACTTCTTTGGTCTGAGAATCTAGAGACTGTCACCTTTTCTTTTTTTTCAGCAAGCCCTAATTATTCCCATTCCAGGCGATCGCTCGACAGACACGACCAAAAGCGATCGCCTCTCACCACATTTAACTGAATATTTCAGGCAGGAAAACATTTACCAAATGCCTGAAGTAGCTTAAGAGAACCACTAACCCGAATTTTACACCGCAGCAATGCCCAAATTAGGTTTTGTTCCTTGCCAAGAAAACCCAGCCAAGTTTTGCTATCTGCCGTGACAGAAATATCTGCTTTCCCAAGATGTCCTTCTTGAACTCGTACCATTTTATTTTGAATCGTCACTGTTGCACGACGAGACTCAGAACCAGTGAATGTGAAATGGTAAATTGCACTCAATCCCTCCGACCGATTGCGTTGAAATAACAATGGTAATCCAAAGAGAAATCCTTGAATCGATTGAGGACGAATGCCACTGCTCACAAGCTTCACCGTTTTATTGGGAAAATGTTTGGTAACATAGTTTTCGGCATCCGATCCCGGTACCACATAGATGGTTTCGGTTTTGTCCTGCAATGGCTTGACCACATCTTTAATAAATGCTTTGCGATCGCTCAAGAATGGGGCAATTACATCCTCTCCCGCCGGACATGCCGCAATACAGTAGGCTGCTTTGTAGTTCGGCTTGAAAGACAAGCTTTGCCACATTGAGGCTGATTCAGAAGCACTGACTTTTTTTCGATAATCACTAGCACTTTTGCTGTCAGCGATCGTCTCTGTCCAATCTGTGAATCCGCCCATGAACTCGCGGTAATTATGAGTGTAACAAGCTGAAAAGCTAAAACTACCGTCAGCCCCGATCGCGCCTACAGGACAAGCCGCAACACACAATTTACACTCAATGCAGGGATTGTAATCGATCGGGTGGGCGTACTCCGTTACTTCTGTATCGATTAAAACTGTACCGAGGGCAATGAAATTACCAAACTTAGGATGAATCACATTTCGATGAATTCCTATGTGTCCTAATCCTGCTTCAACAGCCACAGGTTTATGAGATATAACCCAGGCTTTTTTGTCTGGATAACGATCCATTTCCATTGGGAATGCCACTGACGGATTCAAGGCTCGGACACCAATCTGCGCGAATGCTTTGACGAGGTTTCGAGCTACTTCATCTGCATGGTCGTAATTGGCATGAAATTCCAGATTAGCGATTGATCGCGCTGGAGTGCGAACGTTTTCCCGATTCATGCAGCAGACAAAGCTAATCAATGTTTTGGTGGGTGGAAATACTGCCAGAATTTCGGCATGTTGGTCGGCGATCGTGGGTCGATAAATTTCCACAAATCCTACATCATCAGCACCCGCATCCAAACAAAGTGTTCGGAGTGAATCAGAATTCAAAGCGACTGTGCTTGTTTTTGGGTTGTTTGTAGACTGCTCACGCCACCATCTCACGGTAGGATGGTTATCAAATTTAGCCATAGAAGCCTCTAGCGTTGATAACTATAAATCTGTATAGATTTTGGATTTTGGCTAACTCATAGTTTTTATATCAAGCAGTAGCAATTGCAGTGTTTGACATTTTTGTTGTCCAAAAAGCATTACTACAGTTCAAGATTGAAGTTGCTGCATCAGACCTGCCGCGTCGGAAACAGACCAATGCTCGGCGATCTTGCCATCTTGAACACGATCAATTCGGATCACTGATGTTGAGATGGTTTTGCCTGTTGGTGGAATGCCGTAGAATGCGCCACTGTGTCTGCCTTTGCTTACGATATATGTAACAACCCGATTTCCTTCCGCAACCTGCTGCATGATTTCAATCTCGATGTCGGGGAAAGCAGAGAAAAAATCATCAAAGAACGAATCGTGATAGACCCTAAGCGCGTCAAGTCCTCGATTTTCTGACCCTGGCATTGCGTGATTGATACAATCTTCTGTCCAAAAGTCTTTCAAAGCAGCAAGGTTTCGACCGTTCCAAACTACTTGAATAAAGTTCTGGATAATCTGCTTGTTTTTATTGATGTCGCTCATCAGCTTTTCTCCATAGAGTAATTTTCAATTGGTTTGAATGGGTAATTTATACCCAGCGACGCACTCGTGCCTTGTAGCGTAAGTATTCATCGCCAAATTTACGCTCCAAGTAACTCTCTTCGCGCTGAACAACCCCGATTTGCACAATAACTAAAAGGGGCAATAATAGTAACAATGCCCAGAGCGCACTAAATAGCAACGCGATGCCGATGTAAAGCAGAGTCAGAGACAAATAAATTGGGTTGCGACTTAACCTAAAAACTCCGTCCGAAACGATCGCTGTTGTCGGACGTGAAGGGTTAACCTCTGTCTGGGCGCGATTCATCGTCCGAAAAGCTGAAGTTACTATCAAACCCGCGCAAATAATCGCTAATACTCCCAAAACTAGTGCTACCGATCGCGATAAAAAGTCGATTGGAAACACGAAACTAAGTACTAATCCGATTAATAATGTTCCAGCATAGAGTGCTGGCGGAAAAGCAATTACTCCAGGATTATCCGACATGCCCTCTTCCATGATGACCTACCTTTTTGTAATGATTTTGCTAATAATGCTATGAGAGGAAAGATGATAGCCCTGAACTTCTGCCACCATGTCATCGGCGCGCTACGTCCGCAATCGTTTTCATGTTGCTGACTCCTTGACACGAGGTGCCGATGATTTATTTGAATGCTTATCATCAACTGCCAACATAGAGAAATTAAGTGCATATACACTTTTTGGAGAAAAATTTTAGACTTAACGCAAGAGTGCTGTTGCTTCCACTAAATGCGCCAACAAAGTGTTCCATCGTTGCTGTCCAAGCGCTGTCTCAACCATGCTTTGAGCCTGTTTCCACAATGGTAAAGCTTTCGCTAAGACAGCTTCTCCGGCTTCGGTCAAGGCAATGATACGAGTTCGCTGGTCTTGTCCAGGTTTGGATTTTAACCATTCTTCGCGTTCAAGGGGCTTGAGATTCCTGGTTAAGGTCGTGCGATCCATCACTAGCATCTCCGCTAACTCGTTGACCGTGGCTGATTTTGCGATCGCTACAGCAGCCAGAATGGTGAACTGAGTCACTAGCAATCCGCTCGGCTTGAGTACTTCATCAAAGTGTTGTGTCATAACACGAGAAGCCTTTCGGATATTGAAACAGGCGCACGCTGAACCCACTTGATCTAGAAGATCGGTATTGATTGGGTTAGTGTGTTTATCCATAAATTAAGTGTATATGCACTTAATTTTGATGTCAAGTGGCTGCATGAAATTTTCTGCTCACTCTCAGGCTAAAAACATCCCTGTTGGAACTCTGGTAAGGCAATACTACCTATGTCATTAATTTTCTCTTAGTCCGCACAGGCGGACGAGAGTTTGTGTAGCCACTGTTAGAAACGACGACGGCGCACGGGTGCTATATTACTGCGTAAAGCTTGCCACGTCAGCGCTCCTACTCTACCATCACCAACTATTCTGTGCGATCGCTGGTTGCAGGGTGAGTACTCAAAAATGTTGGCACTGAAGGCTGGTTGAGTAACTTTTGCATAAAAGCAATCATGGCAGATTGAGCATAACCAGCACATCCTAAAGTCTTCAGTCCTCTTCGATCGGCTTCAAATTTATCTTGGCGACTGTGGGGACGACGTAATGCCAAATTCACCCCAATCTGGACTGCTGTGCTGCGTTCTAATCCGGCTGCTGTGGCAAAACCACGAGCGATCGCTGAGATAGATTAGTAATTCTATAGCCATAAGTTAGGAAAATCAAATCAATGCTGCACCTCTTACTCTTCCAACCAATAGAGTAGACCAAGAGAGGTAACTCCACCAAAAAAGTGAGCGCCAATCATGTTTACATTTGCTAACATGACAAAAATATCTAGCGAACGAATTACATTTTATGGTTGATAAATTGCGACGCCTTGAGGTTGTGCTACTGCTTTTCCCAATATAACTGTAACCGTCACTTCCGAAGCAAGAAAAGCTATTAATAAGCCTATTAAACTCACAAGCAATCCAATTTGTAAACTTTTAATTACGTCTTCTTTTTTGGGATGGTTTTCAGAATTTGGTGTTTGTAAAAGTTTAGCCATTTTCCGATAACGGACAGCCCAATATACTCGAAAGCACAGCAATAAAATACCAACAATAGCCAAAAATATCCCAAACCCTATACCTGCATTGTTTGTTTGAGTGGTAATACTACGACTAAAGCATGACAAGAATACAGCGATGCCAGAAACACCACCAAGTACTAACTGCACCCAAAAACTAATTCGACTTACTAAACGAAAGATTGCAGCAAATTCTTGTTTTTTTGGTGGATGTGAAAATTGTTCTATATCTAACATATATACCTCCTAAGTAGATGATTTAAGGGAATGTAGAAAATTGGAATTTATTTATTCCTCTTCTTTACCTGCTATACTAAACCTTTAGTTAAGCATCAGAACTTTACTTTTAAATCCAGGTTAGAAGCCTAAATTTCGCGTAGTAAGCATAAATAAAATGCTAGTAATAACGACTGCTATTCTTGACTTAGAAAGGAAGAGTTTCAAGCTTTTTAGTAGACGGATTCAGCATACGATGAAGATCCTTTTTTATTGTAGAACATTTATCAAGTGTTTTAAATATATGTCTCAGTTTGTGAATTGTTTGCCTCTGCATTACGATTTATCCAATTTCGCAACGCCCAAAAACTAATTAAAGCTGCTAATCCAGCCCCCAGAGAGTCCATAATTAAATCATCCAATTTAGAAGTTTCATTTTTTTCTTTCAGCTAATATCTGATTTTTTAAAGCTTGAATCGCATTGTCATATTGCTTTTGCACATCCTGGCGGTCTAGTTCTTCTGGTAAACCCTCTTGACTACCGCGCAAAATCATCTCTGCATGACGCTGTAAAACTACTTGGTATTTGGGATTGTTAGTGTAAGTTGCAACATTAGCGATCGCTTCCAATAAACGAATGGTTACTGATGCATCAGATCGTGCATATTGCCGAATTCCATTAAAGGCACTATCAACCAATCCCTCAAATGTTACCCCAAAAGCGATCGCACGTAATTTATCATCTTCATCGTAACGGTAGGGTGAAGGAAAATTTTTTTGAGCTAAACGGGACAGTCCCGCTCCTAGTCTATCAACACAGCGAATTGCGGTAAATGGGTCATTAATTCCTGGAGAAAGCGCACGTAGGGCAATTTCTACTAACTGATCGATGGGAAACTCGATATCTTGCTGTTCGCTACGTTCTTTACCCAAAATAAAGGCATCATTGATTTGTTTGGTTAATTTTTGGTTCACAAATTCACCAGGAAAAACCATAACTAAATCACTGTCCTTAACAACAAATTTTCCCGGTCGAGACTCGACGCGCAGTAAAAGATTGTGTTTTCGGGCAATTTTCATCAATCCTTCGTCGTCAATTGCTTGTATATAACCATTATTATTAACTTTTACAGGACTTGCAGCGAAGTCAAAATTTTCAGGTATTTCTGCAACTTCTTGTTTAAATGGGACGCTACGCCCAATTTTTTTGGGAAACAAGCGATCGATGGCTTTATCTAAGTCATCACTAACGTTTTCGATGATATGTGAAGCTTGAATTATTGTAGAAGCATGATCGATAAAATAAATCAAAACTCCGATGCTAATAATTGCGAGTAAAATACCGCATGTAACCGAAACTTGCGGTACAAACTGACTATATCCATCTCCGTCACCATGAATAGTCCGAAGTATGAGCAAGCAGTAGATAAACGTACTTATAAATGTGCCAAGCACAAGTTGATTACCAGTGTCCTGCATGAAATTACGCAGTAGACGGGGGCCAAAATTGGAAGCAGCTAACTGAAGCGCCACGATTGTAATTGAAAAGGCAGTAGCAGCAACGCTAATCATTGAACCTGCAACTGCTCCTAAAAGCGATCGCGCTCCATCTGCTCCACCAGTGTAGCTCCACCAATAATTAATATTTGCTTTACCTGTGCGATCGAGCATTAACATTGTAAATGCCAACGCAGTGGTAAGTATAGCCATAATTGAGGGAATGAACCAGTAACTTGAGTGGAGCGTATCCCAAAGTTTGCTCAGTTTGACATTTTTCATGTTTCGTTATTGACCGTTGTAGAATCTACTTTACTATTGCCATCATCTTGCTTTTGAGCAAGTAACCTGAGTGAACTGCTAATGCTGCGAGGCTTTGGTATTTCACCTTTACCAGATGGCCAACCTTCACGCTGACGGGAGCGATCGCCATCTATCTCTTCTGTCTGGTCATGGAATAAAATTTGCTGTGTGGGAAAAGGCAAATCAATGCCATTTTCAACTAAGGTTTTCTTAATTGCAGACAGCACTTTGTCCCTTGATGCGAGGTCATCTGCACGTCGTGGCGGGTTGATCCACCAACGAATGCGGATATTAACGGTACTTTCGGCAAGTTCCATGAGCAGCACATCAGGAGCAGGATCTTTCAGTATTTCCGGCACACTATGCAATGCTTCAAGCATTAACTCCTTGGCTCGGTCTATATCATCGCCGTAACCAATACCGACATCATACTGTAGTCGGCGACTTTCAAAGGCAGTGTTTACAGTTACCGAATTAGTGAACAATTCTGAGTTAGGAATGACAATGCGACGACCATCGTAAGTTCTAATTGTTGTCGCTCGTGTCTCAATATTTTCTACAGTTCCTTCAAAGCCTTTAAAAACTATTTGGTCATTGATTTGGAACGGCTCTGTCAAGAGGATCAGAATCCCAGCCAAGAAGTTTTGCAGAATGTCACGAAAGGCAAAGCCGATCGCTACGCCGCTAATCCCCAGTAGTTGTATCAAATCTCCGGCTCGGAATGTCGGTATTACAATCGACAAAGCCACAAATAGCCCGATTAACAGTATTGTACCTTGCGCCAAGCGTCCCAGTACTAGTCCTAGATTCCGAGCTTGGTGGCGATCGCGAGTCAATCGTTTAACTACTCTCTTAATCGCTCTAGCCACCGCGAAGAAGATTGCAAAGACAATCAATGCCAGCACGATATTCGGCAGTAGGACAATGAATCCGTTAATCATTCCCTGAATTCTATCCCAGAGTGCGGATATATCTGCATTCATGATCTTACTTGCTTAATTAGTCAACTTTAATAACTATATAAAAAAATCCTGATATCTAACTCCACCTTTAGTTCGTTTTTCCTATCTATAAATAGGATGAAAAATTTATTTTAGGGCAAGATAATAGGATTTTAGATATTAGATATAGGAGTGAAAATGAATGTAGAGACGTAGCAGTGCTACGTCTCTACAAGGATTCTGAATAACGCATATTTAAATTCGGTCGATATCTATTTTATTTGTGAGGATAATCTGATTTTTCTCCTCTGACTTCTTTCACTTGACTAACTTCAAAAATCAGGGAAAAACGTTGCCTAGTTTCTTTTTCAAGAAACGCTTCTAAAAGGCTTACTTGCTTTGATGTTACAGGTTCTTGTGCGCTAACACTCAAGCGAACTTGAGGCGGATTACTCAGCCAATTAGTATCAGTTTTCAGTAGTTCCAAACGTTGAAAAGTTACAGTTCGGTTCAGCAGTGCCTTTCTCAAATGGGTTTCGAGTTCTGCTTGTCTAACTAATTGGGTAAAGCTCACAGTTAAAGGTATCAGTAAAGCACCTGTTAACCCCAATGCCCATAGCAGTGCTTTTTGGGCGCGATCGACAGGAGAATAACCGGTGAATAAAAATGTCAGCATACAAGCAAGGCTAATACCCAAAAGATTTGTTAGGTAGAGCAAAGTCGCTCCTAAGCTGAGTGACAAGTTAAATTTTGCTAGACCTAAACCGATGACGCAAATTGGGGGCATAAGGGCAACAGCTATTGCCGTCCCTGCCACACTAGCAGAGATTTTTGAATTTACCTTAGCGTAGCCACTAATACCACCTGCTGCGACTGCAATACCCAAATCAAGCAGGTTAGGTTTGGAGCGAGATAGCACTTCACTGCCGAAACTAGGTAGATTAACGATCCAACCTATACTGCAAGAAATTACAAGTGCTAGTAATGTGCCTAAGAATACTGCTATTACGCCTTTACGAAATAGGTTGATATTTCCAATTAATGCACCAAAGGCTAAACCTCGAATTGGCAACATCAGAGGTGCGATAATCATTGCGCCGATAATTACAGCAGTGCTATTGGCAAGTAGACCAAATGTAGCGATCGCACATGAGCCAATAATCAAAACCAAATATGTTGCGTCGAGACTAGACTCTTCCAATAACTCATGTACCAACTGTTTTAGTTGTGATGGTTCAACCCTTTTGCGCTTAAAACCCCTAAAGCGATTGCGAATATTATTTATCAAAACTCCTCCAAATCAAATGATTTTAGATTCTGGATTTTAAACAAAAGCTTTAAGTAAGTCGGTGTAATTAAAGCTAACTGGCGGTGACTGTCATTAGTCATTAGTCCTTTGTCATTGGTCATTGGTAAGGGTTTTAAGCATATTTATGTTTCGTAATATAATTTGGTTCATTCCCACCAACTTACTTAGCATAGAATATCGTTATCAAGATAAATAATGCACTAGATAGCAACATTTATTTCCAGAAATCACGATGAAAGAGGAAGTCGAACTGTAAATGTACTACCTAGCCCAGGTTGACTTTGAACGTGAATATTGCCTTTATGCGCTCTGGCGATTGCGATGGCGATCGCTAATCCCAAACCCGAACCGCCAGAGGTACGAGAGCGATCGCGATCTACTCGGTAGAAGCGATCAAAAATTCGCTGTTGATGTTCAACAGCAATACCAATTCCTGTATCTTGAATTTTAATCATGGCGTAAAGCTCACTTTTTTCCAAAAAAACCGTAACTTTCCCACCGCTAAATGTAGCTTGAATTGCATTAGAAATTAAGTTGGAAATTAAGCGATAAAGCTGTTCTTCATTTCCCATCACATACAGTTTTTCTAGGATTTGTACCTGTTTAGAGAGATTGACTTTAGTTTCTACTGCCAAAAATGCTAATTCCTCAATTAAGTCGCTAATTAAATCATTCAAACAGCAAGACTGATATTCTCCTGTTAGTTCTTTTTGGTCTATCCTCGTTAATAACAGCAAATCTCCTACTAATTGTGATAGTCGCCGATTTTGGCGTTTGAGTACATCTAAAATTCCACCATTGGATTTTGGTTCTTGCTGTAACTTGATAGCAGCTTCAATAGTAGAGTACATTGCTGCTAAAGGTGTGCGAAACTCATGGGCAGCATCAGCAGTAAATTGTTGCATTTGTTGGTAGGAAAGATATACAGGTTGCATTGCCCTTCCTGCCAACCACCAACTAGACAAACCAACGAAAATCATGGAAATTGGCAATCCCAACACCAAAGCTAATCTTAAATAAGCAATATGTTGGTCTAAATCAGTGATACTACGCGCCACTTGTAGATAACCCGAAACCTGTTTTTGAGTATACAAAGGTAAAGTGATTTCGCGGTATCGAGCGCCAGAAGAATCTGTTAATATTTGCCAATGCTGTAATTCTGAGGTAATCGGTAAATTGTCAAATTCCATACCTCCACTAGCAAAAAGTTTTCCTGAGCGATTCAATAAGCGTATATAGTAATTAACTGGATTCGCCGCCTCTGTGATTGATTTTTTAATAGCTGTTGTTTTAGGCAAACAATTTGTCTGAGCCACACATAATTCTAAAGAAAATTCTTTATTCAGGCGTTGTAATTGTCCGGGTTGCTGCCAAGCCGGTTCAATACTTTTATGGAGTGCCTTTGCGACTGATTGCAATCCCTGGTCTATGGTTTCATAGTAGGCATGGGCAACCACACTATAAACCCCCAAACTAGATAGCCCTAAAATACCGCCCATGACGAGGGTATACCAAGCTGCCAGCCGCAACCGAGTCTGGTGGAAAATGGGGTTGCGTTCCATATTTCTATAACCTTGGTGAAAGTGTCGCTGTCGAGTTAGCAGAAATCATCTGCTTATTTCCGCAGCTGGAATATTGAGACGATAGCCCACACCATAAACAGTTTCAATTAAAGATTCGTTCTCTTCTTCTCCTAATTTGCGTCTCAATAAGCGAATTTGTGCTGCTACGACATTACTAACTGGTTCTGCACCAATTTCCCAAAGCTGATTAATAATTTGGTCGCGGCTGACAATTTGGTTAGGATGTCTCATGAAATATTCCAGCAATTGAAATTCCTTGACAGTTAAAGAGAATATTTGATTTTCACCGTGACCATACTGACGAGTAAGTTGATGAGTGCTGTAATTGAGCGTCAGGCAACCTACTTGTAAGCGTCGGGGTTGGACTTGAGGTGTCAGCGTTACTCCTACGTAAGAAGATCGCCGTTGTAATGCCCGCAATCTTGCCAGCAGTTCTGCCATATCAAAGGGTTTAACCAAATAATCATCTGCACCGCTATCTAGACCAATAATCTTTTCCTCCATTCGGTCTTTAGCCGTTAGCATTAATACAGGTAGAGTTAATTGGCGCGATCGCAACCATTTACACAACTCTATCCCCGATACTCCAGGCAGCATCCAATCAAAAATCGCAAGTGTGTACTCAGTCCAGCCAGTTTCTAAATATTGCCATGCCTGAGTACCATCTAGAAACCAGTCAACTATATACGCCTCATGGCTCAGGACTTGTTTGATTGCTGCACCTAAATCTGCTTCATCCTCAACTAATATCAGCCGCATAGTCAACCCAGTGCTAAAAGCCTTCTTTAATTACGCTTTCACGAAAAAGTGAAATAATTATGAAATTCTTATTCTACTAAAGAAATAAATAAGAATTAATGCCGTCTAGCAGTTGGGCAACTATAAGCTCAATTTGGATATGTGCAATATCACAACTTTTCCAGGCACTCGGCATTGGGCGGCCTTTTCCAGGCACAATATAGTCTAACAGTTCAATTCCCACACCATCTTCAACAGGTCGCAATGCTGTAATCTTGACTTCTGCTCCTGGTAAATTATCCAAGCGAGATTGGGTTGCACGCCAGTTGAGACTGCGGCTATCAATATGCATTCCCAGGAAGCTTTTTGCCACTCCCCAATCCTTATTTATTTTTCTCCTCGTCTCCCAACATTTTTAATAATTTTCTGGCAACTAAAACACCTACAACTCCTGCACCAACTACTTCCACTGCTTGCACGACTTTTTTACCTACATCGTGAGGGTCAAGGTGGTGATGAAAAATCTCTTCATCCACCCATTCAGTTGTTGCTTTAAAGTCATGAATTGGTGTTGGCAATAGCGTTAAATAAGTGCCTTGACGGATTAAATGCCCAGATTCGCCTGCAACTTCAAAAACATTGAAAAGGTTAGCAGCAGCATCATTTAACCCCAATTTTAAGAGAGTTCCGCGTATATTTACCTTTGCTGGTTTGAGTTCTTCTCCTAGAGCGATCGCTTTCAAATTCTGGGCAATATTGGCTCCTTGCTGATAAGCAACTTGGGCTGTAGGTGGTAGCGAATTATCCTGAACTGCTGCACAATCACCGCCTGCAAAAACTTCTGGAAAGTCGAGCAGTTGCATAGTGGGAGTGACTAAGGGACGGTTATGATGATCCCGATGTTCTTTGGGAATTGGTAAGTCTTGAATCAGTGGATGAGTGGAAGTACCAGCAGTCCAAATAGTGGTGTATGTTGGCAGTATGTTAACTTGATTATTGCTCTTATATTCAATTGTATTGGGGTAAACAGCAGTAGCTTCTGCTCCCATGAGAATTTCAATTGGTATAGTCCGTTTTTGTAATTCTTTCTCCGCAATTGGACGTAGTGGATCGTTAATATCGCCATCAAGGATTTTTTGACCATGATTGAGAAGAATCACCCGAATTTCAGCAGAATTTCCTCCCAAAGCGCTATACCAATGTGGGAGAAAATCAGCTAAAGTTGCCGCCATTTCTACACCAGAAGCACCACCACCAACTATGACTACTGTTAATAGTTTTCGACGTTGTTCTACATCTTCAGTTTGGATAGCTTTTTGCAAACAGTCGCGTAAATGACGATCAAGAGCGATCGCATCTGCTTGCGTCCAGAAAGGAAAGGCATTTTCTCTAGCACCTTCAACTTGATGATAGCCAGTAACACTGCCCAAAGCTAATACTAAGTTGCTGTAATTGTAAGAGTTTCCCGAAGCTAATTTGACTGCCTTTTGATGCAAGTCTATCGATTGCACTGCATCTTGAACAAAGATAACACCGCTACCTTTAAGTAATTCCGAAAAACGCGGGACTACTTGAAAGCTATCCATCTCACCATCGAAATATTCATATAGTAGCGGCTTAAAGCAAAAGCGCTCGTCTTTATCTATCAATATAACAGAGCGAGGATAATTTTCGTGAGCTAGGTGTAAGGCTGTAAATAATCCCGTAAAGCCGCCGCCGATAATCACAGTTTGATAAACTGGGCTGTTCATAGAATCCCTCGAAAATCTTGTTAAATTATGATGTTTTATTAATGAAAGCTATGCTAGATGAATAAAAACAAAGCTATCAAAATAGCGGTGAGGAACACAGCAAATCCAATAGCATATTCAACTCGGCGACTAAAAAATCCAACAGCAGCAATTAGAGCGATCGCTAGTCCAATAATGCCAACATATTGCTCTTTTTGTAACCCCCGTGCAATTAGTGGATCTTTACCTGGTGCTGGAGTTTCTTGAATTGCTTTTGAGGCGTATTGATCAAGGGATTCAACGTATACATCTGTTTCCATTAAGGCAAAGTAAGTACCGCTAATCAGTGTTGATTGGGCTGCTGTCTGGACTTTTGCTAGTCCGGCTTCAAACTGGCCAAAGATAATCGCTAAGAAAATTGCGATCGCAGCAACAAACATATTCCAGAAACTCACCTCAAATAAACGCACATTGCGGCTAAAATATCCCACTACATCGCAAAAGAAAGAAAAAAACACCATCGCAATCACAAAGTGAACGATAATTGGGTGCAAAGGATCGGGGTACGGTAGATTCTGGCTATTGAGAGGTAAGGCAGACATCGTTTTTTCCTTGGGATGTCAGGATCTGTGATTACTTAGATATTTTGTAAAAATAGGATTCAGTATTGAATGTTTGAAGATTTTTAATTTTGCAGATGCTGACAACATTTAGAATTCCTAACAATTAATATCTAAAAGATAGAGCAAAAAGCTACTATCTTAGGGATGAATTATCCAAAAATAAATTATGGTTTCCTGTAAGCTAAATTCCTCCAATTTATAATTCTAATAAATTTATTTATGGGGTTTTCCCCCTGCCCCCTGATCCCTGCCCCTTTTCCTCTTCATTGACTTCATCCTTTAAAGATTTCATCCAATAATGAAATCGTGATGAAATTTTTATAGCTCTTTCGGTAGAGATATTTATTATTCCAATGGCTAGAAGCGTTCATTCTTGCAAACCTCTAAAGTAATGCCAGAATCACCAAAATAGCTGTCAAAAATTAAAAACATAAGCAAAATGTGTAATTGGTATAAAAAGTTCAACGTAGGACAGCTTGCTTCAATTTGGATTCAATCATAAGTTTTCAATATCAGCTATCCTCAAACTTTGCAAATGAAAATACATAGCAAAAATTCTGAAAAAGTATTATGAGTTATTCCCCTTATCTGCTTAAAGGTCAAAAAGCACTTGTGACAGGTGGTAGTTCTGGGATTGGTGAAGCGATCGCTCGCTATTTGGCTGCATCAGGTAATTCCTTGGGCTGGTCACGTCAATTATGCTACTAGCAAGGGTGGTATTAATATGATGATGCAAAGTATTGCCCAAGAACTTGCCCCCCACAAAATTCGTGTTAATAGTATTGCTCCTGGTGCAATCAAAACCCCAATTAACAAATCAGCTTGGGATACCCCACAAGCAGAGGCAAATTTACTAAAACTAATTCCAGCAAAACGTGTGGGTGATGTAGAAGATATCGCCAAAGCAGCAGTTTGGTTGGCTTCTGATGACTCTGATTATGTCAACGGTACAACACTGTTTGTAGATGGTGGTATGACATTATATCCAGGTTTTACAGAGAATGGTTAAGATAATTCGTAATTCGTAATTCGTAATTCGTACTTAAGTTTTGTAGCTGGGATTTAAAAAGAGCCACAAAACTTGCTGCTTGTTGGAAGCGGGGAAATTAAAACCACACAATTGGTTAATTGAGAATGCCTACAAAAGTTACTGTCAATTCGGGTTTGATAACCATTAACGATGGTTCCTCTTTTTTAGTAACGGCTAGTGATGGTTCTATCGACGAGAATTTACCTCAAGGTTTTTTTGTTTGGGACACACGGCTGATTTCTTACTACGAAATTTCTCTGAATCGCTATCGCCTTTCGCTGCTAGCCTCTAGCAATATCACCCATCATAATGCACTTTACCAATTCACTAACCCACAACTTCCTATTATCAACGGCTCTTTACCTGCTGGTAGTTTGCTTGTAACTGTTCGGCGCGACATTGTGGAAGGTATGCATGAAGATATTGATATAATTAACTATCACAGTGAAGCTGTTAAGTTTCAATTAATGCTAGCTGTGCGTTCTGATTTTGCGGATATTTTTGAAGTCAAATCACAGCAAATATTGACGCGGGGTGAGACACAAACCAAATGGGAAAATGGTGTACTTACTACTGAATATCGCAATGGCTCTTTCTTGCGAGGTATTGTGATTGAGCCAGTTTGTGGTAATTCTGAGCCACGCTATGCCAATGGTCGTTTAATGTTTGATGTGGTCATTGCTCCTGGGAAAACATGGCACACTTGTGTCAATTTTACAGCCTTAGCTGATGGAAATGTTTTCAAACCTCAAAATACCTGCGCTGTGCCTCACAATACGAAAGCGGGAAAGGTTAGGGATGAATTTCTGACTAATGCAACAAAGTTGCGCTCGTCTAATGCTGAAATTGCCGAATACTATCAGCAAGCGATCGCAGATATGGGAGCGTTGCGGATTGAGGTGGATGATAATGGACATCAATTTTGGATGCCTGCTGCTGGTATTCCCTGGTTTGTTGCTGTTTTTGGACGTGACTCAATAATTGCTAGCTTGCAAGCGATCGCAGTTTATCATGAATTTGCCCGTGGCACGTTGCTAAAACTGGCTCAACTCCAGGCAACTGAGTTGGATGATTGGCACGATGCCCAACCAGGCAAAATGCTGCACGAAATGCGGCGCGATGAGTTAACCACACTAAACTTACTTCCATATCATCCCTATTACGGAACAGTAGATACTACCATCCTTTGGATTGTTACTTTATCTGAAGCCTATAACTGGAACGCCGACCTCAGTATGCTTGATGAGTGCCGAGAACCACTGGAAAAGGCGCTAAATTGGATTGATAAATACGGCGACTTGGACGGGGATGGATTTGTTGAGTACTTAACTCATTCGTCAAAAGGATTACGCAATCAAGGTTGGAAAGATTCGGGTGACGCAATAGTTTACCCAAATGGTGAGTTAGTTGAGCCGCCAATCGCTTTATGTGAAGTCCAAGGCTACGTTTATGATGCGTGGCTGAGGGCAGCTTTAATTTATGAAGTCTGGGGCGAAAAAGAACAAGCGAAAAAGCTGCGTCAAAAAGCCGAAGAACTTTATCAACGATTTAACGATCGCTTTTGGATGGAATCAGTTGGCTTTTACTGTTTAGGATTAGACGATAAAAAGCAGCAAATTCAATCAATTACCTCAAATCCGGGTCATTTGCTCTGGTCTGGTATCGTCCCAGAGGAACGAGCAAAAAAACTTGTTAACCGACTTTTTCAACCAGATATGTGGTGTGGTTGGGGTGTGCGGACTCTTTCATCTGAAAATCTGGCATATAACCCAATTAGTTATCAACGCGGTAGTGTTTGGCCTCATGATAACTCGATCATCGCTGCTGGATTAAAAAAGTATGGCTATCACAAAGAAGCTAACCGCATTGCTGAGGGGATTTTTGCTGCTGCTAGTTATTTTCAAGCTGGGCGAATGCCAGAATTGTTTGCGGGAATTGATCGCCAAGATGATAACTTTCCAGTCCCCTACCCAGACGCTAATATACCCCAGGCTTGGGCTGCTGGTTCAATTTTCTTACTGATTCGTACCATTTTAGGACTCAAAGCTGATGCCTCAAAACAACAGTTAAAAGTACAGCCGAATCTACCAGATTGCTTACCCGATTTAGAACTCACAAATTTGTCCGTGGGAGACGCTACGGTGGGATTACGCTTTTGGCGTGATGGCGAACAGACTCAATGGGAAGTTACCCATCTCGATGGTGAATTAGAAGTTTCTACTACTTAGGAATTGGGATAAAACTATTCTGATAATTGATAAAAATGAACACTATAAACCCTTTTAGCGACCCCATCAATGGAATTTTCCTAGCACTCAGCATGACATTTTCTATGTTCTGGGAAATTCTTTGGGCGCTCATTCTTGGTTTTACACTATCAGGTATTGTTCAAGCGGTAATTTCCAAAGGGGAAATGAGCCGACTACTACCAGATGCGTCACCAAAATCGATCGCAGTAGCCTGTGGTTTAGGTGCAGCTTCATCGTCATGTTCTTATGCTTCTGTCGCCCTTGCCCGTTCCATCTTTCGCAAAGGTGGTAACTTTACAGCAGCGATCGCATTTCAATTTGCCTCAACTAATTTAGTCATTGAACTAGGCATTATCTTGGCAGTATTAATGGGGTGGCAATTTACCCTGGCTGAGTATGTCGGTGGGTTGTTGATGATTGCCATATTAGTGTTTCTATTTAAAGTATTCCTAAAACCCCAGATGGTGAAAGCAGCTAAACAGCAAGCCAACCGGGGACTCTCTGGCAAAATGGAAGGACACGCCAACATGAATATGTCGGTGACAGAAGGTTCCATTTGGCAAAGAATTTTTTCTGATAAAGGATTTACATCCATTAGCCACTACTTTGTCATGGACTGGGTTTCAGTATGGTTAGATATTGGATTGGGATTAGTAATTGCAGGGGCTTTGGCTGCTTGGGTATCCAACGACTTTTGGCAAGCATTCTTTCTCACAGATCACCCTATATGGTCGAAATTATGGGGGCCCATTGTCGGGCCAATTGTAGCAATATTTTCCTTTGTTTGTTCTGTGGGGAATGTTCCTCTAGCGGCTGTGCTGTGGAATGGAGGTATTAGCTTTGGAGGAGTAGTTGCATTTATTTTTGCCGACCTGATTATACTACCAATTTTGAATATTTACCGCAAATATTACAGTTTAAAAGTTAGCATATTTCTAGCGATCGCTTTCTACACAGCAATGGTAAGTGCGGCATTAATCATTGAAATTCTGTTCCAGATTTTGGGGTTAATACCACAAGAACACAACGCCAAAGTAGTTGAGGCATCTATCCAATTTAACTACACTACAGTATTGAATATTTTGTTTTTGGCTCTAGCAGCTTTATTAGTTGCGCGGTTCTTCAAAACTGGTGGGCCGAATATGCTGAGAATGATGGATAACGGCAGCGAAGAAGAAGATAGCGAACACCATAACATGATGCATTATGTTGTGAGGAAGAGGAGAAAGAAATCTGTGAAAAACTTACCTATTAGAAGCTAATATTTACAATCATGGCAACTGATTCATCTAAAAAAACAATCTTTGCGGCGATGGGGGCTAACTTAGCGATCGCCTTTCAATACATTTCGGATCAAAAAGAGCCAAACAAAACACTTGTAGAGACGGCGATTTATCGCGTCTCGAAAACCCAAAATTGTTGCCAGTAGCCCTTAACCCAAGCGTATTGAGTTAGTAGCGATCGCTAGCAGTGCGTTAGTATACTCCTTTAGTGAAGTAAACTATGCATAGCCTGTCGCGCCAGTATCAGCCTGTTAAAAAGCTAGTACAGCACAGCGTAAATAGCTATATTTTTTCCTGAAATATAAACCTCATAATTTAGGAAGATTCAGTTATAGGAGGTTGTACAGCGCAACTTAATTTTTCTATGGAAGAATCCTTGCCCATTACTATTCTGATCAGTGCAACAGTTGTGGCTGGTATTGCTGCTCAAGTTTTAGCTGGTTATTTTCACATTCCTAGTATAGTCTTGCTACTTCTGTTTGGGATTCTTCTGGGACGAGATGGGTTTGATTTTTTAAATCCATCTTTACTGGGCATTGGTTTAGAAGTTGTGGTTTCGCTGTCAGTAGCACTTATTTTATTCGAGGGTGGTTTAAATCTACAGTTAGGAGAGTTAAAAGAGGTTTCTAGTAGTCTTCGCAATCTTGTCACTTTGGGAGTGCTGATTACCTTAACTGGTGCTGGAATGGCTGCACACTGGCTGAGTGAATTTCCCTGGTCAATTGCTTTTCTTTATGCCTCCTTAGTAGTTGTGACAGGCCCAACAGTAATTAATCCACTGCTCAAACAAATTGGTGTAGAAAAAAAAGTCTCAACACTTTTAGAAGGGGAGGGTGTTTTTATCGATCCAATTGGTGCGATTTTGGCTGTGATTGTGCTTCACTTTGTTTTGAGTGGAAATGTGGAGCCGCTCATTTTAATTAAGGGTTTGGTTTTGCGTTTGGGTATAGGCGTAGTTATTGGTATAGCTGGAGGCTGGTTACTATCCCAAATTATCCAACAGGATCAATTCTTATCCCAAGAGTTAAAAAATCTAGTCGTTTTAGCTAGTGTCTGGGGTTTATTTAGTTTGGCACAGGTGTTACGTAGTGAATCTGGTTTGGTGGTTGCTGTAGTTATGGGGATAGTTTTAAGAGCTAGTAACCTACCTTCAGAATCTTTATTGCGTAAGTTTAATGAACAGTTGAGCATTTTAGCTAATTCGGTTTTGTTCATTCTGTTAGCAGCAGACTTATCAATTGCCAGTGTTTTCGCTTTAGGTTGGGGTAGTGTTCTGACAGTTCTAGTGCTGATGCTAATAGTGCGTCCTATTAATATTTTAATATCTACCTGGAATCAAGGTTTTAACTGGCAACAGCAGTTATTTTTATCTTGGGTTGCTCCTCGTGGAATTGTAGCTGCTTCTTTGGCTTCTTTATTTGCAGTTTCACTTACAAAACAGGGTATCAATGGCGGTGATTCAATTAAAGCCTTAGTATTTTTGACAATAATGATGACAGTTTTTTTCCAAGGATTGACGGCTGGTTGGGTTGCCAGTCTGCTTGATTTACGTTTAGTAGATCAAATAGAGCAAGATTGTTTGCAAGCAACTAATGATGATGTCAATACCCAAAAAGATGTAGATAAAAACAGCTTTAGTTCTGAGTTAATTTAGTTGTAGCTAAAAATTTTTACTGACTTATCGAAATTATCACTCTTGTTCTCGTAAATTAGTTTATTTATGCCATCTAAAATTCGTAGTCATCCTTATTTTTTAACTCCCGAATTATCTAACCATAATTATCCACTCTTTGTATTTCTACCTGGAATGGATGAGACTGGCAAGGAATTGATGTATATTCAAACAGCAGGTTTAGAAGCAGCTTTTGATGTACGCTGTTTTGTCATTCCCCCTGATGTTCTCACAAGTTGGGATGAAATGACAGAAAAAGTAGCAACTTTAACCAAGATAGAACTAGAAAAAGTACCGCGTAGACACAAAGTGTCTTGTCGTGAGACATCGCACGTTTATCTTTGTGGAGAATCATTCGGTGGTTGCTTGGCGCTGAAAGTATTAGAAAAGTTTCCTCAGCTATTTACAAAGATTATTTTAATTAATTCTGCTTCTTCATTTCATCGAGTACCTTGGTTAAGTTTTGGTTCACTTTTGTTTCCTTATACACCTCAACTTTTTTATAAAATATCCTCGTTTTTATCTTTACCTTTTTTAGCTAATTTAAGTCGAATTTCACCTACTGCAAGCCTTGCTCTTTCAAAATCGACTAGTTCTGCACCACAAGAAACTGCTAATCAGCGATTATCCCTGATGAGAGAATTTGATGTTGACGAGAATAAATTATCTCAAATTACTCAACCTGTCTTACTAATTGGTAGTAGAAATGACCGACTTTTACCTTCAGAAGCAGAAGCACAATATTTAAGTAATATTTTCCCTAATCATCAGATAATAACTTTACCTCATAGCGGTCATGCTTGCTTAGTTGAAAGGGATGTTAATCTCTATCAACTTTTATTATCTGCTAATTTTACTCTTGCATAATGTACTATTTTAACTGATATATCATGACTCATTTGATAGATAAAAAAACTGTTTGGCTAAAATTGGCTTTGAGAATTTTTAGTATAGGATTGCTACCTACACTAACTGCTTATCCCGCTTTAGGTGCAGAGCGCATAAAATTTAATTATGGTCTTTTAGAAAGCTCTATCCCAATTAGTTCGCTCGAAACCTATGCTAGAACAGGCAAAGTAGACAATGATTTAGCTGGATATAGTCATTATGTAGACAAAAAACAACTAGCTGAACTGCGTCAGGTTTTACTAACTCCTATTCCTTTAAATCAAGTAGAAGTTTCGCAATTTCTTTATACACCCATTGGTGAGCGATTATTAGAAAAATTGGGGAAAGTTATTCAAACAGAATCTCACTTATCAGGGTTCTATGCAATTCGTGCAGCACTGATTTTGTCAGCCGCAGATTCTAAAGATTTTACGCTTTTAAATGTATTACACAAGTTTCCAGCAAGCGCAATTTCCATTAACTTAAACCAGAGTTTGGCAATAGCAGAGTCATTACAGAATTTAGTAAATCAAACTCAAAATGCAGTAGCATTTATTAACCAACAATCCCAACAAAAAGTAACTATAACTTCTACACTTAAGACCATTCCATTAATGGACTTGGGAAAAATCGGAAGTTTTCGCTTCTCAAAGCAAACTATTACACTTAATGACCTCTCACGTCAGAGGAGATTTCCTGCTGATATTTACCTCCCAACTGCTCAAACTCCTCGGACGATAATTGTCATTTCGCACGGACTTGGTTCTGATAGAACGAGTTTTGCATATCTAGCTGAACATCTCGCATCTTATGGTTTTGTGGTTGCTGTTCCAGAACATCCTGGTAGTGATGCAAGACAACTGCAAGCATTATTAGCAGGTACAGCAGATAGAGTTACCAATCCTAGAGAACTAATTGATAGACCTTTAGATATTAAATTTTTACTAGATGAACTTACTAGATTATCACAGTCTGATTCAACATTTAAGGGACGTTTAGATTTAGAACAAGTTGGTGTAATAGGGCAATCATTTGGTGGATATACGGCATTAGCATTGGCGGGTGCAAAGATTAATTTTGAGCAACTGAAAGCTGACTGTCCAGCTTTGGAAGATACGTTAAATGTTTCGCTTTTACTTCAATGTTTAGCGCTCAATTTACCAAATGCTAAATATAACTTATCTGACGCAAGGGTAAAAGCAGTAATTGCGATCGATCCAGTTGATAGTAGTATTTTTGGTCAAGCTAGTCTCAGCCAAATCAAAATTCCGGTGATGATTGTATCTGGCAATTCTGATACAGTTGCTCCAGCTTTAGCAGAGCAAATTCAGCCTTTTACTTGGTTAACAACTCCAAGTAAATATTTAGTACTTATCAATGGTGGTACACATTTTTCTACTATTGCAGAATCACCAAATGCAACCGTACCTCTTCCTACACAAGTAATCGGTTCAAGTCCTGCTTTGGCACGTCGTTATGTTAAAGCTTTGAGTGTTCCCTTTTTTGAAACATACATTGCTGAACAGTCAAATTACCTTCCTTATTTGAGTACAGATTACGTTAATACAATTAGCCAGCAGCCACTACCGTTAAGTTTAATTAAATCTCTGACACCTGAACAACTACAAGAAGCGTTTAAATAAAGATTTTGAAGCTATAGATTGATGAAATAAACACTAAATATTATTAATCTGAAAAGTAAGTGTTGATAATTAGCAGTAATTATGAATATAGCAACTCGCAATGAGCCAATTTAGGTATTTCGCTTAACTCCAGAGATATCACTGATTTGGACTACTTTAGGTTCATAGGGGAGCAATGTAAAGTAAGTTTTGTTGTAGATAAAATAGATTGGTCACTGATATCGATAATTGCCCAAGTATAATGAACAAGCACTATAGTGGTATAGTTTTTGGGGGTGGTGTTTGAGTTTATTTCGTAGGGATTACAGGCAAACTAGACCTAAGAGTAAGCGATCGCATCTAAAAAACCGTCTCTATTCTACTGGGATGTTTTTGTTTGTCGTACTATCTCTCTCCAGTGGACTAGGCTACCGTTTTTATAACCAACCAAAACTGGATGTAGGTAAGATAGCTCCCCAAACGCTTACCGCACCAAGTTCAGCCAATGTTGAAGATGTAAAAACAACAGAAGAAAGACGCAGGGAGGCTCGTAGCGGTGCTTCAGCAGTCTGGGTTGACGACCCAGTAATTAATGAGCAAATTCACCAAAATCTCCAGCAATTATTCACAAAAGGCAATCAAATCCGCGAAAATTCAGCAATTCTCATTTTGAAATAAATAGAGTATTAACCCCGATTTTGGAATTCCAAATATAGTACAAAAAAACTATTTTTTCAGCTAGAGGCGTAGGCGCAGCCCGCCGCAGGCATCGCTAAAAAACAATTGGGTGGAGGAATTAAGTATAAATACTCAATCAAATAGATGGATTGCCTGACAACGAAAGGGGGAAATTGAGGAAAATAGTTCGGTTTTTAGAATAGGGAATTCAAGGGAAATAAAAAATTATAATTGTTGTCAGATGATGTAAACTCGGTGAGTTAAAAATCCGACAGCGCGTCAAATTACTCAAACATGGCTAAAAAAGCAGCGAGTCTAGAAATTTCTGAATTAATGCAATTTTTACGTCAATAATTGCATGATTTACCTGATGAAAGGAAACCCGGAAATAATACGAGATATCAGGTAGAAGATGCAATGATGGCTGCATTTTCCATCTTTTTTACTCAGTCAGAGTCTTTTTTAGATCATCAACGATTAATGAAAAGCAATAAAGGAAAAGATAACGCAGAAAGTTTATTTTCAATTGAGAAAATACCCTGTGATAATCAAATAAGAAATTTGTTAGATCCGGTGCCAAAAACGGGGCATAAAAATTTCCTTAAAACTCAAATAAACTTACCAAAATGCTTTCGTTCCAAGATGTTACATTTTAGAAGTTGAAATATCGGTTAAATATCGGTGAGAAATCGGTTACTAATAAAAAAATGCTATCTAAATTAACTTCTATCTCATTTGAAAATATCAAATTATCAAATATCGACAGGACTTACGCAAACAATAGCCCAAACCCTGATTTTACCGTAGGGGCAATTCATGAATTGCCCCTACGCTGTGTAGTTTTGCGTAAGTCCTAATCGAATTAATTTTGAATTCGGAGGAAACGACGTGAATTTTCCCGTTAAGTCTGGAAATATCAAAATAAAGGTTTGAAGCCAGAAGCAATTATCAACAAGTCATATTTAGTGTTTGAGTTGATGTATAAATTATACAAATCCTGATAAACCATTCAAAAGCGGTAGATAAAATTGAACTTATTTACCTAGCAAGATAGAGGAAGTATTCAACATTTTCTGTTCTAGTGAAAAAATAGGGAACTAATCAGGAATTTTGCGGAGGTCGAGAGTTAATCAACAGAAAGTGATGAGCGAGTGCAACGGTGAAGAAATTCTTCGAGAACTCTGCGGTCATTTAGGATTTGATTCAAAAGGAAATCAACATGAGAACTATTGAGCCTGAAATTGATGAGCAAGTTGTTAGCTCTGGATGGACAACCGCGATCGCTGTTCTCATGATCCTGTTGGGCATCATTGCGTTGGCGCAGCCCGCCGCAGGCATCGCCTTTCCCTTCTTTGCTAGCGTTGCTTCAACCTTAGTATTTGGCCTTTGCCGGAATTACTCAAATCGTTTATGCCTTTCAATCGAGAGGTGCAGGTAAAGTCATCGGGAAGCTGATTCTCGGTCTTTTATTTATATCTCCTGGCTGGAATTTTCGTAGTGGTAAATCCGTTCAAAGGGGTGCTGGCCTTGACGTTAGTGTTGGGCATTACCATTTTTTTGCAAGGCATAATTGCAAGTGTCCATTGCATTTCAAATGCGCCGGATTTCACCTAACTGGGGATTGATGCTGGTGAGCGGTATCATCGGCATTATTTTCGGTATTTTCGTTTGGTCTAACTTTCCGTTTAGCGCAATTTGGCTGATTGGCACTTTCATTGGAATCAATCTCTTGTTTGATGGAGTTTGGATGCTGACTCTGCATTCAGGACAGCGACGCACTTCACAGTAGAGATTCAGAGCCGCACCGCACACAACAGGACAAGTGGTATGCGTTTGTCGAGTGTGCCTCACAGTTTGACACACCTGCTATTGTTCAAAGCAAAGATTTAGAGAGCAATGCCTTATGTCTAGCTACCTAGAATCAAAATCTCATCCTTCAGAGAGGCAGCAAGCTGCTAGTTTACTGCGATCGTTGGGGTGGAGTGGGTTTTGGATACAGTTTGTTTTAACCATTGTTTCTCTTCTGATTTTAGGGTTCGCGATTCTCGATCCGACTCTCAACCTCAATCTCAAATCAGGGATCGGTTTGCTGTCCGCAATTGGGGGAATTGCGGCTTTAGGCTTAAGCATTTACTGGTTCTTTCGCTACGTTCATCTTGGGCAACAATTGTCAGCCCCGGAACCAGCTTTACATCCTAGCCGCAAGGAAATAATTCAAGTTTTACAATTAGGAGTTGTAGTGAACTTGGCGGCAATGTTGCTGACGTTAGTCAGTATCGAAACAATTGTTGGAGGCTTGCTTCTCAAAACACTATCAGTTCCACCAGGAGCCGCTGTCTATCGGACAGGACAACTGATTGAGCCGATTGATATTTTTGTCGTACAAGCAAATATCAGTATGATTGTGGCTCAATTTGTGGGAATTGGAATTCCATTTTGGCTTGCAAGTCGTGTAGAACACCATTAGAAGAGAATACTATGAGTGACTTAATTGTGATTGGGTTTAATGATGAATTTAAAGGCGACGAAGTGTTGCTCAAGCTGGCAAAAATGCAGAAAGAGCATTTAGTTGATTTGGAAGATGCCGTCGTCGTAGTCAAAAACCACAAGGGTAAGCTCAAAGTTAAGCAAACCCTGGATCTACTGACAGCAGGAGCCGCAGGTGGAAGTTTTTGGGGATTGCTGATTGGGTTGCTGTTTCTCCATCCGTTGCTGGGTGTCACCGTTGGCATCGTCAGTGGGGCGCTTTCAGGTGCATTAACTGATATTGGAATCGATGACGACTTTATCCGAGAATTGGGCAAGACTCTGGAGCCTGGAACCTCTGCTATCTTTATTCTTGCCCGCAAAGTCACTCCAGATAAAGTTCTAGAAGAATTAAAACCCTTTGACGGCAAAGTGTTACAAACTTCGCTCTCGAATGTCGAGGAAGCAAATCTCAAAGCGGCTTTAGCAAAGGTTCAAACTGAGCAGGAAGTTCACGCAGCATAGCCTCACTTTTTTTGCGACGATACTCCGTCCCGCCTTCTGGCGATGGCGTAACCACCCGATGGATGCGATCGCCACATACTTGGTTGCAATAGTTGCAGATTACTTGAAGTGAGATTAACCTGAAGGCTCGAAACAATGAACTTTAAACGCATTCTGGTTGCCATTAATCATTCTCCTTTAACATCCATTGTGTTTGATCGGGCACTCAATTTAGCGCAGCAAGAGCAAGCTAAATTGATGATCCTTCATTGCCTCGTAGACTTTACTGCGATCGATCCAGGATTTGAGTCAGGTGGGACCTTTGGACTCTATCCGATCAACACTGGGCTTTCTCAATCATTTCGCGAGGAAACACTTCAGCTAGAGATTGAGCAGGCAAAAGTTTGGTTACAAGAATACTGTGATCAGGCAACTGCCCGAAATATTCCTGCTGAATATCAACACCATTTTGGTGAGCCAGGGGCAACGATTTCCAGTGTTGCTCAAGAGTGGAATGCTGATCTGATCGTACTAGGTCGGCATGACCACTCAGCGATCGCAGAATTTTTCGTAGGTAGTGTCAGCAATCATGTCGTTGACCATGCGAATTGTTCTGTTTTAGTCATAAAAGATACAAATCCTGATAAAGATAAATAAAGAGGGAAGAAGCATGAAAGTAATTGATAAGACTGGCGGAATAGGCTTAGAAATTGGGCAATCAACCATAAAAACAAAGACTCTTTCCCCAGAACTACTCCATAAGATAGATGCCTACTGGCGTGCCGCCAACTATCTGTCAGTTGGGCAAATTTATCTCTACGACAATCCATTGCTGAAGGAGCCTCTGAAACTCTCCCATGTCAAACCACTGGTGGTTGGACACTGGGGTACGACACCGGGACAGAACTTTATCTATGTACACTTGAATCGGGTAATCAAGAAATATGACCTAGATATGCTCTACATCGCTGGCCCTGGTCACGGGGGCCCAGCAATTGTGGGCAACGTTTACCTCGAAGGCACCTGGAGCGAAGTTTATCCCAACGTCACTCAGGACGAAGCTGGGTTGAAAAAGCTGTTCACGCAATTCTCATTTCCTGGTGGGATTTCCAGCCACGTTGCGCCGACAACGCCGGGGTCAATTCACGAAGGGGGTGAGTTGGGGTACTCCCTCAGTCATGCCTTCGGCGCTGCCTTCGACAATCCCTCACTAATTGTTGCCTGCGTCATCGGCGACGGGGAAGCGGAGACAGGCCCCTTAGCGACTGCATGGCAGTCTAACAAGTTACTCAACCCAATTACCGACGGTGCTGTGCTGCCAATCCTGCACCTGAATGGTTACAAAATCAACAACCCAACCGTCTTGGCTCGCATTGAGCATGAGGAGTTGGAACAATTTCTCAGAGGCTGCGGCTGGACACCTTACTTTGTGGAAGGCGACGAGCCGGAAAAGATGCACGAACTTATGGCCAGCACCTTGGACAAGGCGATCGAGGACATTCGGCAAAGCCAAAGCAATGCGCGGAACCAGAACGATACTACTCGCCCGCGCTGGCCGGTGATCATCCTGAAGTCGCCCAAGGGCTGGACGGGGCCAAAAGTCGTGGATGGTTTGCAAATCGAGGGCACATCGCGATCGCACCAGGTGCCGCTACTGGTGAACTCCGAGCATCCCGATCATGTCCAGCAGTTGGAAAGCTGGATGAAAAGCTACAAGGCAGAAGAACTGTTCGATGAAAACGGATGCCTCCTGCCGGAATTGGCTGAACTGGCCCCGAAGGGCGATCGCCGCATGGGTGCGAACCCCCACGCCAACGGCGGTATACTGCTACACGACCTGCAAATGCCAGACTTCCGCGACCACGCGGTGCATGTGCCTTCGCCCGGTGCCGTTGACGGTCAAGATACCCTCGTGCTGGGCAAATTCCTGCGTGATGTAGTCAAGCTGAATCAGCGGAATTTCCGCATCTTCGGCCCCGATGAGACACTCTCGAATCTTTTGGGCGCGGTGTTTGAAGTTACTAATCGTCAGTGGGAAGGGCGGGAAGAAAAAAATGATGAATTCCTCGCGCCAGCCGGACAAGTACTGGACTCAATGCTCAGTGAACACCAGTGCCAGGGTTGGTTGGAAGGCTATTTGCTAACTGGGCGGCACGGACTATTCAACAGCTATGAGGCGTTTATTCGCATCGTTGATTCAATGTTCAGCCAGCACGCCAAGTGGCTAAAGGTAACATCGGAACTGCCCTGGCGACGGAAAATCGCATCGCTGAACTATCTGCTCGCCTCCCACGTCTGGCAGCAGGATCATAACGGCTTCACGCACCAAGACCCCGGTTTTCTCGACCACGTGATCAACAAGAAAGCTGATATCGTGCGTGTGTACCTGCCACCCGACGCGAACTGTCTGCTATCGGTTTTTGATCACTGCTTACGCAGCCGACACTACGTGAATGTGGTGGTTGCTGGCAAACACGCGCTCCCGCAATGGTTGAGTATGGACGCGGCGATCGTGCATTGCACTGAAGGCATTGGCATCTGGCAATGGGCTAGCAACGACCAGGATACTGAGCCGGATGTGGTGATGGCTTGCTGTGGAGATACGCCGACGCTGGAGATTTTGGCTGCCGTTTCCATCCTGCGCGAACATCTGCCGGATCTGAAAATTCGGGTAATTAATGTTGTCGATCTGATGAAGTTGCAATCCGAGAGCGAACACCCGCACGGACTAAGCGAAACGGATTACGATTCGCTCTTTACCAAAGACAAGCACATCATCTTTGGCTTTCATGGATACCCCTGGTTGGTGCATCGGCTGACCTACCGCCGCACCAATCGCAATCTCCATGTCCGGGGTTACAAGGAAGAGGGTACGATCACAACGGCTTTTGACATGAGGGTACAAAATGACCTGGATCGCTTTCATCTGGTGCAAGACGTGGTGGATCGTCTGCTGCATTTGGGTAGTAAAGGAGCCTATCTCAAGCAGATGATGCAGGACAAGTTGATCGAGCATAAGCATTACATCGACAAGCACGGCGAAGACTTGCCGGAAATCCGCAATTGGAAGTGGAGCCACCCCAAATGAAGGCACGTGCTTTCGTGTGCTGTTTCTACATTTTTGGAATTTTTCAAGGAGATCGAACATGACCACCCAGATTGAAGTTAAAGGTCGGAACACTCCGTTCACACTGGATTGGGAAGAGCGGCGCTGGCAGTCTTTGGAGAAGCCACAGGAGAGTGATTTTCCGTTGATCGCAGTTTTGGATGGCAAGCGCTATGAGCTGTATTCGGATGGAACATTCGCCGAGGTGGAGCGGTGAGTAAAAAGGCATCATTTCCAGCGACGAGCGCCCTGCGCGCCACCAGCTGCAACACCGATAGAGAAACCGCTTGTCGGCTTGGGGGGGAAATAATGCACATTGGGATCGCGGCGGATCATGGTGGGTTTGAGTTGAAAGCGCAACTGACGGCTGCTCTAAAGGAGGCTGGTCACGAGGTTGAGGATTTTGGTGCTTATGAGTTGGTTAAAGTAGATGACTACCCGGATTTTGTAGTCCCACTAGCCCAGGCGGTGGCCAAGGGCACAATCCTTCGCGGTTTGGCCATTTGCGGTAGCGGGGTAGGAGCTTGTGTTGCTGCCAACAAGGTAGCAGGCGTGCGGGCGGCGTTAATCGCAGATTCATTCTCCGCTCATCAGGGGGTGGAAGATGACGACATGAACGTGATGTGTCTGGGCGGACAAGTCACCGGATATGCTGAATCCTGGGAATTGGTTCAGACATTTCTGGCTGCTCATTTCCAGCAAGATGAACGTTTCCAGCGACGTCTTCAGAAAGTAGCGGCATTGGAATTGAGGTGAAAAGGAACTCTTAACGGGCAACAGTGAGAAACTTCAGGGCAAACACACATTCTAACTGTACGCCAGCAAAAAATATGAAATCAAACGTTGCCGAAATGATGATTGCACCTTCCCTCCTTGCCTCCAACCAGTCTTGCTTCGGACAAGAAGCCGAACGTGCCGAACGTTCTGGTGCCGATCGGCTGCACCTTCCAAAGTGGAGCAACCCGAAATGAAAGTCCAAAAGCTGATAGAAACCGCGAAAATGCTTGTTGCTGACAATAAGGGTCTGCTGGCAATGGATGAGAGCAATCCAACCTGTAACAAACGATTCGCAAAGTTAGGCATTCCCCAAACCGAAGAAGCCCGACGCGCCTATCGAGAGTTGATTATCACCACGCCCGGTCTTGGTGAATACATTAGTGGCGCGATCCTCTACGACGAGACGATTCACCAGCAAACACCAGATGGCACTCCCTTTGTTCAAGTTATCATCAATGCGGGAATCATTCCCGGCATCAAAGTTGACATCGGTGCTAAGGATATGGCAGGTCATCCTGGAGAAAAGATCACCGAAGGTCTGGATGGATTGCGCGATCGCCTCAAGGAATATTTTCAAATGGGCGCTCGTTTTGCCAAGTGGCGCGCGGTGATTACCATCGCCGATGGCATTCCCAGCCGGGGTTGCATCGAGGCCAACGCCCAGGCGTTGGCTCGCTATGCTGCGTTGTGCCAAGAAGCCGGACTAGTATCGATTGTCGAGCCGGAAGTGCTGATGGACGGAGTGCATAGCCTGTCACGGTGCGGCGAGGTAACGGAGGAAGTCCTGCGAACTGTCTTCAAACAACTCTACAGGCAAAGGGTGATGTTGGAGGGCATGATCCTGAAGCCGAATATGGTGCTTCCGGGATTGACTTGTTCTCAACAAGAATCGGTGGACGAGGTGGCTGATGCCACGGTGAACTGTCTTTTGCGGGCAGTCCCAGCTGCCGTTCCGGGAATTGCGTTCTTGTCGGGCGGTCAATCCGGTGAACTGGCTTCGGCTCGTTTGAATGCTATGAATCTTAAATTCAAATCGCGATCGCCCTGGGCATTAGCGTTTTCCTTCGCCCGCGCTATCCAGCAACCAGCTTTGGAGCTTTGGCAAGGCAAAGAGGCGAATGTGTCAAAGGCACAGCAGGCTTTGTTGCATCGAGCTAAGTGCAATTGGGCGGCGCGTCGAGGCGAATACAATGCCGCGATGGAAGGGACGGGAGTATGAAAACAAGTATACCTACCCCCCTACGCCTTTACCTGATTCGGCACGGCGAAACCGAGTGGTCGCTCGACCGTCGGCACACAGGTCGCACGGATATTCCGTTGACTGCAAACGGCGAGTCCGAGGCACGGGAACTTGGCAAGCACCTCCGGGATATCCAGTTTTCCCATGTGCTGACCAGCCCACTCAAACGCGCCCAACAAACCTGTGCGTTGGTCGGGCTGGATCAAGTCCCGGAAATTGAACCGGATCTGGTCGAATGGGACTATGGCGATTACGAAGGGCAGAAATCCGTGGATATCCGCAAGGAGCGCCCGGACTGGAATGTTTTTCGGGACGGTTGTCCGCACGGTGAAATGCCCACCCAAATTTGCGATCGCGCCGATCGACTTATCGCTCGTCTGCGTGACCTGGATGGCAATATCGCCCTCTTTTCCCACGGTCAGTTCGGCGGCGTTCTAGCTGCACGCTGGATCGGGTTAACGGTGGTCGAAGCGCAGCATTTCCCCCTTGGCACGGCATCAATCAGTATTTTCGCCTTCGACCCCCACCACCCCACAGTGCCAGTTATCGCTTTGTGGAATGCTGCCTCTCATGAAATACTTAACTGCCAAAAGCTTCTGTAAACAACCAAGGGAAACCGGCCATGACTCAGAAATTTGTTATTGGTAACTGGAAGATGTATACCACCGCAGCTGAAGCCAGACATCTGTCCCAGGCGATAGTGGATGGCATGGGCATTGAGGACAGTGTTACCGTTGCGGTCTGTCCACCTTTTCCTTATCTGTCCCTAGTCGGGGAGATTCTCAAGGGCAGCCGGATTGCGCTCGGCGCACAGAACCTCTATCCCGATAAAGAAGGACCGTTCACCGGCGAGGTTAGCCCAACCATGCTCCTTGATCTCGGCTGCCAGTACGTGATCCTCGGACACAGCGAGCGCCGCCACAAACTGGGCGAATCCGATGCGTTCATCAACCACAAGGTAAGGGTTGCCCTGTCCGCCGGACTCGATGCAATCTTCTGCATCGGCGAAACTCTAGAACAACGCCAGGCAAACCAGACCAAAACAGTACTCGATCGGCAACTGTTTCAGGGCTTGGACGGACTGTCGGCAGCTACCTTAACCCACCTGAGCATCGCCTACGAACCAGTCTGGGCGATCGGCAGTAGCGGACATCACGCCACCCCTCAGCAGGCTCAGGAAACGCACGCCCTCATTCGGCATTGCTTCGGTCAGATGTTCGGGGAGCGATCGGCTCAGACGCTTGCCATCCACTACGGCGGCAGCGTCAATCCGAAGAACGCCGACACGTTCCTGAAGCAACCCGGTGTGGACGGTGTACTCATTGGCGGCGACAGCCTGAATGCCGAGCAGTTTTTAGCCATTGTTCAGGCAGGAATTAGTCAAACGCAAAGCCAAGTAGAGGCAGCATGACAACAATCATCCCCCTTACCCAGCGCGTGGCATGGCAAGCCCTCGAAGCCCATTACGTGAAAGTCCAAGAGTTGCATCTGCGGCAGTTATTTGCAGACGATCCAACGCGCGGGGAGCGCATGACAATTGAGGCGATCGGCATCTACTTCGACTATTCAAAGCACCGGATCACGGATGAGACGCTGACGCTCTTGCTGCAATTGGCGGCAGAGTCCGGTCTGCGATCGCGCATTGATGCCATGTTTCGCGGGGACAAAATTAACGTCACAGAAAAGCGGGCAGTTCTGCACATCGCCCTGCGTGCCCCCAAAGGGCAAACCATCGTCGTGGACGGCGAGGACGTTGTGCCTGGGGTTCACGCCGTGCTGGATAAGATGGCTGACTGTTCCACTCAGGTACGCAGTGGAGAGTGGAAGGGCTACACGGGCAAGCGTATCCGCAACATCGTCAATATTGGCATCGGTGGATCTGACCTGGGACCGGTGATGGCCTATGAAGCATTGCGCCATTACAGCCAGCGCGACCTAACCTTCCGCTTCATCTCCAACATCGACGGCACCGATTTTATCGAAGCCACCCGCGACCTCGATGCCGAGGAGACGCTGTTCATCATCGCGTCGAAGACGTTTACGACCCTGGAGACGATGACCAACGCCCACACAGCCCGCGACTGGCTCCTGAAGACATTGAAGCATCCCGATGCGGTTGCTAGACATTTCGTGGCAGTCTCGACCAACGTCGAAGCGGTGGCTCAGTTCGGCATCGACACCGCCAATATGTTCGAGTTTTGGGATTGGGTTGGCGGACGGTACTCAATGGACTCGGCCATTGGTCTCTCGACAATGATCGCCATTGGTTCCGAAGCTTTTCGCGCCATGCTGGACGGTTTCCACCAGATGGATGAGCATTTCCGCACGGCTCCTTTCCATCGCAACTTACCAGTACTCATGGGTCTGCTGGTTCTCTGGTACAACAATTTCTTTGATGTACAAACAATGGCGGTTCTTCCCTATGAGCATTACTTGAAGCGCTTAAGCGCTTATCTCCAGCAGTTGACGATGGAGAGTAATGGTAAGCACGTCACGCAGGATGGGACTGAGGTCGTCTACCAAACTGGGCCAATCTATTGGGGGGAGCCGGGTACTAATGGGCAGCATTCCTTCTACCAACTGATTCATCAGGGAACCAAGCTCATCCCCTGCGACTTCATCGGGTTTACTCAGCCGCTTAATCCTCTTGGACACCACCATGATTTACTCTTGGCCAACATGTTTGCCCAGGCAGAGGCGCTGGCTTTTGGCAAAACGCCCCAGGAGGTACAAGCTGAGAGCATACCAGCATGGCTAGTGCCGCACCAAACCTTCGAGGGCAACCGTCCATCCAGCACGATCCTCCTGGAACGGCTGACTCCGGCGGCGTTGGGCAAGCTCGTCGCACTGTACGAACACAGCGTCTTCACTCAAGGTGCTATTTGGGACATTGACTCCTTTGACCAATGGGGGGTCGAATTGGGGAAAGCCCTTGCCGCGCGCATCATTCCTGAACTTGAGACTGAGGACAAAAACCGACTCAAGCACGATAGTTCAACCAATACCCTGATTCGGCACTACAGGAAAGCCAGATTTTAGTGCTATTGACCTTAGACAGTTGAGCGTTAAACCTATGACCGATAAACATAGCCACAATGATTCATCATTAAACCCATTTCCGATCAAAAAACTTGACGATTTGATTCGTCCCTTTATTGTTCCACCAGGGCAGAAAATTTCCCTTGCCAAAGACCATGACCCAGCTTACAAAGCCCATTATCTAAAGAAGTCTGAAGCTGAAAGTGAACTACAAGAAGGTATTGAAGCTTTAGCAAAATATCAGGATATGCTTTATGCCCAAGATACTTATGCCTTGCTCATTATTTTCCAGGCAATGGATGCTGCTGGTAAAGACAGTACCATCAAACATGTGATGTCGGGTATCAATCCTCAAGGCTGTCAGGTGCATAGTTTCAAAGTTCCTGCTGGGGAAGAGTTGGATCATGACTATTTATGGCGATGTTCCAGAGCTTTACCAGAACGAGGAGAAATTGGCATTTTTAATCGCTCTAATTATGAAGAAATCTTAGTAACACGAGTTCATCCAGAAATTCTGGAGCAGCGACAAATTCCGCCTAACTTGATCGATAAGCATATTTGGCAACGTCGCTATGAGGAAATCAACAACTTTGAGAAATATCTGAGTAGCAACGGGACTATCATCCTCAAGTTTTTCCTGAATGTGTCTAAAGAAGAGCAAAAAAAACGCTTTCTAGAACGGATTGAACTTCCTGAGAAAAACTGGAAGTTCTCTGTTAATGATGCGAGAGAGCGCACGTTTTGGCACGACTATATGGTTGCCTATGAAGAAATGTTTAATCACACCAGCACAGAATGGGCACCCTGGTATGTAATCCCAGCAGATCACAAATGGTTTACTCGCCTTGTGGTAGCAGGCATCATTTATGCCCAATTGAAGGCACTCAATCTCAACTATCCCAAGGTCAGCGAAGCAAAACACCAGGAACTTTTGCAAGCAAAGGAAATGCTTGAGAGTCAGAAATAAAGACCACAATCCTTTAACGGAGACTAATACCATTTCACGAAAAATTTGATGCAGATGTAAACCATGAAAACCTTGGTGCATCTAGGTTTATTAATTGCGAATTGCGAATTGCGAATTGGTATAACTCCATCACGGACTTTGAGGAAAGCGTCATGAAAATCAGTCCCCTGGCCGGAAAGCTGGCACCACTGGAAATACTAGTCGATGTGCCACGGCTGATCACCGCCTACTACACCGAGGTTCCCGACCCATCAGTACCGGAACAGCGAGTGTCCTTTGGCACATCTGGTCATCGCGGCTCGTCCTTCAAACGGGCTTTCAACGAATGGCACATCCTGGCAATTACTCAGGCGATTTGCCTCTATCGCACGCAACAAAAAATCGCTGGTCCTCTGTATCTCGGTATGGATACGCACGCGCTCTCTGTTCCGGCTGGCGCTACTGCACTTGAGGTACTGACAGCAAATGGAGTCGAAGTGATGATCGCCGTTGGGGACGAATATACCCCAACCCCAGTAATTTCTCATGCGATTTTGACTTACAATCGCGATCGCAAAAGCGGATTCGCTGACGGGATTGTGATCACACCCTCCCACAATCCGCCCCATGACGGTGGCTTCAAATATAACCCGCCGCCGGGTGGGCCAGCCGACAACATAATCACTGGTTGGATTGAAGGAACGGCGAATGCGCTGCTGGAAGCCCGACTCCAAGGAGTGAAACGAATTCCCTACGAACAGGCTCTACACAGTGCCACGACGCATCGACACGACTATCTGACCGCATACGTCAACGACCTGGGCAATGTAATCGACCTGGATATCATTCGCAGCGCCAAGATATGTCTCGGCGTTGATCCCCTTGGCGGTGCTGGTGTCCATTACTGGGCGAGGATTGCGGAGCAACATGGTTTAAACCTGACCATTATCAACGAGACGGTCGATCCCACCTTTCGTTTTATGACGGTGGATTGGGATGGACAGATTCGCATGGACCCGTCTTCGCCCTATGCGATGCAACCACTGATCGAGATGAAGGATCGCTTTGATCTTTCCTTCGCCTGCGACACCGACTACGACCGACATGGAATTGTCACCAGAAGCGAAGGATTGCTGCCGCCTAATCACGACCTCTGCGTGGCAATTTTCTATCTTTTTCAAAACAGGCCGAAGTGGCACAAGGAAGCTGCGATCGGCAAAACGGTAGTGAGCAGCCAGATGATTGACCGGATAACCGCCAAACTTGACCGGCAGCTTTTCGAGGTGCCGGTCGGTTTCAAGTGGTTTGTGGGAGGATTGCTAGATGGCTCACTGGGATTTGCGGGAGAAGAGAGCGCGGGTTCGGTGTTCGCTCGTCTGGATGGCAGCGTCTGGACGACGGACAAGGACGGATTCGTTCCTTGTTTGCTGGCGGCGGAAATCATAGCGCGGACAGACCACGATCTCGGCGAAATCTACCGCGAACTCACGCACGAATTCGGTGAACCTGTCTACGATCGCGTTCAAACACCCGCCACTCCAGAGCAAAAGGAAAAGTTGGCAAATCTCTCACCACAACAGGTGACGCTCACCGAACTGGCGGGCGAAAAAATCCAGAGGGTACTTACCCATGCACCAGGCAACGGTGCTGCCATTGGTGGGTTGAAAGTGATGACCGAAAGCGGATGGTTCGCGGCACGTCCGTCAGGAACCGAGGACATCTACAAGATTTATGCAGAGAGCTTCCAAGGAACAGAGCATCTGCGCCACATCCTGGAAGAAGCACAGACGATTGTCAGCACTGCTTTGGTGGCATCCCCACAGAAGTTGGAGACTGCATCCAAGGCAAACCCAAAGGAGAACCCATGAGCCAAGAAACACCTTTCAGTACGTGGAACAACCGTTTTTTACCGACAGATGTCGAGGGGTTCGATTCCCTTGCCGAACTAGCTTTGGATCTGCGTTGGTCATGGAACCATGCTACCGATGAAGTCTGGCGGCAGCTTGATCCTGCACTTTGGGAGTTGACTCAAAACCCTTGGGTGGTCTTACAGACTGTCTCAAGGGACAAACTCCAGAGGGCGCTAGCCAATCCAGCCTTCTCTAAGAATGTAGATGACTTGTTGCAAATCAGGCGTCAGGAGGCAACTGCACTAGCCTGGTTTCAGCAACGGTATCCGCACTCTCCATTGAAATGTGTCGCGTATTTCAGCATGGAATTCATGTTGAGTGAAGCATTGCCCATTTACTCAGGCGGACTCGGCAATGTCGCCGGAGATCAGCTCAAAGCCGCCAGTGACCTGGGTGTACCGGTGGTTGCTGTGGGATTGCTTTACCAACAGGGCTATTTTCGTCAGGTGATTGACAAGGACGGCGCACAGCAAGCCCTTTATCCCTACAACGATCCCGGACAGTTACCGATCGCACCCTTGCGCCACCCAAATGGCGAGTGGTTGCGGTTGGAGATTGTCTTGCCCGGTTACTCGGTTTGGCTACGCGCCTGGGAGGTACAAGTTGGCAGCGTGAAGCTTTACCTGCTAGACAGCAATGACGCCGCAAACTTTCCTGCCCATCGAGGCATTACCAGCGAACTGTATGGCGGCGGACCGGAGTTACGCCTCAAGCAAGAAATGCTGCTCGGTATTGGCGGCTGGCGACTGCTTGATGCCCTCGACATCCAGCCGGAAGTCTGCCATCTCAATGAAGGCCACGCGGCATTCGCCATTTTAGAACGAGCCAGAACTTTTATGAACGAGACCGGGCAGCCTTTTGAGGTCGCACTGGCGGTCACGCGATCGGGGAACCTTTTCACCACCCACACGGCGGTGACTGCTGGCTTTGACCGTTTTGCTCCGGCTCTCATCGAGCAATACCTTGGTCGGTATGCCCAAGACAAGCTGGGCATTACAGTCCACGATTTGCTGGGACTAGGCCGCCAGAATCCAAATGACTCATCAGAGAGTTTCAACATGGCCTATTTGGCAATCCGTGGAAGCGGGGCGGTTAATGGGGTGAGTCGCTTACACGGTCAGGTGAGCCGGCGCATTTTCACGCCGCTCTTTCCACACTGGCCGGAGGACGAAGTACCGATCGGACACGTAACCAACGGAGTCCACATGCCAAGCTGGGACTCGGCTCCCGCCGATGATCTGTGGACGGGAGTCTGTGGAAAGGAGCGCTGGCTGGGCACGACGGAAAACCTGGGGCAGGACATTCGCCGCGTCTCCGACTCCACACTCTGGCAGTTTCGGACAGCCGCCAGCAAGTCTCTGGTTGAATACGCCCGCCAACGCTTGTCCCAGCAATTGATCGTCTCCAACGACACGCCGGAGGCGATTAATGGGGCGAACCATCTGTTTAGTCCCAATGCATTAACCTTGGGCTTTGCACGTCGCTTCGCTACCTACAAGAGACCAAACTTACTGCTGCACGATCGCGATCGCCTGCTTCGTATCTTGACCAATCCGCAGCATCCCGTGCAACTCATCATTGCTGGCAAGGCGCATCCGGCAGACCAGGGGGGGCAAGCCCTGATTCAAGAATGGGTACGTTTCATCCGGCAACCTGAGGTGCGCCCCCATGTGATCTTTCTCAGTGACTATGATATGCTTCTAACCGAACACCTGGTGCAAGGGGTGGATGTCTGGATCAACACGCCCCGGCGACCTTGGGAAGCTTGCGGGACGAGTGGCATGAAGGTGCTTGTCAATGGCGGCATCAATTTATCTGAGTTGGATGGCTGGTGGGCGGAAGCCTACAATCCTGAAGTTGGCTGGGCGTTGGGGGACGGTCAGGAGCATGGCGAAGATCCCGCTTGGGACGCAGTAGAAGCCAACGCGCTCTATGAGCTGCTAGAGCAGGAAGTGATCCCGGAGTTTTACACCCGAGACGACAGAGGCATCCCCACAGCATGGGTCAAGCGGATGCGAGAAAGTATGGCGCAGTTGACACCCCGCTTTTCCGCCACCCATTCGGTACGTGAATATACTGAGCAACACTACCTTCCGGCTGCCACTGCCTACCGCGATCGCGCCGCGAACAACAGCGAAGTAGGCAGGCAAATCGTCCATTGGCAGCACACTCTGCAAGATCAATGGGCTTCGTTGCACTTCGGCGAAATCAAGGTTGTGAGCGACGCACAAGGACACACATTCACAGTTGAAGTGTTTTTCGGTAGCCTTGACCCAAAGAGTGTACGGGTAGAATTATACGCCAACGGAGTGAACGGCGGCAACAGGTCGCGACAGGAAATGAAGCGCGGTCAGCCATTGACCACGGGAAACGGTTACATCTTTAACACGCAAGTATCCGCAACACGCCCAGCCACAGAATATACACTGCGTATTGTACCATACTGTGACGGCGTTGCGATTCCACTGGAAGATACACGAATCCTGTGGCAGCGATGATTAATTTTTGCATGGAGGATTGCCGCAAGGCGGAAGTCAAAAGTAGTGTGAGCGAGACGCTCACACGGGCAAGATGCCCGCACTACCAAAAACCCCTCAAAACAAAATTGACAGACTACTAGTTCAGAAAAAACGAATCACGGTTATCGAATTCAAGTGTCTAACTCATCAAGGTAATTGAAATGAAAACAATCAGCTCTTATCCATTATTTGGCTATCAACTTCGAGCGGGAAAGCTTATAGCGAGTACATCCCAAAGCACGGTAAATTCGTCATTATTTATGCAAAACTCCGTCCCGTATTACACTACTAACCCATTACTACTTTTAATGGTAATTATTGGTGTTGGAGGTGTGTTAGCTTCAATTCTTTCGAGCGCTATTAAGGTGGCGAATGAGTGGGAAAGATTGGTGGTATTGCGGTTAGGAAAATTCTTCGCTCTCAAAGGACCGGGACTCGTTTTCATTATTCCGATCATTGACACCATACCTTACCGGATTGACACTCGCGTGATCACCGCTTCTTTCCAGGCGGAGAAGACTTTGACTAAGGATACGGTGCCGGTTGACGTAGATGCAGTTTTGTTTTGGAAGGTTGTAGATCCTAAGAAAGCAGCTCTGGATGTCGCCGACTATAAAAGTGCTATTAGTTGGGCCTCCCAAACGGCTCTGCGGGATGTCATCGGCAAGACCATGCTATCAGATATGCTGGAAGGCAGAGAGAAGATTAGTAAGGATTTGCAGAAAATTATTGACGAGCGCACTGAGTCATGGGGTATCAATGTTATCTCAGTGGAAGTTAAGGATGTACTGATTCCCTCGGCTTTGGAGGATGCGATGTCGATGCAGGCTCAAGCGGAAAGAGAACGTCAGGCGCGTGTGATTCTCGGAGATTCTGAGCGACAGGTGGCAGAGAAATTTGGGGAAGCGGCTAAGACCTATATCAACAACCCTGTGGCTCTGCATTTGAGGGCGATGAATATGCTTTATGAGGGTTTGAAGGACAATGCCACGATTGTCATTGTACCCAGCACAGCCGTAGAAACTATGCAACTAGGGGGTCTTGCCGGGATGACAGCCTTGACTATGGGATTGGGGCAGGAGAAAAGCGAGATCAGAAAGCAAGAAGGCATTCAATCAATGAGGGATGTTGTAGAGCCAAATGGCACTAAATTAATCGCAAACCCTTAACGAACTTTGGGGGTTTAAGTCAAGTGTCTCTACAGGCAGCGCATTTTGTGTCGTGGTCTAAATCCCCGTCACAAAACGTAATTGCGAATTGCGAATTGCGAATTGCGAATTGGTTTAATCCGTGGGTGCTAATTTCCCATCTCTGGGCAGACTACCAATGAAAGATCCTTCACATGATCTGCACGATTATATCTCGGAGATATCCGCACGCGCTGGCGTGCGGGTGGGATCTCCTTTGCCTTTTGGAACCCAGGAAACTGGAGGAGGGGTGAATTTCGCCATTTTTAGCCGTGATGCCACCCGCGTTCGACTAGAGTTGTTTGACCATCCTGAAGACGCAGTGCCTACCAGGTCAATCGATCTCGATTCAGCGTGTAATCGCACCGGCGATGTCTGGCACGTTTGGGTGGAGGGAATCGTTTCTGGCCAATTCTATGCTTACCGCGTGGATGGAGCCTACGAACCCAGTGAAGGCCATCGTTTCAATTTCAACAAGCTTCTCCTCGATCCCTGTGCGATCGCGGTTTCGCAACTGCCTCCGTGGGATTTCGCCACGGCACGCGGCTATGACCCCTTGGCATCAGAGCCAGACCTGTCTTTCTCAAAGGTAGACAATGCCAAGTCGATGCCAAAATGTGTCTTTCTCAACGAGTCCTTCGAGTGGGATGGAGACTGTCCACCCCGGCATCCGTGGTCGAAGACCATTATTTACGAAATGCATATTCGTGGCTTTACCATTCATCCCAAGTCGGGCGTCGATCATCCGGGCACCTACCGAGGTCTGATGGAAAAGATTCCCTATCTCAAAACCCTGGGAGTGACGGCTGTAGAACTGATGCCCGTCCAGGAGTTCAATGATACTCCTATCCCGCGCCGGAATCCGCAAACCAATCAACTGCTCAGGAATTACTGGGGTTACGATCCCGTGGTTTTCTTTGCACCCAAAGCCTCCTACAGCAGTTCAGGCGGTTTAGGCCAGCAGAAGCTAGAGTTCAAGGAAATGGTTCGGGCTTTGCACAAGGCCGATATCGAAGTAATCCTGGATGTAGTGTTCAATCATACAGCAGAGGGCAATGAACTGGGTCCAACGCTCTGTTTTCGCGGAATAGCTAACGCGATCGCCTACACGCTAGCGGAGGACAAACGCTACTATAAGAACTACACAGGCACAGGCAACACCGTCAATGCTAATCATCCCGTGGTGCGAGACCACATCTTGGCCGCGCTTCGTTATTGGATGGTCGAGATGCATGTGGATGGATTCCGGTTTGACTTGGCATCGGTTCTTGGACGGGACGGTACCGGCAAGTTATTAGCTAATGCCCCTCTGCTCGAACGGATCGCCGAAGACCCGATCTTAAGAGACGTGAAAATCATTGCCGAGGCATGGGATGCCGGTGGTGCATATCAAGTGGGTAGCTTTTCAGAGCGGCGCTGGGCAGAGTGGAACGGGCGGTATCGAGACGATGTTCGGCGTTTCTGGCGTGGCGATGAGGGGATGCTCGGTTTGTTTGCCACCCGGATCTGTGGCAGCGCCGATATCTATACCAAGTCCGGCAAAGGACCTGAAGGCAGCATCAATTTCGTCACCTGCCACGACGGTTTCACTCTCAACGACCTGGTGAGCTATGGCCATAAGCATAATGAAGCGAATGGAGAGAACAGCCAGGATGGGACTGATACCAACTTTAGCGAGAACTACGGAGTTGAAGGCGAGACAACAGATGCCGCGATGCCTGCGGCGGGCGTAGCCATCGCGTCCATCAGAAAACGCCAGATCAAGAATTTTCTGCTGACCCTGCTGATATCGCGCGGTGTGCCGATGCTGCTCGGCGGGGACGAATTTCGTCGCACACAAGGCGGCAACAACAACGCCTACTGCCAGGACAACGCCACGAGTTGGTATGACTGGAGTTGTCTGGAACAGCACCAGGAGATTTTTCGTTTCACCTGTGGCATGATTGTCTTTCGGTGTGCCCATCCCATTCTGAGTCAGGAGAAATTCTATACGGATGCTGAGATCCAGTGGTTTGGCCCGCAAGGAGGCTTGCCCAATTGGACTGACCCCCAAGCAAAGCAGTTTGCCTGTCTGATCCATGAAGATGAGCAGCACGCACTTTGTCTGTTGTTCAATGCCAGTGTCGATGCGATCGATTTTCGGTTGCCCCCTCTACTGCCAGAGACTCGGTGGCATCTAGCCATCGATACTGGATGCGTTGCGCCACAAGACCTGTTCGCTGCGGGTGAGGAACCGCATTGGGAAAATCCAGACAATTACTCTTTGAAACCGCGATCGAGCGTCATTCTTCTGGCTCGATGCACGCACGATCAAGGGTTGCAGACAGCGTTCACGGAGGCCAAATGAAACCAGCTAACCCGCACATCCTGACGATTAATGGCGGCTCGTCGAGCATCAAGTTTGCGCTGTTCGAGTCCGGCGACTCCCTCCAACGGATTCTGGAGGGCGGGATTGAGCGGATTGGGCTGCCGGCTGCCAGTTTGCAGGTAAAAGGCTTGAACCCGGCGGACAACTTTTCGCGGTTAGTGTCGGCACCGGATCACACGGCGGCAGTGGACGCTCTGATGGATTGGATTGAAAAACATAGTGGGCGTGATGCCTTGAGCGCCGTAGGGCATCGCGTGGTGCATGGGGGACCCAAGTATAGCCAGCCGCAGCGAATTACTGCGGAAATGATTGAGGAACTGCATCAGCTAAGTCCATTCGACCCTGAGCATCTGCCGGAAGAGATATTGTTGACCGAGGCATTTCATCAGCGATTTCCAAATCTGCCCCAAGTGGCCTGCTTTGACACGGCTTTTCACCATGATTTGCCGCTTGTGGCTCGACTGTTACCGATCCCGCGTCGCTATGAGGCGCAGGGTGTACGACGCTACGGGTTTCATGGGTTGTCATACTCGTTCCTGATGGGAGAACTAGCCCGCCTGGACGGAACGGCAGCAGCACAAGGTCGGGTTATCCTCGCTCACCTCGGAAATGGCGCAAGCTTGGCGGCGGTGCATGACGGCAAACCCGTGGACACTAGCATGAGTTTTACGCCGACCGCCGGATTGCCGATGAGTACCCGTTCTGGCGATCTCGATCCGGGACTAGTTTGGTATCTGGCGCGTACTGAACAAATGAGCGCGAAGCAATTCAACGAGATGGTTAATTTCCAGTCCGGCTTGCTGGGAATATCCGAAATCAGTTCTGATATGCATGACTTGCTCGATCAGGAAATGCAGGACGAGCGGGCGGCGATCGCGATCGCCCTATTTTGCTACCAGGTCAAGAAATGGATCGGCGCATTCGCGGCGGCATTGGGCGGAGTGGACACATTGGTGTTCGCAGGGGGCATCGGGGAGAATGCCCCCACAGTCCGCGCCCGGATTTGCGATGGGCTGGGTTTCCTTGGCATCGAACTCGAAGCAAAGCGAAACGCAGCGAATGAGGACGTGATTTCTGCACAGACCAGCAGGGTTCCCGTCCGCGTAATTCACACAGATGAAGCACTGATGATTGCCCGCTTGGTCTGCCACACCCTTAAATTTGGCTGAAAAAAGGAAAAAATAAACCAAAGGAATACCCATGATCAAACCCGTTGCCGATCAGACCAAAGCTACCAAATCGAAGCCCGATGCGAAAGACGATCTGAAAACCCTGCCACTGCCGGAGGTGGAAAAAAAACTGGAGTCGTCGCCAGACGGACTCAGCCAAGCACAGGCGAAGAAGCGCCTGACTGAATATGGTCCTAACGAGATCGAGGAAAAGAAGACGAATCCATTCCTGAAATTCCTCACTTATTTCTGGGGACCGATCCCGTGGATGATCGAGGCGGCGGTGATTCTTTCGGGCGTGGTGCGGCACTGGCCGGATTTCTTCATCATCCTGTTGCTGCTAGTTACCAACGCTGTGGTGGCATTCTGGGAAGAAAGTGCTGCGGGCAACGCCATTACTGCTCTGAAGGCGAAGCTCGCGACCAAGACCCAGGTGAAACGAGATGGGAAGTGGATTACCCCGCCAGCGCGTGAGTTGGTGCCCGGCGATGTCATCCAACTGCGGCTTGGCGATATAGTGCCAGCAGATGCCCGCTTATTGGACGGCGATCCCATGTCGGTGGATCAGTCCGCGCTGACGGGCGAATCCCTGCCTGCCAAGTGTAACCCTGGCGACGCGGTGTTTTCCGGCTCGATCGTTCGTCGCGGTGAGAGCAGCGCACTGGTCTATGCCACGGGTGCGAACACCTACTTCGGCAAGACGGCGCAACTGGTGCAGAAGGCGCAAACTGTCAGCCATTTTCAAAAGGCGGTTTTAAAGATCGGCAACTACCTGATCCTCCTCGCCCTGGCTCTGGTGACGTTGATTATTACCGTCGCCATCTCCCGTGGCGACCCGATCCTCACTACGTTGCAGTTCGCTCTGGTGTTGACCGTAGCTGCGATTCCCGTGGCGATGCCAACAGTGCTGTCGGTAACGATGGCGGTTGGCGCACGCCTGCTCTCCAAGAAAAAAGCGATTGTCAGCCGATTGGTCGCTATTGAGGAACTGGCTGGTGTGGATGTGTTATGTGCGGACAAGACCGGCACCTTGACCCAGAACAAGCTGACGCTGGGTGATCCCTTCAGTGTGAATAATATTCCGGCTGATGAAATCATCCTCAATGGGGCGCTGGCGTCGCGCGCGGAAAACAACGACACCATTGATCTAGCCGTTTTGGACGGACTGAAAGACAAGGATTCGTTAAAGGCTTACGAGGTGGTTCACTTTACGCCATTCGACCCGGTGCATAAACGCACCGAAGCCAGCGTTAAAGCCAAAGACGGAAAAACTTTCAAAGTGACCAAGGGTGCGCCCCAAGTGATTCTAGCATTATCCACCAATGCTGGGCAGGTGAAGTCGGCTGTCGAGAAAGCGGTCAACGAATTTGCAACCCGTGGCTTTCGTTCGTTGGGCGTGGCGCGGGCTGAGGGCGATGGAAAATGGCAGTTTCTTGGTGTATTGCCGCTGTTCGATCCGCCACGGGAAGATGCCAAGGCAACCATTGCAAGCGCAGCAAAGATGGGCGTAAACATCAAGATGCTGACGGGCGATGCATTAGCGATCGCTCAGGAAACCGCCAAAAAGTTGGACATGGGCGCAAATATCCTCGATGCTGGTAGCTTGGGCGACTCGGAAAAGCAAGAGACATCAGAAGTGTCCGATTCCATTGAGAATGCCGACGGTTTTGCCCAGGTATTCCCCGAACACAAGTTCCACATTGTAGATGTCCTGCAAAAACACGGACATATTGTCGGTATGACGGGTGACGGGGTGAATGATGCCCCCGCGCTGAAGAAAGCCGACTGCGGCATCGCCGTTTCAGGCGCAACAGACGCAGCGCGGGCGGCGGCTTCCATTGTGCTGACAACGCCCGGACTGTCGGTGATTATTGACGCGATTAAGGAAAGCCGCCGCATTTTCCAACGGATGAACAGCTACGCGATCTACCGTATCGCCGAGACGTTGCGTGTGCTGTTGTTCATGACCTTGTCGATCCTGTTCTTTAACTTTTACCCGGTGACGGCGGTGATGATTGTGATGCTGGCGTTGCTCAACGACGGTGCCATCCTGTCCATCGCCTATGACAATGTTCATTACCGAGATAAGCCCGAGGCATGGGATATGCGCCTTGTGCTGGGGATCTCCACGGTGTTAGGCGTGATCGGGGTTGTCTCCGCGTTCGGACTGTTTTATCTTGGTGAGCGCGTCTTTCATCTCGATCGCGCACACATCCAGACACTGATGTATTTGAAGCTCTCCGTGGCTGGACATCTGACGATCTTCCTCACCCGCACACGCGGCCCGTTCTGGTCTATTCGTCCCGCGCGGATTTTATGGATAGCCGTACTTGGTACACAAGTCGTGGCGACGTTAATCGCGGTATATGGGCTATTTATGACGCCTCTCGGCTGGGGTTGGGCACTGTTCGTTTGGGGCTATGCGCTGGCGTGGTTCGTCGTGAATGACCGCGTGAAACTGCTCGCTTACCGGCTTTTGCTCCCACCACAGTCAAAACAAAGGAGTCCTCTAAAAAGCACTTGAGTATAGAGTCAAAATATGCCGCGAACACAGCGATTTTGTTTAGTTGCGGCATTTCTGATTCCTGTTTGGCTGGGCGCGACGCTGGGCTATTGGGGATTGCGCGGACAAACTGATTACAACAGGCACTTTGATGGTGGCGATCGTTGAAGAAATTCTTCCTGAAGCCCATCAAACTCAAGATACAAACTTATCTACCTTGACGTTTATCGGGAGTTTTGCATTTTAAATTTATTTTGAATAACTCACCAATTCTCTATTGTTCACAAAACTCTAGTTTCTATCAATATAAACAATATGTCTACTGATAAAGTTATCAAACTTTATATTTTGGATAAAAAGAATTTAAATCTGGTTCACTTTGAGAAATATCTAGTCAACAACGGAACTATCATCCTCAAATTTTTTCTGAATGTGTCTAAAGAAGAACAGGGAAAACGTTTTTTAGAACGGATTGACCGACCTGAAAAGAACTGGAAGTTCTCTGTTAATGATGCCAATGAACGTACTTTTTGGGATGACTATATGACTGTCTATGAGGATATGTTCAATCACACCAGTACAAAATATGCTCCTTGGTACATTATCCCCGCCGATCGCAAATGGTTTACTCGTCTGGTTGTGGCAGGTATCATTTACACGCAGTTAAAGGAACTGAATCTCAAGTATCCAAAGGTCAGCGAAGAACAATATCAAGGACTTTTAAATGCGAAGGAAATTCTGGAGAGCCAGAAATAAGGATGAAAATTGTTTGATTTTAGCGATCGCTATTCCTGTGAGTCGTGATTTTTACGCGATCGCTCTTTTGTTCTTAATATATCGTATATTAGGTATTGGAGCCTAGATCAAATGTCTAGACTTTTAAACTTCATGTAATTACTACAAGAATTTAACCGTGATTACAAATGCTAGTAGCCTTACCCTTGGCGCTCTCCGTCAAACTTTTGGCTTGAGACTCGACTCTAGCGATCGCTTTTTTGATGAATGGTTAAATAATGCGCCGACTCTAACCGAAGCGGAGCTACAAGGACTAGATCGCCTCACTCGAAACTATACCTATCTCAGTCAAGAAGAACCACCTCTCGAAGAAATTGTTAAGCTTGTAGTTATATCACCATTGCTAGATTTAGCAGGTTTCTATCAGTTTCCTTTTTTGGTAAAAGCAGAAGTAAGTACCAATATCGAAGTTGCAGACGAAGCTAATGCTATTGCAATTCAAGGCAGGATTGATATTTTGGTGATTCAAGATAGTTTTTGGATTTTGGTAATCGAGTCAAAGCCTGCAAGACTAGACGTTACGGCGGGAATTCCCCAAGCACTTACTTATTTGTTGAGCGCTCCCAACTTACAGTCAAGTTGTTATGGAATGGTTACAAACGGAAGAGAAGTATTGTTTTTGAAATGCGATAGCTTCGCTCGCCTCAGGCATCGCCACCAAAATGTCCCTCAATATACTCGATCCCATACTTATCGGTTACTTGAAAATACATCAGAACGTATCCAAGTTTTGCAGGGACTTAAACAAATTGGGGCTTATATTGGCGATTTGAGGAGTTAGGCGATCGCTATTTCTGTGAGTCATGATTTTTAGGCGATCGCTTAATAATTATTGGTCTTTGCGGCGGGATGCATCCTGAAAGGAATCGCCAACAACTTATCGGAACTCATCAACAAAGCTTACCATTTTTGCTTGCCTAATCTCGACTAGAAACAGACAAACTTAACGGACTTATCGGTTAGGCATGACGACAATGGCGCAGTCGGTTTGATCGATTTGTTCAACAACATTTTTTGCATTTATAAATTATCTGTTCTAAACATATAATTGGTAGTCCGAACTTATTTTTTATGCAAATTGGAATGAAAGAAACCCACAATTGATTCTAAAAATAATTTTTCTCTTGCTTCAATGTCGGTCTTTACCCAATCATCACTTGGGTATTTTGAAAGATCATTAACATTAGCAATGGGTGAGTCCTTATATTTATTTTTCTTTTGCCCGAAATAACCATTACCAGCTTGGATGTTTAATTTTTTTCCTATAGCCACTTTGTTTCCATATCGCTCCAAATAGACTTTTGCATCTTCGTGATTCCAGCCGTTGTAGTTAGCTGTATTCCAAACACGAGGGAAAATATGTTCAATCTGAAAATTGGAATCAATCTTGTCGCTTTGATTAGGATTTAGATAAGCGTGAAGCAAAATCATGGCGCGAGCAATTCTATTATTAGCCGTTTGAGCCAAAGTGGTCGAAAATTCTGAAGAAATTGAAGCGGTTATTGTAAGCGGCTTTCCTTTAAAAATATCAATGCAAAATTGGTAGCATGAATCCTTTATCGCATTTACTGTTGGCTTCTGAACAAACTCGGAAAACAGAAATGAAATTAATGTTCCGAGAAATTCCGAAAATTTTGTATGAAATGAATCCGAATCTTTATTTTTTAAAAAATATGCGCTCGTAACATATTTCCAGTATTCGTTTGGGTAATAGTTAAGGCAATGAAGATATTTAAACGACTGGCGAGAAATAAACTCTCGCTCCAGAAATTTCGATTCGCCTGCTTTCACCGTTAGCCAAAATTCTGCAAGCTCTTGCAATTCTTTCATAAAATCAGTTTGCTCTAATTTTTTGAATTTATTGTCAACGCCAGCATAAAATTTTCTTAAACCGATTTCTTTTGTTTTATCACTGTTTCTGCCGCGAATAACGTGTGAATAATATCGGAAGAGAGCATCCAAGCTCAACCTTGCATCATCGACTGTTTCAGTAAGCTCTTTCCATGAAGAAGTGAATTCTGATTTTCCCTCGGCAGTAGTCTTAGTGCGATAAAGTTGAGCTTTAAAAATGTCGGAATCCGAAAGCGGCATTCCTCGGTCGTTTAGGGTTGAAAATATGGTCAATGCGGTGTCTAGTTTTTCGCAATCAATTGGAAGTATAATGCAATTCTTTAAAATGGAAACACAAAATGCCTGCCAATGAATTGGATTGTGCATTGCGTATTCTTCACACATTGAAAAGAAATAATTATAATTCTTTGAATAAAGGTCGGTAGCGCTTGGCTTTGATTTTCCTGTCCGAAGAATCGCATGAAATACTTCATTGTCAGATTCGGTTGCAACCCGTGATTCTATGTGGATTAAACTGGTATCAGAGACTTTTCCCGAAATAGGATTAACGTCCCAAATACAGGGCGCAATTTGATTCTTGAGTCCAGTAATATTGTCGTCTTCAATTGCACTGTTTTCCAATTTTGAATAAAATGCCCTAAGAAGAAGCAAGAGTGAGGTGATACGCTGTTGCCCATCGATAACTTCAATTTCAATCTTTCCAGATTCATCATTTTTACAAGTGACAACCGTGCCTAGATAATACTCCTCACTTCCTATTCTTTCTTCAAAGAAACCAGTAAGATCCTGCCATAGAATTTCGCATTTTTCTAAATCCCATTTATATGGTCGTTGATAATCAGGAATAATGAATTTTGTTCCCTGCATTTCAGAAAATAGGCTACTTATACTTTTTTTCGTGACGTTAAGTTCCGCCATATTTTACTCCTTAAAAAATTATTCCTTCTGAACCCTGATATGATATTATCCTATGTCTTTGTAACACAACCACGTAAGATATCGACCAATCCCCTCAATTATCTAACTGCTAGAGGTTTTGCTGATAACTTAAGAACAAGGAAATAGGCGATCGCGTAACATAGAATTATAACTGACTTCAAAATGGCAAATTATATGCTATAAGCAAATATACGCGACAACCAAGAGCTTTCTCAGCTAATCCAACAAGCCAAGTCTAAGCGAGAAGCGATCGCCTTAGTCCAAGAAGGGCAACCAAAAGCAGTAGTCATCTCAGTTGCTCCCGACTTAATGAATTCTCGACATTTAAAAAGCTGGTTTACTAATTGCTTTTAGATAAAAATTAAAATTCCCCAAACCAATAATTAAATTGATTTGGAGAACTAATAGTGTTCTAGTGTAAAAGAAGAAGTTAACTTCAGTAATGTAATTGTAGTCTAACAATCAGTTGTAAAGATAAGAGGTAAATATCGGGTAGAAATCGGGTATTTTCCTAAAGCTGCTTTAAGCGATAGCCCAATCCATGAACTGTCTCAATAAAATCATCAGCAGCACCTACGTCTTTAAGTTTATACCGTAAACTCTTAATGTGAGACTTAACAGTTTCTTCGCTCGGAGGGTCATCAAGTGACCAAATACGCTCAATAATTCCGGCTCGACTTAGCACCCGCCGACCGCTAGAAACCATTAATTCTAAAAGAGCAAATTCTTTAGGTGTTAGATGTAAAGGCTTGTCAGAGTATGTGGCTTCATAAGTGCTAGAATTTAAACGCAGATTACCCCAACCAAAATCTGAAGAAGATGTTGCGGCACTATTGCGGCGCAACAGTGCGCGAACACGAGCCATTAACTCTGGCATTTCAAAAGGTTTAACCATATAATCATCTGCCCCAGCATCCAACCCGGTAATTTTGTCACCAAGGGTATCGCGTGCTGTTAACATGAGTACAGGTATTGTAATATTGCGCGATGAGCTATGTCTTGATGTAGGCGATCGCAAGCGTTGACAAAAACTTACACCATCTAGCTTGGGTAAGGTAATATCTAGTACCACCAAATCATATTCCAATACTTTAATGCAATCCCACGCTTCCTCTCCATCTTGGGCTATATCTACCACATATTGACGGTCAGTTAGGGCTTCCATCAGCATCTCTGCTAGCTGAACATCATCTTCGACTACCAAAATACGCATTGTGATAATATTTCTGTATTAAAAAATAGATAATACTATATTTTTTTTAGTAAAATAACTTTCCAATCAGGTTTCTTATAATAAAGTGAGTTAGACAGGGGAACAACTTTTACAAGTAAGAATCCCTAAATAAGACGATGACAAGGAGTAAATAAGATGTATTTTTTAATGAGCTTGAACAAAATTGCTGAGTTACAAAGTGGAATCGCCTACATTTGTAAACAGTACTCTGATAGCACTAACAAGCAGTAAAACTCCAAATATTCTCGCCAATATCACATTAGATAATCCTGTTCCTATTTTGGCACCCAGCCATCCACCTAATACAAAACCCAAGCAGAGCAATCCTGCTATTTTAAAGTCTACATATCCTTGCTTGTAGTAAGTCCATGCAGCCAAAATATCAATCGGAGGAACAAGCAAAGCTAATGTTGTACCCTGAGCTTGGTGTTGAGATAAGCCAAACACGAAAATAGTTATAGCATAAATATGACGTTCATAAAACTACTATATTTTCCTAGCTTTACAGTAGTTTAGCTGGTTAAATATCTGTTTTATAAATTTGATAAAAATTTAGTTGAATAGACTATAAAGAATTTGTCATTTTGACAGTTTTTTCAATGCTTATATATAATATAATTAAAAATTTTGATTAAATTAATAAGAAAAAATATTTGTTTTTATAAATGAAAAAATATAAAGTAAAACCAACCAACCAGTGTGAAACTAATTGGTGTTTTTACCCATAAAGCCAAATAGTGGAGAACAAACCTTGAATACTCTGGATTTTTCGCTATTAGTATGGTTTGGCTCTTTGAGCGCTGGATTTTTAGGAGCCTTGACAGGCTTGGGTGGTGGAGTAGTAATTGTTCCTTTCCTATCTGTAGTTTGTAGAGTGGATCTCCACTATGCTATTGGTGCTTCCTTAGTATCTGTGATTGCTACATCTAGTGGAGCAGCTTCTGCTTATGTAAAGGAAGGTTACACTAATATGCGGCTAGGGATGTTCCTAGAAATAGCAACAACCTTTGGCGCTATAGCTGGAGCGGTTGTGGCAGCGAAGATTTCTACTGGAGCGATCGCTATTGTGTTTGGGATTGTTTTACTTTATAGTGCGTACCTATCTCGTAAACCCTACTCCGAAAACATCGATAATTTACCGCCAGATCCCCTGGCAACACGCTTGAAGCTAAATAGTACTTATCCAACTTCTACGGGAGAACAATCTTACAACGTGCGTGGTGTTCCCTTTGGATTTGGGCTAATGTTTATAGCTGGTGTATTTTCCGGCTTGCTAGGTATTGGTTCGGGAGCGCTCAAGGTGCTGGCAATGGATCAAATAATGCATATTCCATTCAAAGTTTCCACAACTACCAGCAATTTCATGATTGGAGTAACAGCAGCTGCTAGTGCAGGAATATATCTAAACCGAGGTTATATCGACCCCGGATTAGCAATGCCAGTGATGTTGGGAGTACTGTGTGGTGCTGTATTGGGGGCGCGAGTACTTGTCAGAGCCAGGGTACAACTTTTGCGAAATATTTTCAGTGGTGTGATTTTGGTACTGGCGCTGGAAATGATCTACAAAGGTCTAACTGGGAGGCTTTAAAATGGTTCTAAACAGACGTACTAAGTTTGAGCAGCGTTTTGAGCAATTTATTGGCAATCTGTTAAGAGTCGGGGTCATCCTTGCTACCGTTCTGGTTCTAACGGGTGGAATTTTGTACTTAATTCGCCACGGGACAGAGGTTCCTAATTACCAGTTTTTTCGGGGAGAACCAGCAGAGTTTCGCACTCCAGCCGGGGTAAAAACATCAATATTATCAGGTCGTAACCGAGGCATTATTCAACTAGGACTACTGCTACTGATTGCTACTCCAGTTATGAGAGTGTTTTTTTCTCTGTTAGCCTTTGTTCGACTAAAAGATTATACCTATGTAATTGTGACTCTAATTGTACTGACTGGGCTAATTTACAGTCTTATTGGAGAAAATTCTTAGATAGGTCTAAGTTGGCTTCCTATTACTTATGTTACTCTTGTATAAAGAATAGATACTCCTGTCTCCCTTATGACAAGCTGTTGGAGCCGAGGGAGCAGAAGGCGAAAGGTGCAAGGAAAAAATAATAGTTAGTACAATACTTTCTTTAATAGCTTCAAGAGTTTATTAGAACAGTGTTAGAAGTTGAAAACTCGCACACATACCTTTAAATTACTATTTTGTCAATCATTCTTATTTATCTTTTTGAAAAAAAATCAAAATAGCTCGTATTACTTTATTACTTTAGAGTTTAGATAGAATTACAAGTTTAAAAGCTTGTATAGTATCTAGCCTGATGAGACTACCAAATAAATTTGAATACTCACTTATAGCGATGTTGGCATTGGTAGATTCCTACCAGAATGGCGATCCAATGCAAATTAAACAAATAGCAGAGCTAAAAAGTATACAAAATCGCTACTTAGAACAACTACTAGCAACATTAAGATGTCGAGGTTTAATTAATAGCATACGTGGCGCGAAGGGCGGCTACATCTTAGCACGTGACCCCCGAAAAATCACAGTTTTAGATGTTTTGACTGCCATAGAGGGAGTAGAGATTGATGCACCTGCCAACAATACAACTATTGAAACTATGGAATCGGGCATAGTGGAGGAGGTTTGGCAAGAAGCCTGTCAATCAGCTAACTTAGTTTTCCAAAAGCATTCACTCCAAGACCTTTGGGAAAGACGGTCTAAACGTCAACAAAGGGAACTTATGTACTATATATAAAAAGGTAAATATTGTAACAATGTTTAACAATAATCTTTTTTCCGAACCTTTTGGTGAAACAACTGATGTGGAAATTTGGCTTAGTCGGGCTGGGCTAAAATTTGAAGACTTAGGTAATGATCTCACTAGTGTAGCCATTCGTAAGCAATGGCGGGAATATCAAGCGGCAGTGCAAAGATGCTGTGCAACCTTGCATCAACCACCAGAACGTGTTCAACTGAGTGGCGTTTATCAAAAGTTGAGAATACCTACTAGTGAAGCAATGAGGTATAAAGTTCTGAAGACTTGCTGTGAGGTTTTCATCTGGAAAAATTAAATGCGTCTCAGCTTAGAACATTTTTAATTTGATTTCGGACGAGGAAAATTAGAAGGTGGCTGGAAGTTTTCTACTGGTACACCCTTAAGTGCCTTATGCATAAAATCACGCCAAATAGGAGCAACCATACCTCCGCCTGTCGCGTGGCTAGATAATTGTCGGTTGTTGTCCCTCCCTACCCAAATGGCAGTTGTTAACTGCGGTACCGTACCAATAAACCAAATATCTTTCTCTGAGGAAGTTGTACCTGTTTTTCCTGCAACTGGACGACCTATATCTGCACCTCTACCAGTTCCTTCTTTAACTACCGTTTGCATTACGTCTAAAATTGCTGCTGATGCCCAAGGGTCAAGAACTCGCTGAGGTTTAGGAGTATTATCTATTAACACATTGCCACTACCATCAGTAACACGGGCAATAATCGTTGGAGGCGATCGCCAGCCGTAATTAGCAAAAGTTGCATAAGCGCTAGCCATTTCTAATGGTGTCACACCGATCGCACCTAGTGGTAAAGAACTCACCGGTTCCATCGGACTCATAATTCCCAAAGTACGGCAAGTTTCAATAACTTTATTCATACCCACAGCTTTGCCAATTTTGACTGCGGGGACATTACGAGACTGGGCTAGGGCTGTACGAATCGGTATTGCTCCCATAAATGTATTATCGTAGTTTCGGGGATAATACCAACCGTTACCATCACGATAACTAACTGGAGTATCTAGGATTGTTGTATTTGGTGTAAATTTACCACTAGCAAAGGCAGTATAGTAAACAAACGGTTTAAAAGAAGATCCTGGCTGACGGTGGGCTTGAGTTGCTCGGTTAAATTCGCTAGTTTTTGAATCTACACCACCCACTAATGCTTTGATAAAATGTGTGCGAGGATCAATTGCCACTAAAGCCATTTGATTATTGTTTAATCCCTCACTTTCAAGAGTTTGATGCCACTTCTTGATAGTTTCTTCTGCCATCATTTGGAAGCCTGCATCTACTGTGGTTTGTACGTGCATTCCTCCTTTGAGCAACGTTTCATGCCCAAACTTTTTAATTAATTCCTGGGCTACAGTATTGGTAACGTAAGGCAAAGCACTACCTTGAAATGACTTGATTTCACCAAGTTTTATTTGTTGTTTGAGAGCATCATTATACTCTTGTTGAGTAATCCAATTTAATTCCAACATTCGCCCCAATACTTCTTTTTGTTTTTGTTTTGCCAACTTCATGCTGACAAAGGGGCTAAATTCTTCTGGAGCTTGAATCAAACCGGCCATCATTGCTGATTCGCCCAGAGTCAAATTTTGTGCTGATTTTTTAAAGTAAGTGCGTGCTGCTGTCTGAACACCATAGTTATTGTGACCCCAGTAAACTTGATTGAGGTACATCTCTAATATTTGGTCTTTACTGATAACTTGCTCTAAGCGAATTGCTAATACTGCTTCTACTATTTTTCGGGTAAAAGCGCGTTTTTGAGATAAGAAAATATTTTTTACTAACTGCATGGTGATTGTAGAACCACCCTCTCGCACTTCCCCAGATGCAAAATTGACTAATGCAGCACGTCCAATACCACCGGTATTAATACCATGATGCTCGTAGAAGCGACTATCTTCACTAGCTAATACTGCTCGTATTAAATTGGGGGAAATTTGATCTAAAGGCACTAATTGGCGATTAGCTTCCCCATGTATACGTGTTAAAAGCTTGCCTTTAATATCATAAATATAAGTTGTTTCTGAAGGTATAAAGTTTCGTAGTTGTCTAACATCTGGTAAATCGCGGAAACTAATAGCTAAACCCACTAGTCCTCCAGCCAGCACGGAACTTGATAGCATAGTAATTGATAAGAGTGTGCCACCAGTTACTTGACCGACTCTTTTGAAAAACTCAAAACTAGGTAAAGTCTGAATTTTGGATTGTTTCTCTTCAAAAGTTTTAAACGAAGACACGGCAATTTAATTTCCTCACTTATATTTTTAAATCCTCAGTATGATGCCTAAAAATTAGAGATGATAGAATAAGATAATCAGAGTTTATTTCATGAAAATCTATCAACCCGCTTTGATTTAGATAACTCACTTGGTTTAGCAGATAATGGTCAAGAAGGGTTTGGCTTTTTGAGTTGTAATGAGTTTTTTAAAATAAAACATGAGTCTTACTATATAAATAGGACTTACGCAAAACTATACACGGTAGGGGCAATTCATGAATTGCCCCTACCTCAAAATCAGGGTTTTAGCTATTGTTTGCGTAAGTCCTGATAAAATTAAAATTCTCCAAACAAACAATTAAATTTATTTGGAGATATTTTAGTGCAAGAGAGTTTTAATTTAATTACTATTTTAACAACTGGTTGTGGAGATAAAAGGCAAAAATCGGGTAGAAATCGGTTAGTAAGAAAGTTTTTTAACTAAGCTTAATATTGGAAAAATCTTTACTTTGATGTAAGGTCTTGGATAAGATATGGACTCTGAACCATTAATGATTAATTAATTTTTTCTATGAAATGGTCACTGGAAAGGAAATGGATTGCCTCTGGCTTTGGCTTGAGCTTATTATTAATGGGTACAGCTAGTCTTATTTCTTACCAAAATGCTACTCAGTTAATTGAAAGTAGCAATCAAGTGAAGGACACACATGAGGTAATGAAAAATGTTATTGACATCTTCGCTACACTAACCGATGCAGAAGCCGGACGCAGGGGTTATATTCTTTATAGAGAGCAATCAGAACTCAAACGTTACTATCAGGCAATGCAAAGCCTGGATGCCAAAGTTAAAAAATTGCAGCAACAACTTGCTGATGACTCTTATCAACAGCAGCAAATAACGAAGCTAAAATTCCTTATTGCTCAAAGAGTTCAATTATCTAAACAGTCGATTAACCTCAGAGAAGCAGGTAAATCAAGCTTTGCTATTCAAGCACCTTTAGTTACTCAAAGTAACCAAAACCGTAATCAAATCCGCGAAACGCTTACTCAAATGCAAGCTAGGGAGGAACAGTTACTGCAAATCTCGGTCAGACATTCCCAAGAGAATATCCGCAACCGGATGTTGATTGAATTTCTCAGTACTTTCTTGAGTTTTGCCATTTTATTAGGCGTTTATGCTTTGCTTTATCAACAATTAGTAAAGCGCCAAGAAGCAGAAGCTATTCAACAGACTTTAGCTCAAGAAAAAGAACTTAGCGAATTGAAGTTACGCTTTTTTTCAATGGTATCCCATGAATTTCGTACACCATTGAGTATTATATTAGGGTCGGCTCAACTATTGGCTCAAAGTAATCAGCAGTGGACGGAAGAGAAGAAACTTAAAAATCTGTATCGCATTCAATCTTCTGCTAGGTCAATGAACCAGTTACTAACCGATATTTTAACTTTGACTAGGGCAGAAGCTGGGAAATTAGAATTTCATCCAGAACTGATAGATTTGGAAGCATTTTGCATTAATTTGATAGAAGACCTCCAATTTTCTAATCAACAACAGCATACTATTAAATTTATCAGCCAAGGGAACTGTACTCATGCCAAATTAGACGAAAATATACTTTATTCCGTTCTGAGTAACTTACTCTCAAATGCAATTAAATATTCACATCCAGAGGGAAGTATTTTCTTAACTCTTAGTTGTGAATCATCCGCAATATTTTTCCAAGTTAAAGATAATGGGATAGGAATTCCTGGCGAATTTCAAGAGCATTTATTTGAGCCTTTTCATCGTGCTAATAATGTAGGCAAGATTGTTGGCAGTGGACTAGGACTTGCTGTGGTTAAAAAGTGTTTAGAAATACATCATGGAGAAATTTATGTAGATAGCGAAGTAGGAGGCGGAACAAGTTTTACGATAAAATTTCCCCAACAGGGAACAGTAATAGTCAAGAGTAAATTAAGTAGTCATGATTAAACTTAAATTTTCTTGGTTATAAGGTTTTTATCCTTACTATTTAACAAATTCATTTCGAGAGAAAGATGTCAAAAATATACCTGTTAATACAAAATATAATTAGAAAAAACTAAGGTTAATTTGGAATGAACAATGCCACACGTATTACTTGTAGATGATGAAGCGGCTATTTGCGACAGTCTTACCTATACACTAATACCGTTCAGTTAAGCCCAAAAACCTTGGTAAAGACGCGAAATTTTACGTCTCTACAGGTCTAAAATCAGTACCAAAAATCCTTAACTGAACTGTATTGAGTTATACAGTACAAAAAGAAGGTTACACGGTGACTACAGCCGCCGATGGACGGGTTGCGCCTATGTAATTAAGTTTTTACCATGATAACCGTACAATTACTCTTGCGAGAAATATTCTCGGCAATATTTCCTTGAATCGCTTGTTGCAGTAGGCTTTCACGGCTAGCTCCCAGAACAATAACATCACTATTGTCTTGTTCTGCACACTTGAGGACAGCATCAGAAACAGAATTGGCACGAACTGGAGTAGCTACCACTTTACCACTAACTCGGCGTTGCAGAAAGTGAACAGATTTATCTAGTAATGTTGTATCAGGAATGGAGTTATTAGGCTGGAAAACCTGACATAGCTTGATTTGAGGTGATGTACTTAAAGAAGCCAGAGCAGGTAATAACTTAATTGCTTGGCTGGAGTTAGGGCCACCTGCCATTGGCAACAACCAACGGTCAAAGGATCTTTTATCATCTAATTTAGCCAAGATAACATCACAACCTGCCTGTCGAATTATGGTATCCACCACTCGGCTAAAAACTCTACCAGGAGTTGATGTACTGCCTTTCCATCCCATCAGCACCAAATCAATATGTCTATCTTTGACAGTCTCTAAAATTGCCCCAGCAACATTATGTGTAACTCGGATTTGGGTGTGAATGGGAATCCGCCATTTCTCTCCTAATAATATTGCCTGTTGCAAAAGTTGAAGACTTTTGGCGGTTTGTACTCGTGTTTCCGATGGGATGCGGCTAGACGGAACGATAATCACTTGTAGGCATTCTATTTCGTAATTGCGATCTTTGGCGATCGCAACTGCCATTTCTAATAAAGTCTCAGCTGTCTGGGGATGTGAAAGTGGTACTAACAACCTTCCTTTGCCTGTAGCTGGAGCGCGAGTTTGGTAAACCACATAAGAAGGTGCTGATTTACGTTCTATTTGTTCGCTATTACCACTCAGTTGCTCTGCTTCTACACGGATAATATCACTACGAGTAATAATTCCTATGAGCTTGCGACCTTCTGTAACAGGCAAGCAGCTGAGGTGATAACGATTGAGTATATGCAGTACATGAGCCAGTGTAGCTGTGGGAGTTACTGTCACTGGCTCTGGTGTCATAATCTTGCTAATAGTTGTATCTTTGCCTAACTGTTGCGAAGCAATATTAACTAAATCTTTTTGAGTAATAATACCAACAACTTTACCATTCTCTAAAACTGGGAAGTTGCGATGGTGAGAGTCAGAAAATGCCTGTACTGCTTCATCAGTACTCATTTGGCTAGAGAGAGTTTCCACACGCCGTTGCATCACATCTACAGCACTCAGTTGTGCTAGAAGTCCCTCTGTGCTAGGCTCCTTGGTGATGTGAATCCCTTTCCACTCTAGTAGAAGGTCGTAGAGCGATCGATGGTCAATTTTTTCTGCTACTAAATAGGCAACCACAGACGCAATCATTAGCGGTAGCACCAGATTGAAATCTGTTGTCATCTCAAATACAATGACGACTGCTGTAATTGGTACCTTAGAGACGGCGCTAAAAAAGGCAGCCATGCCGACATGAGCATAGACTGTTGCAGCACTCATTCCCAGTAAACTGTGTTCAACAGCACCCACTAAGTAACCAAGGGCGGCTCCCAACACCAAGGTTGGAACTAGTAAACCCCCTGGCGCTCCAGAGCCGTAGGTAAAAATAATTAGGGTAAACTGAACTAAAAGAGCGATCGCTGCAAATGACCAGTTAGTATTACCCGCAAGCAAAATTTCTCTCAGCCCAGCATGATCCCGAAAGGCAGCAGGTAACAAGGCGATCGCCAAACCACTGACTAACCCAGCAATTCCAATTCGCCAGGGTAAACTCACATGTAGCAGGCGGCGGTTAATTGCTAGACTCTCAAGGATACCTTTATTAAATAGAATGCCTAGAAGTCCCGCCAGTACTCCCAAAATCAAGTAGAAAGGGATTTCCTGAGCGAAGAAAGTTGTATCGGGAAGACCTAAATTTAAATGATTTAGATCCAGGTTGTGGCTACCATAAAGCCGGGAGATGACTGAAGCGATGAAAGAAGCCAAAATCGCAGTACCAAGAGTGATACCTGACACATCTTGGAGCAATTCTTCCACTACAAAAAGCACACCTGCGATCGGTGCATTAAAAGCCGCAGCTAATCCCGCCCCGGCTCCGGCGGCGATCAGTTGGCGACGATGCTCTGGTGAAGTCGGTACCCAGTTACTAAGTTGATTTGCCAAGGCTGCCCCAATTTGGACAGTTGGCCCTTCCCGTCCCAAAGGCATTCCCGAACCCAACACTAATGTAGCGCTGATCAACTTGACCAAAGCAATCCGCAGATTTAACGGCATTGGTACGCGAGCCAATACCGCTTTCACTTCAGACATCCCACTACCTGATGCTTCCGGTGCAAAACGCTCTACTAGCCAACCAGCTAAAAGTCCCCCTACTAGTCCAATACCTGGTAGCACCAAGTAGGCAGGCCAATGGTAAGAAACACGCACTCGCAATGCGCCTGCCCAATCCACTGCCTGTCCTAACAGAACTGCCGCTAACCCAGAAACTAGACCAATCAGGCAAGCTTCCACGAAAGCCAAGCGCCTCGGTTGAAGCAGTTGACGGGAAAGCCTCAACCAGAGAATTTTACCCCTGGCTAACATATTTTTAGCAATCACTTGTCACCAATGAAGGTATATAAATGTCTGAAATGTCTTACCGTTCACCCTATTCATAGCTTTTCGTAAAAAAATGAAATCAGAATGAAATTTTTCTATGTCTAAAGATAGATATGTGCAGTATCAGTACAAAACTTGTGACATCTTGTACTGCTTGAAGGTGGGTATTTGTTAGCGGCTCTTCTGATTTTATTTTTGCTGTCGCACTACTCAAATCTATATGAATGCAACATTTAATAGGCTGCTTGAGTGGTTACGAGATTATATATCCGTAGATACTGTTACACTCCTACTTTCAGTTGCAGACCTACAGAGTTTAGCTGTACAAGCAACCATTGGACTAGAGGAAGAAATTACATAACAAATCCGTATCCCTATCGGGCGGGGCATTGCTGGTCATATTGCCGCCAGTGTTGAGCCGATGATGGTTAATAATCTGTCAGCAGTAGAGGTCGTGAGTCCAATTTTACTGAGCGCGATGTACAGCAATTACAACTTATTGCACATCGTCTTGGGTTGATCATAGCGGATGCCAGACTTTAAACTTCGTGGGCGATGCGATCGCTACAACTAGGAAGGAGAGCTTTTCACCCAGACATTATGGTTGTGATAAAAATCACCACGCTGTTCTAATGTAAACCCACCCAGCAATAATCCCAACCATACTTCTACCATCGGCATTTGCAACACACGTTGCAGTTTAACTAAAGAAATCTCATCTTTGACATTTATCAGGTGGTTAGCGATCGCGCTCTGCCATTTTTGGACATCCTCATCTGATGCCAAATTGCGAACATCTTCTAAAGTTGTCACCTCATTGAGCATTGCCAAAACATTCGCTTTTTCAACAGGTGCTACTACAGAATCACCCAACTCAGTAGGATATGAAAATTGGTGTGGGCCGTGTGGTTTAAAGGTTTGTGGTGTTTCCGGTTCAATCAAATCATCTAAATCCAGATGCATTGTTGTCCGCACTAGACCAGCA
>NZ_JABXKJ010000016.1 GCF_017115085.1 Nostoc sp. NMS7 | reverse complement strand
TACAGGATTGCCGCGATTTCTTTTACTGCTGCTTGTAACCGTTCTTTTTCTTCGGGGGTCATGGCTATGACTCAAGTCCCGGATTTCTCACCACATCTCTCAAAGCCTGCGCCTGCGCCTGAGCAGGTTCGCTAGAGGGAGCAGGGGGAGAGAACAAAAATACCAAGTTCTTTCCCCTCTGCCCCTCTGCCCCTCTGCCCTTGCCTCTTTTTCTTGCTACAATCCCATGTTTTTAAGCATGGGATTGTAGCAAGACCAGCAAGAACTGCCTCCCTCCTTCTGCCTCCTGAAATAAATATTACTGATGAAACTTAAAAATTTTTTACAACAGTTCCAACAAGTTACCAGATTATCAGAACAAAAAACTCCCGTTGTGTCGCAACAGGAGCCAACTAACACTCTTAGTGAATCGAACAATGTTTTTAAAATGAAGTGCGGAATGTGGGTTAGAAGTGAACTTCGAGCCATAAAAATCTGGTCTATGTGATTGCGCTGTTGTCGGCGGCGGATAATGACGATTACAGCTATGTTGATCAGAACTTTCAGCCAGAGTCATTACAGACTTGGGGTAAACGCGGTTCTGTGATTAATGTTGAGATGCGGCGCTATCGGGAATGGGTGCTTGCGGGGTTGGTCGAGGATGGTTACACCGTTATTGATGCAATTGATGCTGATGACGATGAAAGTGGAGCAGTAATCGAGTCGGTTAAGGCGGCATCTGTTGATTTGTATACTGCGGAGTGTGAAGCGTAGGCGTAGCCCGCCGCAGGCATCGCGGATTCTCCAACCATCTCTGATGCCGAACTCAAGAAGCTGCAAGACACAAGGGCGAAAACCAAAACTGAACGACACCAGCAGCGCAAGGCTGAATTGTCCCGTCGCTATGAAGTTGAAGTTACGCCTGATTTGGTCGAGAAAGATGACGATGGGTGGTATCCTCAACTACGGATGCACTACTATTTGACGCTGGGGCGAGAGTTTCTGACAACCCGTGATGCGAAACGGGCAAAAGCGCAATTAGAGGCTGGGGAGAATTGGATTTGGAAACCGGATTTTAACAAGGGGCAGCTATTGCCTGCTGTACTGTTACTCGAAAATCTGAATCTGTTACAGTTTCTTACACCAGACGTTCAGTTACGTGGCAGCGACGAGAAGCTGGTGGAGTTTAAGGCACTGGCTGTAACGCATCGGCACGTTATCAAGAATTACTTGAATGTCAGTGTCTCGGAAAAACTAACCCCAGTGGCGATCGCACAGAAGTTACTTGCCAAGATTGATTTAAAGTTGAATTACGTTGGTCGATTGGGCAAGCGTGAAAATCGGGAGTGCGTTTATCAGTTTGTTGCCCCTAATGATGAGCGTGATTCAATTTTCGGGCAGTGGTTCAATCGGGATGAATTATTTCAAAGTGAGTTGGTGTTAGTCAGTAATAATATAAGTACAACTACACCAGTAACTGACACAACATCACTGTCCATATCCCACAATTCTGATTTGGTGTCACGCACTAATAATATAGTCTTTGCAACACCACTCAGTGACACGACACCACATACCCCAGAAAATATTGCGATTCTTGGATGGAAGGGGTTGATGGTGAAAATGCAGCTTGGGCTAAATAGCGCTGGGGACTTCTACAGTGAATTAGTCTCAAAGGTTGGCGAGGCTGTTGGGGTGGCTGATGAATAACCCCCTTACTGTTAAGGGAGAAGTCGGATTTTCTTGGCTCTGTTCAATATAACGAAATGTAACAATACTATCTTTTGCAACTTGGTATAAGTCTGTAGTGTGCGATTGGTTGGTGGCGGTTTAGGTCATGTAGCTTGGGGATACCGCTAAACGTCACCTCACTACCAAAATTGATTTTGTCCACACGAGTGCGAGTCAGGCGTTGGCGAAATAGCTGCCTTCATGAAAATGCGATGCGATCATGATACCTTGTCAAACTCAATATAAAGGTGCTTCAGTGTCCGCATGAGTACGTTCGGTAAGTACTGATATCCTTCTTGTGCCAAGCGAATGTCCTTCAACCGTATTAGCAAATGCTGATATGCGATCTGCATTTCCTTTCGAGCAAGCATAGCGCCCAAACAAAAATGAATCCCATGACCAAAAGATAGGTGGTTGCTTGCATTCTGGCGGCGCACATCGAAACGCCCACCCTCAATAAATTTTATGGAGTCGCGGTTAGCAGCATCGAAGCGGAGCATCACTAAAGACCCAGCTTTGAGATCAACATCTCTTAGTTTTGTATCTTCCGTCACAACTCGCCACATTCCTGCTGTCGGACTTTCCATTCGTAAAACTTCTTCAACAAAGTTCTCTAACAGGGAAATATCTGTTTGTACCAAGGGAATCTGCTCTTTATTGTTTGTCAGTAACAACATTCCAGCTGCGAGCGCACTGGTGACAGTCTCATTGCCTGCCACTAATATTTGCTGAATTATACTCAGCAGTTCAGCAGTGTCGAGTGAGCGCTCTCCATCCACTTTCGCCTGTACCAAGTCAGTGATCAAATCATCTTCAGGCTGTTTTTGCCGTGACTCCATGACTTCATGAAAATAATGCTGGAAAGCGACAACATCTTTAGCACACTCGATCTCCTGCTCAGGAGAAAGTATCTGACCTAAACGCGCAATAAAGGAATCAGACCATTGCTTGAACTGAGGCAAATCTGCTTGTGCCACACCTAACTGTTGAGCAATAACTTTGAGCGGTAAGGGTACAGCAAACTCACTGACGAATTCACACTTACCGCGATCAATGAAACTGTCAATGAGTTCATCAACAATCTGCTCAATCAAGTCACGCATTTTGTTGATACGCGACGAGGTGAATGCCTTATTCACCAGCGAGCGAAATCGCTCGTGTTCTGGTGGATCTGCCGTCAGTAAGGTGTTCATCTGAGGCCAGCCTTGATCCGAAATTTTCTGCAACTTTGGATCATGTTCTTCAATGCCTGCCAATAAAGTCGAGAAATTGCTAGAGAATACTCTTGTATCCTTCAGAATTTCGATCACTAAGTCATAGCGAGTAACAAGAAAGAGTTTTGCTTCCGTTCTGGGACTTGGTAGCTCCATAATTAGTGCTTGCTCTTGTGCCAGCTTGTAGAATTCATAAGGGCACACAAGCACTTCTGGGTCAAAGAAGTTGTAGTCTGACAGATGCTTCATGCTTCTAATGGTGGTCAGTGATGGTTTGCTTTGACTCATTCAAAATGAGTCAACATCATCTTAACAACTTACTTACCGTTGGCTCATTTTTGAGGAATTAGATGTAAAAAATACGCTTATTTGTCTCTTTACTCCCCCTGCTCAAGGAACAGTCTATTTCACGAGGATCTCACTTTTTCGCGTTGCTCCCCCCTAATATTAGATGGGGCGGCTCAAAGTCCTTTGAACTTTTTCTGGAGAAATCTCAATGACCATTTCAATGTACCAAGCTTTAATACCCGTGTCTATTCGCACACTGAATAACCTTGCAAATATTCTTGAAAAAGGTGCTGCTTATGCTGAAACAAAAAAAATAGAGCCTTCTGTGTTTATCTGAGTAAGAAGTAATGAATCTTACTTCTTACTCATTACTTCTTACTTATTACTTCGCCCGTGAGGTTCGCTAGTGGGAGAGTTCAATCTGCCTTGTTTCTTTCCCTTCTCTCATGCGTGAGAAATGCGGGGTAGGTCTTCTGACTCCTGAATTCTGCTCGATAACATCCTCAACTACTTTTCTCAGCTGTACTGACTTTTGTGGAACTTTTCTGTTTAATTTCAGACTAGTATATTGTGCATGGGTTGAAATATTACAGAAAAAAACACTGTAATATTTGATCTTCATTAGCAACTGCAAATAAGAGAAAATACTTTTCATTGGGGTCAATCATTCCATGACTAAAATATCTCAGTCGAGAACTGCCTTATCTTTGTTACTACAAATGACCTTTGGTGCATTGGCACCTTTGGTTATTGCCAGTCCCACATTTGCTCAATCGACATTTACTGATGTTCAAGGCAATTGGTCGCAATCATGTATTTCCCAACTGGCTCAACAAGGAATTATCAGTGGTTACCCAGATGGTACTTTCCGTCCCAATGCCTCTGTAACCCGCTCTGAGTTTGCCGCCATGATTGGTAAGGCTTTCCCAAATGCACAAAAGAGTCGTAATCTAGTTCAATTTGCAGATGTCCCCAGCAATTACTGGGCCCATAATGCAATTGCAACAGCCAACCAGACAGGCTTCTTGTCCGGCTACCCTGGTCAGATTTTTAATCCTACTCAAAATATTCCTCGCGCTCAAGTTCTCGTCGCTTTAGCTAGTGGCTTAAATTACTCTCCCACTCAGTCTCCGACTACCACCCTAACTGCAAACTTTGCTGATGCCAGTTCTATTCCTACTTATGCCCAGAGTGGTATTGCTGCTGCTACTGAAAAACGTCTGGTCGTAGATTATCCTGATGTTAAGTCCCTTAGACCTAATCAATTAGCTAGTCGTGCTGAAGTCTCAGCTTTTTTATGTCTTGCTTTAACGCCCTCTGGACAAACCTCTACTATTCCTGGGCAGTATATTGCAAATGCTACTGGCTCCTCAATCACTGCCCTACTTAACTCTGGAACTTCTATTCCTGTTAAATATCTGGATGCCAAGAAAATCGTTGTTAGTCCCAAGGAAACTGCACCTCTAACACTGACAGTCGCAACTGATATCAAAAATAATCAGGGAACTCTAACTATTCCTGCTGGTAGCCAAGTTGTTGGTCAATTGCAACCTGTAGACGGTGGTTCTGAATTTGTTGCTAGTCAGCTGATTATCAATGGTCAGCAGTTTCCAATTAATGCCTCTTCGCGTCCAATCACTACTACACAAGATGTACGTAGTCCTAACATCACAGCTATTCTCCAAGATGCTGCTGTCGGCTCCGCCGCCGCCGCCGGAATTTCTGGCATCACTGGTAACAACCATATTACACTTGGCAAAGTCTTAACTGGTACTGCCATTGGTACAGCCGTTGGCGCAAATCAAAATCGTAACGTTCTCTCGACTTTAAGAGATACCGCAATTGGGGCCGCAGCTGCCACTGGAATTTCTGGCATCACTGGTAATCGCACTATCACTGCTGGAAAAGTTATCGGCGGCGCTGCGGCTGGCGCTACAATTGGCGGCATTGTTGATCCCACTTCTACCAATCAAGTCGTTGTAATTAATCCTAATAGCGACTTAACTTTAACCTTAAATAGCGACTTCAGCAGATAAACACTAGCGTTCTTAATAGTGACTAAAGTCATGATCAGACTGATGACTTTAGTCAGAGGTGGTTTGGCAAAGAGGTTAATAGAATTGTGACATCAAGCATCAGTATTTAGAGATGTTGAAAAAATCCCTATTTCTCGCTTGCTTCCTCAAATAATTTTAGGATATTTAGATGAAACTTTTCGCATTTGCTGCGATGTGCGCGGCTGCAATCTTTTTGCCAACAGTAGCTTCGGCTCAAGAAGTCTATCATCGGGAAGTTAATCAGCAACATCGGATTGCTCATGGTGTTCAAAATGGCAGTATTAACAAACGTGAATATCGCCAATTGCAGCGTCGAGAAGCATCTTTAAATTCGGCTTGGAGGCGTGACTTGAGAGATGGACGTTTAAATCCTCGTCAACGACAACAACTCAACCGCCGAGAAAATAGAATTTCCCGTTCTAAGCTAATCGGCATTTAAATTGCAACATAGTCACTATTACCCTTGTTTTTTATTTTTCG
>NZ_JABXKJ010000106.1 GCF_017115085.1 Nostoc sp. NMS7 | reverse complement strand
TTGGGCGCTCGGTGCGCTTCGCGCACCATTGCTTGTGCCAGTTGCGTAAGTCCTGTCAACGTTGGATTCAAAACTTCATCTAAGCGATCGCCATTGAGTTGCGGTTCGCCGTCAAAAATCATCACGTCTGGATATACTCCACGTCGATATTCAGGAATCCACAGCCGCAAATCGCTGTTAATTGGCTCGAATTGAGTATCACGCAGTATAAACTTGAAAAAGGCAAAAATGTTTCCACCGATGCGGCTATGTTTGAGTGTTCCTCCGGCCATGGGTACAATTTCTCCATCTCGATATTCGCTATGTCCTTCGGCTTTTTCTTCGATCGCACGATATTCATCCAAACTGTAACGGCGCGAGATGGTAGAAATCATAGGTTGTTGGCGATGGTATTTATTATAAGACAACAATATTATTTTGTCACAGATTTGTTTGTGAGTTAGAAGTTAAAATTCATAATATAAGAGCGATAATTCTGTCGAACATACTCAAGAGCAGAGCAGTACGATGTCTGCCACGAATGTAGCTGTAACATCTATTAACTATTTTGAACCATCCAAACTAAAAATCCGAGAATTTGTTCCACAGGTGGGAGAGGATAATCCATCAAATCGATGGTGGCAATATAACAATATAATTTTGTCACAGATATGGTTGTGAGGTGATATTATGCTGCGATCGCATGTCTACGACAATATACTTTAGCATTTGTTGAAGTGTTAGAAGTTATCTACTTCCAATATGCCTTTGAAGAGTTTGGGTCTCACCGATAGCGCCACGGAGAGCGAGTCTTCTCCCAACGCGAAGCAGCGTCTGGTAGAGTTGGGGAGACGCTTTAGCGCAACGAGCGTCACAGCCTGTACTTCTCTACGAGACGCTGCGCGAACGGCAAGTGTTACCCTGAGCTTGTCGAAGGGCTCAGTAACCATCGTAGACATCGCTTTCTTCTACATTAATGGTTGTGAATCAACAAACCTATTATATAGAAAGCCTGTTTGTGATCATTACTCGCAAACAGACTTGACTTTTTCTAGACTTCTAATTAAGGCTGCTCCCAAAGCTCACGGATACGGTCAGGCAGGCAGCCTGCAATTTCCTGAATCCGCTCTTGAGAAAGTTCGTCTTTGGTGGCAGAAAACACCGCTTTAATTGCCTGCTCTACCTCGACTGTTCCTGGGAGTCCTCCTTCATTAGCAACCCGCCTGAGAAATAGATTGGAATCAATTCCAAGGGGAGCCGGGCCTGTTAAAGGTTGACGAATTCGACTTAAAAATCTCACAAGGGGATTGGTGTCTTTCCAGAGTTCTGCCACTTCTAACTGGAGTGCTTTCTCATCCGTAGGCACAGACTCTGTATGCAGTTCTCCCTCAACGCGATCAATTGTGTCCGTGGTCATTAAGTCGCGCATAACGCGAAACACAACTTCGGTAAAGTCTCTTGCATCATAAGGATCTGCAAATCCGGCTTTAACCATCACCTTTTCCAGAAACGAGCCATGTTCGTCAGCGATCGCAGCTCGAGTATCTTCAATCTCCGTTGGGTCAATTTCTGGAATGTTATTCCTAAATGATTGATCGGGCATTGTTTTTTCTTGTGCTTTTTAATTTTGAGTCTTTATGCTTACCTTATGTAAGGTCGCACAAATCAAAAACCCTTAGCATCATCCAGAAGTTTGAAATGCCATCTATTCAAAAGTTAGAAATTTATTTGATCTGCTCACAGCAGCAAAGCCGGAAGGTCATGCTTGAGGTTAAGGAATTTTCCTTGATTGAGCAGAGCAATAGTCCTGGTATTTCCGCCTGTTGTAGACATCGCCCATTGGTGTCAAAAAACAGTCAGAATAGATGAATTGGGATAAAATCAGCCGAAACAAAGATGGTAGAAACAACAAACATCGAAATTAACACTTGCTATGTCAAAGTACCTAACAATGATTTAGAAATCGATGCTTACTTAGCTCAACCAGCACATAAAGCAACCTTTGGCGCGGTTAAGTTTTTCCAGAAATTTTTGGCGTCAATAGCAACATTAAGGATATCACCGAATTAATCGCTAAACAAGGTTATCTGGCAATAGCACCCACGCTGTATCAACGTATTGCTCCTGGTTTTGAGGTTGAGTATAGCCAAGAAGATGCTGGGTATAGCCCAGAAGGCTATCGGCTTGGCTTGCAATACTATCAACAAGTGAAGTATCAAGAAATTGTAAGCGATATTCAAGCAGCGATTGCTTACCTAAAAACTTTACCCAATGTCAAAGATAATGCAATCGGCGCTATTGGTTTCTGTTTTGGCGGTCATGTTGCTTACATCGCTGCAACGTTACCCGATATCAAAGCAACAGCTTCGTTTTACGGTGGTGGGATTACCACTGCTAGTTATGGTGAAGACACTCCAACCATTAATCGCACCTCGGAAATTAAAGGTATTATCTATGCGTTTTTTGGTACAAGAGATGCCTTAATTTCGCAAGAGGAAAACAAGCAAATTGAGGCAGAATTAAAGAAACATAACATAAATCATCGTGTATTCCGATACGACGCTGGACACGGATTCTTCCACGGATTTTTTAAAGACCAATACCCATTCATAACCCAGAACCCAAGTTACAATCCTGAAGCTACTCCTAATGCTTGGCAACATGTTCTAGAACTGTTTCAAAATAACTTGTAATAAAGCAAGTGCGATCGCACTTGCTTAAGAGGTTGCAAAAACCGGGTTTCTTTGCCCCTGATTTTGGCTTAACTAAATCCGATTCGGCTACAGTGCGTCACCAAATAGCCCATCGTAGACATCGCTATGTTTTGGGCGATGTCTACGATGGGCTACTTTGCGTCTACACAATTATTTCCACTTTACAGAATTTTGAGTACTAGCGCATATCCTAGCTGATCGCTGCTGTTTTATTTCCATTGTTGCCCTCGACAGTGGCAACGAATGACGGTTGCTCATCACTGAGAGTTGGCGACTCGCCTCGCAGCCCTTTGCGGCGCTGGTTCTTAGGAATTCCTCCCGCCCCGCCATACCGTACTCTACACTGCTTTTGCCATATCGAGTCCACACTGCCATTAGCATGTGTTCTGTCATATCTCCCAACTCGTCTTCTGTTTCCAGCATTTAACGGTACAATTTATCTAGGCTGGAAAGGGCACTGTTATATGCATTTTCTCTAGTTCGCATCGTTTCGATCATAGTTGAGAAGGCAGGTAAGGTGAGTCCATTGCCTAAATCCAAACTTCGATCAATTGAGTTTATGCTAGCCGCACGACGCACTGCTCTTTCTAGCACTAGGGAAGTTCTTTTTCTACGAGCCATGATCTACACCTTGTAATACAGTACGGTTAATATTCTTTACTTTAGTAAATTTCCGTATAGATTAGCCTGAGAGAATTCCGGCAAATCTGCAATGGTTTTGCTACAAAGGCGATCATTGTCATAAATGCGCGAATTACTGAAATGAGAAAGCAAACTGGGGTTTGAGAAAGTAAAAGCTCATTTTACTTGCGGAAAACACCCAAATTAGAAAGCAAAAGCTCATTTTGCTTGCGGAAAACACCAAAATCAGTAAGCAAACTGGGGTTTGAGTAAGTAAAAGCTTATTTTACTTACGGAAAACACCCAAATTAGAAAGCAAAAGCTCATTTTGAGTAAGTCATAAGCCATTTTGCTAACTAAATTCGACTTTAGGTATATTTTGGCGCTGCAATCACCAGTTATGATTATTGTGAGAGCAGTTTACGATTCGGGAAGATACTATGTTTTACTTCATGTGCATCACTGATTGCAAGCTCCTCTGACGAGTGGAGAAGTTGACGCAGAAGAAAAGAATAAAAACTCCGATAGCATTAACTCAGTTGCTTGTGTAAGTGCGATCGCAACACCAAAAACACTGACTCCAACAAATTGCAGATGTATTATGGACTTACCTCACCTTTTTAAGTAGTGGTGATTTTATGTCTAATTTATTACAATAGTTATTTCAGTTAACAGTCTTGAGAAAGATGACAGAAGTTACGCCACATCCAGATTGCCCATTTACATATCAGACTTTTCAACTACTTGAAAATTTTAAAAATAATTCAAGTGAAGATTTTTATTCAGATCATGAAGAAGAGTTTCAAGAATATATTGAAAAACCTCTTCATCAAATTTATATTTATGTGATTGCTCAACTACCAATTCAAATTATAGAAAAATTAGATGTACAGAATGCTACCATAGAAAAGTCCTATCATAGTAGCCTTATAGGTTATTATTTAATTTCTAAAAAAACAACAAACAATTTTAAGTACATTAATTTTTTTATCTCTATTGAAAAAGATGATTTTCGTTTTGGTCTTTTTATCAATGAAGATAGCGATGCCAGACAAAAATTTATCGAAAATATTCAAAATAAAAAAATTAAAGAAATACTTCTCCAACATCTGAATCCAATAGATGATTTATATTTACGCTCTGAATCTAGTACAAGAATTAGTAAATTAAATCGTTTATCTGATTGGCTTGGAGTAGTAGGTTGGTTAAAAAGCGCTACAAAAAATATTCAAATTAGCAAACATCTAACACCAAAAACAGTATTAGCTTCTTCTCCAGAAGAATTAGTTAAGGATATAAAGCAAACACTGGAGAGAGTTTTCCTTTTATTCTTAGTTGCTACTGAAGATAATCCTCTTCAACAGCTTAAAAGATACATATTAAAAGAGGATTTAGATATAGCTAAAAATCTTTATAATCAAGGGCTAAGGCTTTATGAGAAAGCTGCATATATAGATGTTATTATAGCGTTTGATATCGCTATACGAAACGCTCCTAATTTAGGAGATGCTTACAAGTATCGAGCAAAAGCAAAAGCTAAATTGGGAGATATCAACGGTGCAATATTAGACTTGAATCAATTACTACTCATCCAGCCGAAAAATGCTGAGGCTCATGATAGTAGAGGAAATCTTTATCGCAAACAAGATAATTATAATGAAGCTATTCAAGATTACAACCAAGCAATATCGATAAATTCTAACTATGCTCTAGCCTATTATCACCGAGGAGGTGCGTATTTAGAATTTGAGACAAAACTAAAAGCAATAGCATCTCAAATTTGTGAATCTGTAGTACAGTCTTCTAGTTTACTATGGTTAATATTCGGAAGTAAGATACTTCCACTAATTGTCTCTTTTCAAAATTGGGATGCTACCCAAAAAGTAATTGATGATTTACGCATAGCAGTAGAATTATTTGAAAAGGAAAAAGATGTGGATAATCATGAAGAAGCGCAACGTCTTCTCAATACAATTCATCCAGACTATTCAGAACCAGAGTTTTCAGTAATTTATCAAAATGTATGCTCTAAAAAACTACAAATATCTGAAAGTGTACTGCGCCGTTATCACTTAGCACTTAAAACAAGAAAGTTTGTAATTCTTTCTGGAATTAGCGGAACAGGAAAAACTTGGTTAACAAAAGCATACGCTGAAGCTATTGGTGCTAAATATCTTTTAGTTCCTGTTGCTCCCAATTGGACTACTAATGAAGACTTGCTAGGATATTTTAATCCCATAGATATACATAAAAACTATCATCACACAGAATTCAGTCACTTTTTAGAACAAGCGGCTGAAGAATATGAAAAAGCCAAAGCTGATAAGCATACACCCAGAAATGTTGAATCCTAATACAAAACTTTACATATTTAATTACACTAACTCTAAAAAGCCTAAAATAGTCAACATGACATCATCTCCTCAAACCAATGAA
>NZ_JABXKJ010000228.1 GCF_017115085.1 Nostoc sp. NMS7 | reverse complement strand
GTTGATGAACAGAAGTTTCCCTGCACAGCATCTTGCCGCAACTTTGACAAATACGCAGATGCACCCAGCGACTGTTGAGCCGGATACACTCTTCACAACGAAAGACTGGGTAGTTTGCTTTAGAAATCAGAGTTTCCATAGTCAGATTGTCTAAATGTTCGCAACTCATATAAATTTGAATGACACGTTAATCAGAGTATAGATTAGTGCAGGGAAACACAGCTATTTTTGTTAGCACGCTTGGTAAGAGCAAATCCACTATTTGTAAGGCTTTTGGGTACGAGATGTAGTAAATGTTTAATGCGGTTAAAATTGTGGTTTCTTATATTGCAATAACAGAGCTAGCAACATGAAGCCATCGTGGATAACTGGCATAATTTTAACTGCTCCCGCCGGAGCTATGATCACCGCTATCTTGATTTTCCAAAGAACTAACCAGCCATCGATTACGCTTACTGAAGAATGGATAGCTTTCAAGTGGCAGATGGGGACAGCATCACAGTCCGTCAAACCGATAGCAGCCAAATGTCAGTCAAGCTTTGTGGAATTGATGCCCCGGAAGTAAAACACGGTAAATCTCCAGGACAACCATTGGTTAATGAGGCAAAACAGAAATTGCTCAAGCTAGTCGCTGCTGCTGATAACCAACTGATGATCGTTCCAGTGGAAAAAGACAACGATGGGCGCACTGTTGCAGAAGTTATGGCTCATGGACGGGGTGAGGCTGAGATTAGTTTTCAGGAAGAACTGCTCAAGAATGGTTTGGCCAGAACGCGTAACTCTAGTGTGGAGTGTCCAAATCAGTTGGCTTTTGAACAGGCTCAGGACATAGCAAAGGCATCCAAACTGGGAATATGGAACCAGTCCAATTTAGAGAGGCATTGAGACTAAATGTTTATAGTACTCCATCGCCAGCAGTCCCAAGTGTATCTGGTCAAAGCCACGGATGCCGTCCGTAATCCAGTAATACTTGGGATTGCTTTGCGGTTACTTCCAAGCGAATGATTTTACTGTTGGCTGGGATGGAGTTTGGATCATCCCCATTGTTGACTCATCCCTCCTCCTGCATTTAAGGAACTTGCATTCCGCGTTGCACAGCCGGACGTTGCTGCACCATGTCCACCCAGCGTTTGAGATTTGGGTAGTTGTCGAGTGTTAAACCCTGAAATTCATAAATCGCTACCCACGGATAAGTAGCAATATCAGCAATAGAATAGTCACCACAGATAAATTCATTGTCTTGCAGTTGTTTATCTAAGACACCATAAATACGTAAAGTTTCCTTTTCATAACGCTCAATGGCATAGGGAAGTTTTTCGGGTGCAAAGCGTTTAAAGTGGTTAAGTTGCCCAAACATTGGCCCGACTCCTCCCATTTGGAACATCAGCCACTCTAGGACTTGAAAACGGCTTTTTTGTTCAGTGGGTAAGAGTTTACCTGTTTTTTCGGCTAGGTAAATTAGAATTGCACCCGATTCAAAGACTTTAATCCCAGTTTCTTGGTCAACAATAGCCGGAATTTTACTATTGGGATTGATGGCGATGTATTCAGGTGTAAATTGCTGTTGTTGAGTAATGTCAATTTTGTGGACATTGTAGGGCAATTCGATTTCTTCCAGCATGACGGAAGCTTTGCGTCCATTGGGCGTGGTGAAGGTGTAGAGATCAATCATCTGTTGCTATCCCAAAATCTTGACATTTTCCGATGGTAGTGTAGCTTTGATTGAGAAATTAGGATATTAGCCGATAGGGAGATAAAAGCAAAAGCTAATTAATTTGGCGAAGGAGTCACAACCGTAACGGCTACGGACGGTAAACTACGCCCCCCAGTTCCAGTTTCAAGCGAGAAAAAGACCGATCGCTAACGGCGGGGCGTAACAAACATAACACTGCCTCAAAATGGACGTGCAGAGGCGATTTTAGCAGAATTGGTAGTGCTTGGGGTCGATGCCTGCGGCGGGCGGAGCCATCGCACCCTATATCTAATTAGGGGGCTTTGGGTTTGATGAACTTGAGGGTCATGCGTAGGCGTAGCCCGTCGCAGACATCGCTCTCCCCAATAGTGAGGAAGCGTTGCCTATCCTTTTCACCTTGGCTCAAGGTCGGAGGTAATGTCCAAACTCCGCCCGGATAGTCCTTGGTATCTTTTGGGTTGGCGTTAATCTCTGATTTTTTATTTTTTAAACATGCTAATTGCTGCAATACCAGACGCACCAACATCAAGACATTTTTGATAATTGTTTTCGTTAATTCCCCCAAGAGCAAAAACTTTCATTTGTGTTGATTTGCAAGCTTTAGTGAGCATATATAGACCAATACCTTTTGCTTCTGGATGAGTTGGGGTCGCAAAAATAGGTGAAGAGTCTAAGCCTTCTGGGTGTCGCTTGTGGCAATAACGCACCGCAGATTCAACAAGTTTATCGATTTTACTAGGTTGAGATTGCCCAAATCCCTTCGCACACATGGCACTGCCTCAAAATTTACGTGCTGGAAGACGCGATTTTAACAGAAACAGATTTGTTGGTACGGGAGTATAGTAAAGTAAATACATTTGTATTGATTAGGGTGCAACTTTTTCCCGAAACTGTTTCCCAGCAGAGAATGCAGGCACAATGGTCGCTGGAATAGTCATTGGCTCATTGGTTTTGGGATTACGCCCTTCACGCTAGTAGCGATGCCTACGGCGGCAAGCTACGCGTCGCTCGAATGGGCCAAACCCTATAATTCCAGAGGCGTTACGCTTGATGTAAGGAAATAAACCTAGTTAAGATCCCAAAATGTCCTCACCACAAATCCAATCCCACGGTTGTAACAACTCTCTAGACCAGCCTTTATCCACTCTGCCGTCGTGGAAAATCAAACTGCTGTATGACGGCCAATGTCCCTTGTGTCTGCGTGAGGTTAATTTTTTGAAAAAGCGGGACGCGGGTCGAGGGCTGGTGGCGTTTGTAGATATTGCAGCTGATGACTACAATCCCCAAGCAGATGGCGGTGTTGACTATGAAACTGCAATGGGGCGTATTCATGCTGTGTTGCCAGACGGAACGCTAGTTAAAAATATTGAAGTTTTCCATCGCATTTACGAAATTCTGGGGATGGGTTGGGTCTATGCTGCAACTTCCTTACCAGTTATCGGTGCTATTGCCGACTTCCTATATGGAATTTGGGCTGATTGGCGACTTTTTCTAACAGGACGACCAGATTTAGCGACTATTGTACGAGAGCGTTCTTCTCGACTTGCTTGCAAGACCCAAAGCCGTTGTCGCCTAATGGATGAAGATGACCAGGGCGAACGCACGTAAAACCTGAAACCCTTACTGCGTAAGGATATTGATGAAAAAATAGCCTCAATCATAAAACGCTCAAACCCTTGCTCTTAAAGGATTCTTGTACTTTAGATGCGTTTGCCCTGTGAAGATGACTAAGCCCAGTTTCACAATAAACGATGTCTTACTGCACACTTAATTGAAATTGTGACTCGTGAAGGAGCAAAAACAGTGGAAGCTTTACTACAAAAAACTTGTGTTCTTTATAGTGGTGATTTGCCGTCAGTAACTGAGACTGAAATTGCTGAACTTCAGCCTCAGATACGTAATTGGAAGATGATTGAGGAGAATGGTGAGTCATCCTCCACTCATTGAGGTATTAAAGAAACTCAACTTTCGTCCCTGAGCATCACTTGCTTAATCATGGGAGTTGTTACCTTGAGATAGTTAACTGTAACGCTTGCATTTGAGGAAAATCACGCTTAATAATTTCGATAGTTTTTGTTTGACTCTCTTGATTTTTAACTATGAGTTGTGCAGTGCCATCCCCCTGAGAACCTACGCCTTTTCCTCCAAAGATATAAGGCTTAAGTGGCTCATGAGCGAGAAGCAGATGTAGATTTTTTGCAGTTAATTGATCGGGACAAGCCGGAACTACGTATCGGTCAAATTCCGCTTGGGCTTTTGTCATTAAAGCTCCAAGAAGTTGGGCATCTCCGAGTTGTATTGCTTCAACTGCTGCCTGGGTAATTTCAGGGCTAATAGAACCAAAATATTTTTGGACATTTTGCTCTATTGAATTAGTAGCGAAAGGATAACACTGATTCAATCGTCTTAGTATTTCTTGTGTGTTTTTGCTCCCGCCGAGATCGACAATCACAAAAAACAAATCCTCACTCACTTTCAATTCGAGTAGGTCGATTTTTTCACCATCAAATATCATCAATATTGGGCGATTTCCATAAGCACAAGCCTGATCCATACGACCACAAAGGCTAGGAGTGGTTCTTTCTCCCAGATAGGCAAACTCCATTTCTGAACGAATTGTCATCTTCAAGCCATACAGACGATTAAAAGCCCTCGCAATCAGAACGCAAAAGGCAGCACTCGAAGATAATCCCTTTTGGATGGGTAAGTCGGTTAGATAATTATCAACCTCAAGTCCGCCAACATCATAGTGAGTTAGAATTTGATATGCTGTACCAGCAGCATAACTAAAAAAACCACCCTTTGCCGCTATGCATTTCAGGGTATTAGATTCCATAGGTAATCTCAACGGTTCATAACTGCTGCCATCATTGAGAGAAGGACGAATAATTAATTCAGTAGAATTAGGCAAGACATTGGCATAAATTCCTTGATTAGTACCAACAATTAAGGTGTAGCCCTTTTCGAGAAGAGGATTAACACTGCGATATTCTCCTGCCCAGTCAGTGTGTTCTCCAAACAAACAAAGACGGCCTGGAACAAAAATTCTCATTTGAAGTTTCCTGTTCTTAATCGAGGTATATTATCCTGATTAACTTGAATAAACAACACGTTACTCATCACTCCAATTGCCCACATCAGCAGGGCTTTCGGCAATAAGAGAAAGAATCGATGGGAGGCGATGACTACGCTCCGTCTAGCAATCGCTACTTTCTCCATCCCCAGATTTCCTTACTCACTACCCCATCACCAGCAATCACGTTCTGTGGGCCACCAAGGAAGAAGCTCAAAGTCGCGGATGTCATCTTTTATAATATTGCTTTATTTAATGTCTTAACTCTTAATCTAAATAAATTCTGGCACAAATGAGCGAAATACTTCTTGTAGTAGATATGCAAAATGGTTTTATGCCTGAGAAATGCAGACATATTATTCCTACTGTCATTAAACTAATTGAGCGTTTTTTAGAGGCTGGTAAACTCGTTGAATTCACAAAATTTATCAATACTGCTGACAGTAATTATGTGAAGCTAATTCATTGGTCAAGCTTGATACATGAACCAGAAACGAGCATTATTGATGAACTTCAGCCATATATACATAATATTTTTGATAAACCTTATTACTCTGCATTTACGGAAAATTTTTCGAGTTTTATTTTGATTAATCAAATCAGCAAAATATATCTTTGTGGAGTTGAAACTGATAGCTGTATTTTCAAGACAGCAATTGACTCTTTTGAGCGCGGTATTGAACCAGTAATTATCGAGGATGCTTGCTTTAGTGCTGGTGGTCAGCAAGCGCATGATGCAGGTATTTTCTTACTCAAACGTAATATCGGAAAAAACCAAATTCAGATGAGTAATCAGATTCTTGAGAAGATATCATAAGCTGTTCCACAGAAACTATCCATTGTGAGAAAATGTTCACTTGACTTCAAATAGGCACGGCTTCAAGGAGTAACAGCGATGGAAACGCGATTTTTAGGAAAGTCCGGTCTTAAGATTTCGGTTCTCAGTTTCGGTACAATGACATTCGGTGGTAGCGACTTCTTCCAAGAAATTGGGGCGACTCAGGTAGATGAGGCGCAACATCTGATTGATATTTGCCTTGATGCAGGTGTCAACATCTTTGACACAGCAGATGTTTACTCGAATGGACTTTCTGAGGAGATTCTTGGTAAAGCTCTCGGAAAGCGTCGTTCTGATGTAATTATTGCAACTAAGGCTTATGGTCGTATGGGAAAAGGAGCAAATGATACTGGATTGTCACGTTATCATCTGATTCGAGCCTGTGAGGACAGCCTACGTCGATTAAACACAGATTACATCGACCTCTATCAAGTTCATGGTTTCGATGCTCTAACTCCACTAGAAGAAACACTTCGCGCCTTAGATTCACTTGTACGTAGTGGCAAAGTTCGCTACATTGGCTGCTCTAATTATTCAGCTTGGCATTTAATGAAGGCGCTGTCTGTATCAGAGCGTTTGAACTTGGAGCGCTATGTGTCACAACAGGTTTATTACTCACTTGTGGCGCGAGAGTTGGAATTTGAACTAATTCCTCTAGGTTTAGATCAAGGTGTGGGTATCTTAGTGTGGAGTCCGCTTGCTTTTGGTTTCCTCTCAGGTAAGTATCGTCGTGGTCAGCCCCAACCGGAAGGGACGCGACGAGCAAAAATCGGTGATATTGGCACTGTCAGTGACGTGGAAAAGGGATACGACATTGTGGAAGTTCTGCATGAAGTGGCTAATAACCGTGGTGTCAGTGTTGCTCAAGTTGCGCTCAACTGGCTGTTACGTCAGTCTGGTATTACATCCGTTATTATCGGAGCGCGGAATGAACAACAACTTCGAGACAACCTTGGTGCCGCTCAGTGGGAGCTAACATTAGAGGAAGTAAATCGGCTCAATCAGGTTAGCGCCAACGCGCCAATCTATCCTTACTGGCATCAGCGCAAGTTCGGGGCTGAACGCATTCCACAATAAAAATATCCCAGTTGCGATCGCATGAAGGCAGTGAGCTTGGTGCGATCGCTCCCTATCTGTAAGTCCTAGCCCAATCGAGGAAAATCAGAGGTAGACAGTAGAGAAGCGGATGCCGTCTGCAATACGCTGGCTTGTGCTGACTTCTAACCTTTATAATGCCAACTTCAAGATTATTCGTTTTTTGCGTAAAGACCCCATTAGCGTTATCAGGAGCAAAACAAGAATTATTTCAGGCGTGGCTATGGTAGTGTTGATCGTCTCAAATAATTATGCCTTCTCATTTTCTTCTGGCATAACTCGGATGAGCGCGTTTTCTATCTCATCAAGTGCTTTGTCTATGGCATCCAATTGCTTGCGATTTTCCCACTATTGAGATGTACGGAGTTTTTTCAAAAATCAAATAGGATTACTATATTATGGTTAGTCATTTACTCAAAAGCTCCCAATAAAAGGGAGGTATATGGCATCTTACATTAATGGTGCTGTACAAGCAGCGCAACATAATTACGAGTTATAACCTACGGTTGGCACTAAATTGGATCTCAATTGCTACTTTGAACAATGGCAATGTTCACCTCAACTAGATAAAAAAACATTTACTCAGATTCGCAGACACTTGGCACTTAAATGCTTTAAGTGGGATGCCCAAATCGGTGATGTTAGTACCCTGGCTCCCTTTGCTTTAATCCTCCCAACGTTGGTTTGGCAGCAATTAGCAACACTTGCTGAAAAACTGACATCTGAAGCAAATACTGCTGAATTGCAAATATTGCAACGTCCCGAACTGATGAAGCAATTGGGTTTACCTCGTCAAATTGTCAAAATACTTTCCGAAAAATCCGTACAACCATCACCAGCCGCAGCCCGTGTTGTACGATTTGACTTTCATCCCACATCTGATGGTTGGCGGATTTCCGAAGCAAATTATGATGTTCCCGGAGGTTACACCGAAGCTTCAAATTTCTCAAAATTGATGGTGCAACAGTTTCCTGGTACAACATTGGCAGGAAACCCAGCGAATAAACTTGTTGATGCTTTGACACAGACAATACCACCAAAAGGACATATTGCTTTACTGTCTGCTGCTGGGTACATGGAAGACCAGCAAATTACTGCTTACTTAGCTGAACTCTTGCGTCAGCGAGGATGTAATTCTTACTTAGCAACACCTGAGCAAATAGTTTGGCACAATGGTTTTGCTCATCTCAACAGTGAGTGGTATCGTGGTTCTCTAGATGCAGTAATGCGCTTCTATCAAGGTGAATGGTTAACTAAGTTACCTCTAGATTGCAATTGGTCATACTTTTTTCACAGCAGTCAAACTCCTATATGTAATCCTGGGTCTATGTTGCTTGTTGAAAGTAAGCGCTTTCCTCTTGTCTGGAACCAGATTAATTCGCCCCTAGATACTTGGAAAGCTTTGCTAGCTGAGACTCATGATCCCCGCCGTGTCAATTGGGTTACAAATCGCCATTGGCTATTCAAATCAGCTTTTTGTAACAATGGGGATACAGTGACTATGCTCGGCATGAGCGACCGCACCAATTACATCCCGACAATTTGTAATATTTTACTCGACCCTAACAACTGGATTGCTCAACGTTATTTCCAAACCTTACCCCTGACAACACCTCTAGGAATTATGTATCCTTGCATAGGAGTATATACGGTCAACGGTAAAGCTGCTGGTATTTATGGGCGCATTGCCCCCAAGCCACTAATTAATTTTGCCGCTATTGATATTGCCGTACTAATTCAAGATGGATGAATCAACTGTTTTTGACCTTTGGTCTCCCGCAGATAGCATTTGGTCGCCTTGGGTGAAACCAGTATTGTTTGCCCACTTGCCCAGAAGATTGCCAATAATTACCCAATTACCAACGCCAGATTTCAGCTGGGTTCCACCTGTTGGGCAAGGTAAGGCGATTGTAGTTGATTTAGCTGGAATGGATTCTGTGTATATCGGATTAGCATTAGCTAAAAAAGGATATCGACCCGTACCTTTATTTAATTCTTGTCCTTTGCCAACTGCATTTGTTCAGGAACGAAATTTATCTCTAGAAGCAACGAAAGAATTGACGAGAGTAGATGTAGAATCCATTTTGGCAACATTGGTACAGGGCTGTGATAGCTTGCACCAACTCGATTTGCCCGACAATGCACCCCCCGCCTTCTTGCTAGATGCTAATCGTCAAGGTAATTCTTTAGCTTTTCGTATTGTTCCAGAAAATTTATTTGACAATCGTTCTGTAGTTTTTATTACAGATTTTCCTAGTGTAAATTTTTTCACTGAACAACGTATTAATAGTGTGATTGTTGTTCGCCAATCGGATCGCAAATTTGCTAGCGATTTGACTTATATATTAAATACTTGGCAAAAAGCCAAGCTCTCACTCAGTTACAAGCCTTTATCTGACCCGCGTCCTATTCAACCTCTGAAGATTTGGGCATTTCCTTGGCTAGGAATTTGGGTAAGATTGATTGCCAATCTTACTCTCCATAAGCGTCCTAATGGGGGTTTTGGCGGATTTATCCCTTCGTCCTCCAGTGGTTAAACCTAATTAGAGAATCGGGGCAGGGCTTGAACTTTGTTAGACCATTGATTGGCGATGCACTTGAATTAGGCGGCTACGCCATCGCACCACTATCAAGCAAGTATGGCACGGTGATGCCTTGTATGTTCAGATGAGAGTCTGTAACTATGGATTCATGGATATCAGATGTTCAATTCAACTATGACCCAACCAAACGAACGCCACGCTCTTGTCATTGGGGGAAGTATCGCTGGACTGCTAGCAGCGCAAGTGCTGACTAAATACTTTAACCGGGTAACAATTATCGAACGCGATCATTTGAGCGCTCAACCAGAACAGCGTCCTGGTGTACCCCAAGCTCATCATCTCCACGTCTTACTCAAACGGGGTTTGGATATCTTAGAACAGCTTTTTCCAGGTATCCAGACTGAATTAGCGGCATCCGGCGCAGTCGCCATTAACGCTAGTGCTGATTACCTGTGGTATGGCTTAGGAGGATGGACACCCCGCTTTAATTCCGATTTGAACTTCTACAATTTAAGTCGGAACTTACTCGAATGGATTATCCGCCGTCGTTTAGCTACGAATAACCGTGTTGTATTTGTACAAGCAACAATTGTTACTGGATTGCTGTCTAACCCCAACAAAACTCAGGTCACGGGTGTGCAGGTACGCCGAAAATTTGATCAGAGGCAAGATAACTCTCCCAAACAAACAGATTTCACTGCTGATTTAGTAGTAGATGCTAGCGGACGTAATTCTCTCGCTCCTGGGTGGTTAGAAGCAATGGGTTATACACCGCCAAAAGAAACTGTGATTAATTCCTTTTTGGGCTATGCTAGTCGCTTATATCAACTGAGAGAAAACTTTCCGGCTGATTGGCAGGGTGCATTGGTAACGGCAAAAGCCCCAGGCACACGCGGTGGTGTAATGTCTGCAATCGAAGGAAATTGTTGGATAGTTACACTTGCTGGAATTGGTCGAGATTATCCACCAACTGACGAAGCTGGGTTTTTAGACTTTGCTCGTAGCTTACGCAATCCAATTATCTACGAAGTAATTAAAGATGCTCAAGCCATTTCGCCTGTGAGAGCCTATCACCGCACGGAAAATAGGTGGCTTCACTATGAAAAACTGTCGAGATTGCCGTCAGGGTTTGTGGTAATAGGTGATGCTGTTTGTGCTTTCAATCCCGTCTATGGACAAGGCATGACTACTGCGGCTCTAGGTGCATTGACGTTAGATGAGTCTTTGAATAAGCAATTATCTCGCCATGCTGATGGAAATTTAGTCGGGCTATCTCAAAGCTTTCAAAAGCAACTTAGCAAAATAATTGCAGTCCCTTGGCTAATGGCAACAGGTGAAGATTTTCGCTGGCATACTACTGTGGGCGGACGACCCAATTGGATGACGCAACTCATGCAGTACTATCTAGATCAAGTGTTGCTGCTGGCTGCCCAAAGCCCTGACATCCACAAGCTTTTCTTAGAAGTGATGCACCTACTTAAACCTCCCAGTGTATTTTTCCATCCCAGTGTTCTAAGGCAGGTGTTACAGCGAATCATCAAGAAGAGCGATCAAAACTGGAATAGAACTGGGGACAACCTGTTGGTAGATCAGTGATTTTCTGATTGCTTACCGAATGAACCGTCAGCGATCGCTTAAATAAATTTCAGTTCATCTTAAACATATCCGCCCAATTAAATTCACTCATAAGTTGTTTTCGAGATGAAAAATCAAGAGAGTTAGGTGGGCGCTATTGTTTTGTTAGACGTGCCATGTCTGCGACGGGCAACTCTTGGAAACGCTGCGCGATCGCTCCTAGAAAATACAAGCGACGAAAAATTAAACGAGGTAGAGGAGCGATCGCTTTCGGTGGGCGGGTACGCCATCGCACAGACTATCAACTCAGTTAAAACTACAAATAAAGTCAGTAAACCACAAACTTTTAAAAGCCAACGAAAAAACAAGGGTTTCAGCCATCGTTAATCAGGAGTATTGACCATTGGTTTTAGAGGGATCTTAGAGCGATCGCTTGAAGATGACTAGGGTGATCGTCTGAAATGCTCAACAAAACGTTGTTTTGTGATATCTCTGACTTTGGCTGAAATGTTTGCTTGGTAAAGCTTCTAAAAAACTTTTTGGTTTACTGAAAGTGGTAATTATGAGCGTTTTGGACAAACATTTAGATTTTCTACGGAATGACGCTCTGATACATGATGATAGTCAATCAAAGTTAGCATCAAATACTAATGAACCGTCAGTTGATAGTACGATGTAGCGATAGTTACGTGGAGCCGAACGCCAAAATTGCCCCAATTGCTTGATGTTGTAGCCATTGGGTACATTAATTTCAAAATAACCGTGTTCTGGAACCCAGCCAATCCACATACCATTGTTCGCTTGAGTGTAGCCCATTCTATTCCAGAACAAATTGCGGATTGATCGCTCTTGCGCCTCGCTAATGGGTACACGCACCTGTCGCCAAGATGGACGGCCAGCATTCCGCAGAGCTTCACGAGGCAAGTTGGAGGGTAGCCATCGCCCAACACTGTTGTAAAACCAGCTATAGCGTGCCTTCTCTGTTAACATATCAAACCGCGTACAAGCGTCATACACCGCCGAAAGCAAGCGGCCATCACTGGCATAAACGCTATGTAAGTAATTGCCGAGTCGTAGCAAGTTGAGGGCTTCCTGTTTGTGTGAACCACGCAGCTGATCGAAACTTGCAGCTAGGGTAATGCGATCGCCAATTAAGCGTTCATACACTTTTGTTGTGCCCCAAGGGTAAGTTTTTTGGCGCTGTAATTCATCCCAATGTTGCTGCACTTGCGGTTGCACTTCCTCAAGCGGCTGAACAGAACCAGGACAGTTGGCTTGCGCCTCTGGTATAGCAACTAAAAAGTTTAGTGTAGAAGCAACTGGTAATATCCACAATAAATTTTTGTATATCATATTACTTAAAATGTAAGATTTTAACTAGAGATTTCCAAGATTAATACTTTTATCTACAAGCCCAACTACAGATTTACTCAAAGATAGGGGAGAAGTAGGGGAGGTGCGATGGTGCGGAGCGCCTGCCGGAGGAGATCGCCTACACGCCCATAGTCCAAATTCTTAGAGTCAAAGTTGCACCCCCAAAGAGCGATCGTCAGTAGCAATAATTTTGAGCGATGCCGAAGGCGACAAGCTAGGCATTTATCGGGACTTAAACATTTTTGAGGCACAAACAATCCTCAAACCCATACAGGGCAAGAAAAATACACTAAATGCTCAAAAATGCTTAAAACCCAGATATATCAAGAGACTAGACAAAACGATGTCAAAGTCTCTCTGTATATAAATTTGAGGCTTTTTTCTGGCTACTTTTTGTCTAAGTCCCACTAACAAAATTCCCGCTTTGAAAAATGACACAGCAAACCCAAATATTAGAGAATCTGCTTTCTCCTCAGTTATTGAGAGTGAAAAACTTGGCACAATAACTATAGACTACGCACTAATAACTAATGACTATGAACCAAAAAGATGTAGTTGTAATTGGTAGTGGTATAGGGGGGTTGAGTTGTGCTGCTGTTTTGGCGCGATATGGCTTTGATGTGACTGTTTGTGAGAGTCATACAATTGCTGGTGGAGCGGCGCACAGTTTTGAACGTCAAGGATTTAAGTTTGATAGTGGCCCTTCTCTTTACTCTGGGTTGTCTTACACTCCTTCGGTTAACCCTTTACGACAAGTGCTAGATGTAATTGGTGTGGATTTGCCGTGTGTAACTTATGATACTTGGGGTTGTCGGCTACCAGAAGGTGATTTTGATACATCTGTGGGTGCAGAACAGTTTTGTGAAGTGCTGGCAAGGCTGCGAGGTGAAGATGCAGTGTCCCAATGGCGACGCTTGCAAGCGGTGATGACACCACTAGCCGCAGCTGCGAGCGCTCTCCCTGCATCTGCATTACGTTTAGATATAGGTGCAGCTTTAACTATCAGTAAATTTGCTCCATCGTTAGCTAAACATACTGCCAATATTCTTAAGTTAACGGGGTCTTTTGACCGGATCGTGAATGGTGTTGTCTATGACCCCTTTATTATTAACTGGTTGAACTTGTTGTGTTTTCTCCTTTCTGGACTACCAGCATCAGGAACTAACGCCGCGGAAGTCGCATTTATGTTTGCGGAGTGGTACAAACCAGGAGTAACGTTAGATTACCCTGTTGGTGGTAGTGCTGCTTTAGTCAATGCACTGGTGCAAGGACTAGAAAAACATGGCGGGAAATTAATGTTAGGCTCTCATGTTGAGCAAGTTTTGGTACAAGGTAAACGGGCAGTAGGTGTCAAACTGCGAAATGGGCAAGAAATTCGAGCGCGGCGAGCAGTTGTTTCTAATGCTTCGGTATGGGATACGTTAAAACTATTACCAGAAGGAGCAGTACCAAACAAATTCCGTAGTCAACGCCAAGCCATACCAGAGTGTGATAGTTTTATGCACTTGCATCTTGGTATTGATGCTCAAGGTTTACCAGCAGATTTAGCTTGTCATTATATTGTGGTTAATGATTGGCAATTGGGCATTACTGCACCGCAAAATGTTGTGGTGGTATCAATACCCTCAATTCTTGACCCATCCCTTGCACCCCCAAGTAAACACGTAATTCACGTTTACACTCCCGGTAATGAACCCTACGCACTTTGGCAAGGGCTAGATAGGAGAAGCCAGGAATATGAGCAACAAAAGCGATCGCGCGCCGAGGTGATGTGGCAAGCTTTAGAACGAATCATCAGCGATATCCGCACCCGTTGCGAAATCACCCTGGTTGGTACACCCCTCACCCACGAACGTTTTTTAGGCCGCCATCATGGTTCCTATGGCCCGGCAATTTCTGCCGCTAAAGGTTTATTTCCTGGTCACGGTACACCTTTAGCGGGATTGATGTGCTGCGGTGACTCCACATTCCCCGGCATCGGTTTACCCGCCGTCGTCGCTAGTGGGATGATTGTTGCTAATACCCTGGCTCCTTTGAGTAAGCATTTAGCTATGTTGGAGGAGATAAGTTAAGGACAAGACTGGCTTTTAATCATTAGCCCTCGGACAACTTATCGACGGAGTAGCCGTGCCATCAATTACCTTTGGTATAATCACCATCACTTCCAAAGCCAGGTTCGTAGGAATTCCCCTTGCTTCTAACCGCTTCAACTCCAGAACGTCACTGCCTGCTGCCAATCCATCCAAATATTCCTCTACACTACTCCTAAGTTTTCAATCTTCGACATAGGTATAATTGGTTTTTTGTTTGATTTCTATATTCAAGCATCTATTACGTAGCTTATCTCACAGATGGATCATGTCAAAGTGCGGCGGACTGAGCAACAGCTACTGAGCCAAATTTCCTCTCTACGAGACGCGCTCTGCGCGAAGGCTTGAAAAAGGTCTGCATCCCAGTCAAATCCCAATGTGGTTTCGTGTTATGCGATCGCTCCCCTCAACCATTCCACCTCTCAAACCCATTGAGTATCAAACGCATCTTGCCCAGTTCCATAAATTAAGTTCCCGTATGAGTGCCATTTAGCTATTTTTTGGGCTTCAATTTTGGGCGCGTGTAGAACAGCAAGATTTTCTTCTAATTGCTGCCTAGTTTTGGGGGCGGTGAGCGCCAGACGCACCCCTGGATGCTTTAGCGCATAGCGATAACAGTCTGCTGCGGTAGGTAACTTTCCGTGCCAGTTGTGATCACCTTTGAGCAATGTTCCCCAGCGCGTGCAAGTGAATGCCACCACGGGAATACCAGCTTTTTGAGCAGCAGGTAAAACATCTTCTTCTGCCTGACGATGTGCCATATTGTAGCGGTGCATCAACACATCACACTGATGGCGTTCTATCATTTCTAAAGCTATGGCTCGGTTGTGTGTGGTAACTCCCACGTAGCGCACAAGTCCAAAATCTTTCCACGAATAAAGTTCATCAAGCAACACCTGAACCTGGGTTATGTCGTCAGCAGGCGAAACATATTCAATAAAAAATACATCCACCTGCTCGACATCTAGGCGATGGCGCACAGAGTCGAGGTAAAGGCGTAAAGAGCTTATATCCCGATTTTCACTCCCCGTTGCCACCAAGACCTGCTGATGCTTTGTAACCAACAGAGATTTTAAGCCACTCAAAAAGTTTTCAGATTCTAAATTGTAAAAGAAAAAGTAATTGATTCCCGCTTCAAATGCCAACAAAACAGTTGCAGCGTCTATCGATTGCCCTGCCAAACCGAGAATGCTTGCTGGTTGTCCTTGTAGTGTTGATAATTCCACAGTCAACTATCCGACTTCTTACTTTCAGTGTATTACGCTAGTACAATGCTAGTGAGGACATCATCAATGAATGTTAATTTTTGGGCGTGAGCCTACAGTGGGCGGGTACGCCATTGCACTTAAATATGTTCTTGTTGGGGGCGTAAGCTGTTAATCGTAGCTGTCAAAACTAAGACAATTGCCAAAACCAACGCGGCATTTCTGAGCATTGAATTATCAGAGTGCTTGAGTGCGATCGCCACCAATGCCCAAAGTATTACTCCTGTATAAGCGATGTCTCGACGCTGGATGACAATAAATGCTGCAACTGCTGTTGCTATCAATACCATGATCAGAGTCCATGTTACGGCAGAAATCCCCCAACCGTTCCACGCGTGAAAATACAAGGCACACGCTACGTTGACAATGGTCGCCACGCTAATCCAGCCCAGATAAATGCTGATCGGAAAGTGAATACACCATTTCTTGAGCCGAGGTACACGCTTATTGCCAATTTCTAACTGCACATAAACACCAATTAGGGGCAACAGAATCAAAAGCATTGCAATTACAGAAAGAGCAAAAAGCCGAGACAAAAACAGATACACCCAAATACTTTGAGCAACACAGGCAATCACTAACAGATAACCTGTCTGACGTAAATCAGGGTCATCTCGTTGGTCAGGTAGAGCTTGGTATACCCCAAAAGCAAACAACCCAAGGTAAATCAGCCCCCAAATAGCAAAGGCGTAATTAGCAGGGATAACCAGGACATTTTTAAACAAAGTATTGGAAATTTCCCCGATACTGAGTCCATTGAGCGGAAAAATGTTCGATACTACGTTGATAACGAAAGCACCAAAGATTGCAGCCAACGTAACAAGCTGTCGCCAAAAATCCCTGTAATTGCCTTTTGTGGACTGCTGCATAGGATGTTCACTCATATCTTTTGTACTTTTAGCTTACATCCCAAAAAGAGCGACGCATATAAACCACGAGTCTTGCAGAGCAAGTCAATGAGGAACCAGAACGTGAGCCTGCCTGAAATTTCCTCGCTTGAAAATTGGCAGCAAGGCAAGCAATACCGAAGTCGGGCTGTTTGGTGACCGAAGAGGCGGAGGGGCAGGGGGCAGGGAGCAGGGGGAGCAATAGAAAGTCCCGAAGCCGTGAAGCGGAGCGGAACATGGGTATCAAGCCCCGCCCATAAGAGAGCGTTCTCGATTGGTGGGAGTACAAGCTTCTTCCAATCCTCCCCCTACTCCCCGCTCCCCGCTCCCCTGCCTCTTGTGACGCACCTCAGCTATAGTTGCTATTTCTCAGACTTGAGTAGAGGATTAGTGATTGGGAGGATCAAAATAATAAATGACTCAAAACATCTCATATCCCCTGACTTGGACAACCATCTACCCCAGAACACCGCAGCACAAACAAGAAGCGGCACGATTTGAGGTAAATTTCTCAACTGCACGAAATGACCTACTTAACGGGAGCAATGCTCCAAAGTGAGGTCGGGGTTTGATTATCAACTACATCGTCATATTCTCAATAAAACCAGGTTTATTTGGTTGCGATCGCATCCCAAAATACCTATTTTCGTTCTTGGTTTTAGCACCTCACTTTGGAGCATTGCTCCCCTACTTAAGGAGCTTCGGCTGTTGGGAGCAAAGAACATCATAATTTCTAGCAATGTACCAACGCGCCAAGACGGTTTCCCTTATGCAAGGCCCAAAGAACCAGACGATCCAGGCGTTGCTGTTTATTTCAAAATCAAAGATAAAAACTATGTGCTGTGTTGCAATCGCTGGCTAAAAGTAAGGCATAATCTCAGAGCAATTGGCTTGCACATTGCAGCTATGTGCGGAATCGAGCGCTGGGGAATGGGGAGTGTTGAGCAAGCATTCGCGGGGTATCAAGCACTACCACCACAGCAAGAGAAAAAATGGTGGGATGTACTTGGTGTTAGTCCCCGTACAACCGAAGATGAAGTAAAGGAAGCATACAGAAAGCTGGCAAGACAACATCATCCAGATAACGGCGGTTCTGATGAGCAAATGACCATAATCAACGCCGCTTATGAACAGGCAAAACAGGTTGACGATATGCTTGTGTGACAAGAGGATCAGTTCTTAACCAAAATTTGCTTTGCTGCTCGTTGTCCACTGCGAATTGCTCCCTCCATATAGCCACAATATTCAACGGGAGCGGTATGTTCTCCTGTAAAAATGACTCCTCCGGCAGAGTAAGGTAAGTCAGAGCGCCAGCTTTTCAAGTCTCTAGGAACGAAATAGCAGTAAGATCCCTGTGACCAAGGATCAGCACTCCAGTCATGAGTTGCAGTTGCAAGTGCTTTGGGAGCATTTGGCTTAAGCGTGGATACTGTTTGTTGTGCTAACTCAACGGAGTGTCCAGCAACATTTCGGCTAGGTGTCCCACTGCTTGTACAACCAAGAATTCCCGCTTCACCTGTCTGAGTTACGGTAGATTCCCAGACCGTTTGATAAGGTGTTTCTCCCACGACTAACCCCCAACTGGATTGCTGCCAGAAACGGTTGGAGTACTGAAGTAAAGTCTTAACCGATATCCCATAGGGCAAGTGAGCAATCGCCTCTCGTTGTGCCTCTGTAAGCGAAACTTCAATAGACAAATGGCGCAAAACACTCCAGGGAATTGTGACAACAATCCAGTCGGCAAATACTTCAACCTTTCCCTGAACCGTTTTTAAAGTCACGACAACAGTTTGTTCTTGCTGCCCAATCCGCACAACTGGGGTATTAAGATGGATGCGCTCGCCCAAAAAGTGAGCAAATGATATTGCAAGTTGACTACTGCCACCTCGAATTCGCAAATTGCGATCGCCCGAAGTTCCACTGTAAGCAAAAAAGCCAACTCCAATCGCCTCCGGATCGGCAGCATACATTCCATAGGATTGCTGACGAACAACTTTGCAGGCAAAGGGATCAATGGAATGTTGTGCAGCCAGCCACTGGGCTAATGTTTGGGCAGGATCGGCAAGCTGTTCTAATAATTGGTCTAACTTCTGATATACATCATTTAAAGAATCTTGCTGTTGAGACAAGAGCGTTTTTTGAGTAAAGAAATTACCATCAATGTAATAGCACAGGTCATCTGGATACTTAAAGGCAGGCTCAAGTATGAGGTTGAATTGACTGGCATAAGATATCAATGCTGTATGGTTATCATCGACAAACTCTGCACCCAATTCGCCATGCTGTTCTGCTCCAAAAAAGACTGTTTGGACTCGCCCTCCAACTCGTTCGCGGGCTTCAAACACTTGCACATCAAACCCAGCACGAACCAGTTCATAAGCAGCTGTAAGTCCTGCCAACCCAGCCCCAACTATAATTACTCGTTTGCTCATAGGTTGTCATTATCTTGCTGCATACCATCACCCAAATTGAATCAATTGTCTTTCAAGTTTTGAACGGCTAGTCTACAGATTTTGTCTTTTCTTGATAAATTTCTTTTTTTAATGTTGCATACTCTGTTAATTGTCTCTTCTATCCACCGGAGTGTTATTCAAAAAGTTCAATAAGTTTAATGTTAGACCAATAACCCAAGTTGCTAATACACTGTGGCATTGCTCATTAGTTCCAAGTAACGATAATCATACACCCACATTGACTAAATCAACATCAGCAAGCCATATTATTCTACTTTGGGCAAACACTTCTTCTAAAATTGGGGAGCGCCACTCTACCCCATAAAGCCAATTATCTTTGAGGCTAAAAATTCCTTGAATAATACGGCGTGTCGGCTGTTCACCGAAATCAACCTCAACTATATCCCCCAATTTAAAAGCTGGAGTAGAAACAGTGGACTTTTCTAGTAGATTTGTTCTATGAAATTCTTGTTCAGCTAAGTAGAGAGTTTCACTCTGGCAAACAATTGCATAAATCCATTCGTGTCTTTCCCACTGAACTCCACAGCAGTAGCCTGACAAGTCTGAGATTGACAACAAAACTTTTTCTAACATTTTCACTGCTAGGGGAGGCATGGTCTGATCCCACTCAGGAGAAATATGCCAACAGGATTCTAAGGCGGTAATTTGGTTACTCATCTGGGAATGTAGTTCTCTTTTTTATACATAAACTCACTTGAATCAGCCTGATCCGGAATATAATTTAAATACTTCACTCGCTATGTCAATTCCTAATCAATACAGAGCTAGTCGGCACACTTTCCATAATATCCGTGGAACCTTCATCAGCTAAACCTATTCTCAGATGTGACCCCCATCCGCGCACCTAGAGCAGAAATACTGGTGATGAGCCGGGATGCTTTGGTGGATTGGAAATTTCAGATTTTGGATTATTAGCAGAAGGAGAGAGAGAGTAAACCACCTCTTCAGGTGACACTGTTTGACATGACACCAAACTACTATGACGCAAGCCAAATTGATCCGCTTTCGCTGCGGCTTGTACGCACCCAGTTCCTCAATAAGTGAGGATAAATTACAAATGGCTATGGACACTCAACTTCGACAGCAAAAGAAAATATTGGTACAAATGTATTGTAGTGATGGTAGATTAAACTATGCACCTTCTATGGTTCCGTCGAGATTTACGATTAACTGATAACGAAATTGTCACAATAGCAACTGCTGACGGTGCAGGAGTTTTGCCATTCTTTATCATTGACCCTTGGTTTTATACCTGGGCTGATGTGGGAAAGAAGAGAGTTCGGTTCTTATTTGAGTCTTTGGAAAACCTCAATTTTAATCTTCAAAAGTTAGGTAGTCGGCTGTACTTATTTGAAGGTAATTCTACAAACATTGTGCAAGAGTTGACTAAGCAGTTAACTGAGCAAGGGTATAAACCTAAACTTTTCTTTAACCGTGATGTGCAAGTAGAGTATGGTATCAGCCGGGATAAAACTATAGTTGATTTTTATAAGCAGCTGAACCTCGACTACTACATTGGACTAAACAACTTTCTGCAATCAGCAGAGCAACGTGACCAGTGGTTTAACGAATATTATACCTATCAAAGACAATCCCAATATCAAGCGCCAGCAACTATTAATACGCCTCAAATTACACTTAATCTACCAGAGTTAACATTTTTAGAACTCAAACAAAAATACCATCGCTTTTGGGCAGTAGAGAAAGTTTACTTTCCAGGGGGCGAAACACAAGCACAAGCTAAACTAGACTCATTTCTCAAAAAAAGATATTACGGATACCATTGGAAACTTTCTCGCCCAATGCTCTCACAGCTTGGTGCTACATCTCATTTATCACCACACCTGACTTTTGGGACTATTTCAACTCGCACTGTTTACCAAAGCACTAAAGCCTTAGCAGAAGAATTAAAAACTCAACCCAAGGCAGAATTCTCCCTCAAAGCATTTCGAGACCGTTTACGCTGGCATGATAGTTTCACTCAAAGACTCTATTTTCATCCAGAAATTGCTTATACTAACCGTTACCCGGAATTTGATAGTTTGTATACACCATCAGAATTATCACCTGCAAAACAAGAATTATTCCAGGCTTGGCTTGAAGGAATGACAGGTTTCCCTTTAGTTGACGCAAGTATGCGGCAACTTCAAACGATCGGCTGGATGAACTTTCGGATGAGGGCAATGTGTGCCACGTTTTTAACTATCAACTGTGGTATTTCCTGGCATCACGGCGCTAAACACTACATGAACTATTTAGTAGATGGAGATTTAGCAATTGATAATTGGCAGTGGCAGATGCAGGCTGGTGCAACTAATCCCCTCAGCGATACTTTCCGCATATATAATCCGTCGAAGAATATTGCCGAAAAAGACCCTCAAGGAGACTTTATTTACCACTGGATACCGGAACTGCGGGGCTATAGTTTACCAGAAATTGAACAGGGGAAATACATTAACAATAGTTATTATCCACAACCAATTTTAGATTGGTCAAAGACGCGTAAAGTTAATGGCAAAGTTGTTTCTGACTTACGAAAGCTAACCAAACAGCGATTATTAAGCCAAGGTGGAGATGAATACAACAATGCGATCGCTGCTAAAGTAACAGTTGAAAAATACTGGCAGCATAAAGACAGAGAGTACAAAGAATATCAACAAAAGGTTACTGACTCGCAGGAGTAAAGCTGACAAGCAAGAAGAAATTAATGTGTAATTTCTTCTTGCAGTTAAATAATCTATCGCTTTCAAAACGCCTTATTAGATTGCTCTAATGTTTACTACTTTTCTGCCATCACAAGTTAATCAACTTAAAGACCCAGAGACGATCGCTTTCGTCCAAAGTATTGAAAGAATTTCCCTTGCAACCTCCCTGAGCCAACACCCAATCCTCACAACTTATATGAAAAAAGGTAGTGGGGTAACACCAATTCTGCTACTACACGGCTTCGACAGTTCCATTCTAGAGTTCCGTCTTCTGTTGCCATTACTTGCTACTCAAAATGAAACATGGGCAGTAGATTTGTTAGGTTTTGGCTTTACACAAAGGCAAAAAGAAATAAATTACAGCCCAACTACAATCCAAATTCACCTTTACGATTTTTGGAAAACTTTAATCAACAGGCCGATAATACTAGTAGGTGCATCAATGGGAGGTGCAACTGCTATTGATTTTACTCTCACTTACCCTCAAGTTGTAAAATCAGTAATATTGATTAATAGTTTAGGTTACACTAATTCTCCCGTTTTTACCAAATACTTGTTTCCGCCTTTTGACTTTTTGGCTGTAGAATATCTACGTCAACGCCACATTTGGGCATTAAATTTATGTAGTAAGTTACCTAATTTAGATACCAAAATACTTTTGGCAATTCAGTGCGCCATGCTACATCAAGAAATGCCGCTTTGGCATGATGCTATGATTGATTATGTCAAAACTGGAGGTTATAGCAACTTGGCAGATAGAATTGCCAAAGTTGAAAAACCAACACTGATTTTATGGGGAGAAGCTGATGATATGCTCCCACTTGAAGATACAGAAAAATTTCAGCGCTCCATTGCCAATTCTCAATTAATAAAACTGAAAAATTGTGGTCATACCCCTCAAATTGAACAGCCACAAATTACATCTCAACATATTTTGCAATTTCTGAATAAGTGTAATTTCTAAGTGATTTAAGGGGACTTTGAAGGTATTAGTTTCTTGAAGTAAGGGAATGCTGTCTTCAATATCCCATGCTTGTCCCTCAGCTTTTGATAATGTTCGGTCAAAAAGGACGACTCTTACACATTTACGGAGTAGCACTAAAGCATTTGCTACGTCTGCACTCACATTCCCCGCACCAATGACCCCGACCTTGGATGTTTTGCTACTCATGTCATATCTATCTTTTTTGTAACTGTTTTTCGCTTTGGGTTAAGAATATAACTGATATTGTCCAAAATCACGCAATTCGGCAGTTGAATTGTGCAATCGTTCCATCCAACAGTGCCATAAATTAATCCCCCTAGCGATCGCAACTCCCAAAAACCCGCCTTACAAAAATGTCAAAGCCAGTAGTTTTTCTAACACAAAAACTACCCAACCGAATCTTCGCGCCAGATTTCCCACCAACACCCCACTCATCACTCCAATAGCCCACATCAGCAGCACTTTTGGTAATCACTCGTGAGAATCAATTGAGGAGGCGATGACTACGCTCCGTCTAGCGATGTCTACGACGGGCTGCGCCTACGCTACTTTCTCCATCTCCAACAACCATATCCTGTAAGCCGTCAAGCCATTTGCTCAAAGTCGCGGATGCCCCACTCAAAAATAACGAGCCGGGCAGTCTATTCTGTCCACTAATCTTCTTGATGCCCACCATTTGAGCAATGATGACTTGCTCAAAAAATATATTGCCTAGTAAGCAATCTACTGAGGTACTATCAAGCCATCACAGTATTTGATGCCAGTTCTGCCAAAATGAGATAATGTAGTAATGTAGATTATTTTTGTAATACATAAGGTAGGAAGAATGATGACTCAATTACTAGCTGTCCGGGTTCCCTTCAAAAACTCAACCAACTCAAGGCGCAGAGATTTTCGTTAAATCCTCCGTTTACAGGAATGATACTCGAATTTACAGACACTAAGAAATTCATCTACAAAAGTGTCTGCCTCTGTGCGCCTTGTCTGTGAGAAAAGCAGCACACATCGAGGAAACATCAATGAATTTGAATTTTTTAGGCTGGAGTGACTTTTTTACTCGCAGTTTTACACCCTATAGCCAACAAGGTTTTAGCGTTGCTAGGGTTGCTATTGAACACAGAAATACTTACATCGTTTATGGTCAACAGGGGGAACTAACAGCAGAAGTTACAGGGAAACTGCGACATCAAGCAATTCTTGGGCAAGACTTTCCTGCTGTTGGGGACTGGGTTATCATTCAGGTGCCAGAAGAAGGACACACTAACATTCATGGAATTTTGCCGAGAAAAAGCAAGTTTTCACGAAAAATCGCTGGTAGTAAAACCGAAGAACAAATTGTTGCAGCTAACATTGACACCGTGTTCTTGGTTTGTGGACTTGATGGCGACTTTAATCTCAGAAGAATTGAACGCTATCTGATTTTGGCAAACAATAGTGGTGCAAATCCAGTCATCGTTTTAAATAAAGCCGACCTGTGCAATTCTTTAGAAGATAATGTCTCAAAAGTTGAAGCTGTTGCCCAAGGAGTACCAATTTTAGTATTGAGTGCCAGCACTGAGCAAGGGCTGGATGTCTTGAAATCATACCTCCAGCCAGGACAAACAGTTGCTTTGTTGGGGTCTTCTGGTGTGGGTAAATCTACTATCACCAACCAACTAAAAGGTGCATCAGTACAAGCTGTGCAACCAGTGCGTCGAGGTGATGATCAAGGTCGTCATACGACTACAAATCGAGAATTGATATTACTACCAACAGGCGGCTTAATCATTGACACTCCAGGAATGCGAGAAATTCAAATTTGGGCAGGTGGTGAAAGCTTACAAGAAACCTTTGCAGACATTAAAACCTTAGCCACAGAATGCCGTTTTCGTAATTGCCAACACAACAACGAACCTGGCTGTGCAGTGCAACAAGCATTACTTGAGGGAGAACTTGATTTTTTCAGATTTCTCAGCTACCAGAAATTGCAAAAAGAACTTAACTATCTTGTTCGCAAACAAGACCAACGGGCGCAATTAGATGAGAAAGAATGCTCCAAGAAAATCCATAAAGCCATGCGAAATTATCACAAGCGTTGATGACATTGAGATAATTAACTGATTTTGTTACGGGACGGGGATATCACTCGTCCTTTTAATCAATTCCCACCCCTAACTTCAAGTTCATAAATCTTGCAGCCTTGGCATCTGTTCAAAATCACAGTTGCCGTTTGTAATACCCTAGCTAATGCTGACCTCTATCCTTTGTAATGCCAACTTCAAGATTATTCGTTTTTTGCGTAAAGTAGGCAACTTGAGGTGAAGAGTATTATATAACAGTATTTACTATGGATAAACTGGGGACAACATTAATTGTTCTCTATATAATTTACTTCTATCAAAAACTGCTCTAGCTTTCGTCTAGGGCAGTTTTATATTGCACGGTAGAAACTGGATTCTTAACCTTAGCCAATGGTGAATCATTTACCTGTGCCAGCAATTTGTCTATGTTATTTTTTTAACTTTACTGGTGTGCTTATTTCAACATAGGTTTTAAGTATTCTGCTTCGCTGAACTAATTGCATCCAAGAAAAACAAACCCACATCTTTATGCAATGGTTCATTATGCTGTGGGCAAGCCGTTGAATGTAGGCATCTTGGACAACCAGCTTCACAATCACATTCGGCTGCTAAAGCATAAGATGCAGCAGCAAATTTTGTGAAGTCGGAGAAAATAGCTTCTGCTGCCCCATTTCCACCTTCACAGGTGTCAAAAAAGTAACCAATGTTCCTGCTTTCTTTTTGTATGGCCAATTCATCTACATCCAAACTGGAAGATAAAACTACCAAAGGCACAGCTTTAACTATCTGGTGCTGGATACTATGCAGTGCCGTCACTTCAGCACTGCTACTCCACAAGGATTGATAAAGTTCTGGAATCTCACCTCCATTGTTGGTCATAATTTCTTGTTTGTATTTATTGACAGTTATTTGCAGAGCTTTTTGCAACGGCTCATTTAACTCTACTATTACGCAAGGCGCTTGGTATTTTGTAACGTATGGCTCTGAAAAGGCTATTTCTTTTTGAAGTTTTGTTACTTCTGCTGCATTCAGTGCCTGCTTACACAATGAACAACTTTTTCCTTCAAGTGATTTTTTATAATTAGCGCAACGTTGGTTTTTACAAGTCATTCCGTAGGTACGCTTCATCAATCTATAACCAATAACAGAATTCGTAATTTCTCCCCAGACAAGAGTTAAACGTAACCGAGCATCTTTAATATTAGTAGGGATGATTTTAGATTCTGCCAAGGTAGAAAGTGGTTGAATATCTAATTCTGACTCCGCTTCAGTAAATAAATCTGTATCTTTTCCTACAAAAGTTAGTATTGCTTCTCCTTTGTCGGAATTTAGGCTTTCGCTACGGTATGCTATTAATTGCCCGCTCTCATCTTGCACCATATATATTGCTTCGGGAAATACTTCTCGATGGGCTAACGGCAGCGACATACTTTCTAGAATTTCGCCCGTATGTTTGTTAATTAGAGAAATTGACCTTTGAGTGCTGCTTCGGATATTAATTTCTTTATGAGGATAACCTCTTCCCCAAAGTTTTCCATTACCACTTAAGAAAATTTTATTTTGTTGTAAAAGAGAATCTGCCACTGCACCGGCTGTTTTTCCAAAACGAGTATTCAGTTCTCCTAAAGCTAAACTACTTTCAATGCAACCACATTCTAAATGTTTACCTAGAATGGTTGGATAGTCAGGGTTAAATGCGGCAGATTCAACTTCTCCTGATAGTAACTTTTGGTTATGTCGAGCGTAGTATACATCAATCGGGTTTTGTCCTAATGGCAGATAAATCACTAGCCCGTGCTGTTTGCGTCCGGCTCGACCAACTCGTTGCCAAAATGACATCAAGCTACCTGGAAACCCCCGAATTAAACAGCAGTCTAGTTCAGGTAAATCGATTCCTGCTTCTAGGGAAGAAGTTGAAATAATTACCTTAATTTGTCCACCTTGGAGTTTTTGAATAATCTCGCTACGGCGATCGCCCGTTAAGGAACTATAGAAAACTGCTACCTTGCTGGTTAAATAACCTAATCCAATGCGTTGTGTTTCTCGTTGGATTAACCCAAGTAAACCTTTGACAGCTGCACGAGAGTTACAAAAGACAATCCCACTGAGATTATGCTGCAACCAGGAAATCACAATTTTAGTAGCTTCAACATTAGCTGCACTGTTTGGAGCAAGAGATAATAAGGTACGCCCTTGATGGGGAGCGCCACTATCCGCAATCAGGTGTAATCTTTGGGGTTGATGGGTTCTGCCGCTAAATCGCAATGCCATATCTTGAGGATTTCCGATCGTGGCACTAGAACAAATAAATTGCAGTCTTTGGGAATTACCACCAACTGCATCAACTGCTAACCTGAGCCGGCGCATGAGATTAGCAAAGTGTGCGCCAAAAGCCCCAGTATAGGTATGGCTTTCATCAATTACACAGTAGCGCAACTGCCTTAAAAACTGTCGCCATCCTTCTCCATCATCCCGACGGCGCACATTATAAAGATAGTAATGCAATAAGTCAGGGCTGACTGCCAAGATATTTGGGGGGTTGGGGATAAAAAAACGTTGTCGCTCATTAGCTGGAGTATCTCCCGTCATCAGTGCGAGTTTGAGACGATTGTTGGGCATTGCCTTGACAAGCGATTGTAACTTTCGCATTTGGTCAAGAGCTAATGCTTTAAGCGGGAAAATATATAGTGCTGTTGTTTGCGGTTCCTTAATACACGATTCCAGGATAGCCAGGTTGTAGCACAGCGTCTTTCCGCTTGCTGTAGGCGTAGTGAGACTCAAGTCAAACCCAGCACGTAACTTTGTTAGAGCTTCTAATTGGTGAGAATAAATCTGGGTGATACCGTTATTCTGTAACGCTAAACGTAAAGCAGGTGGTAAATCGCCCGGTAGGGGGTGAATTATCCCTTGGTTAGTATTTTTGATATCTATCGCCCTAATGCTTGCAATCAGTTCTTGCGCTACAGACTGAAATACTACCTGGGGGATTTGTTGAATGCGCTCCGCAGTTGTTGTGACTGCGGCGTTGTTCTCTTCAAGGAATGTTGTGGAAGAAACTAAGTTGGCGTTACTTGGTTTAATTGACCCCAAAGCGATCGCTTCTTCCCAATCGACAAACTGAGTTGGCTTAACCTCTTCTACAAACTTGACAATCAACCGTCTGCCCAATAATGCCATTACCTCCCCAACTCCATACTCCGGTGAGTAAACATATTTACCTGCACTTAGCCATTCAGGGGGTTCTGGAATCGTTTGGTTGGCGGCACGGATAATTGCGGCGTAATCAGTTGGTTTGTTATCAGTCACAAATTTATGTTTCTGCTAGCAGTAAATTATTTGTTACTGACTGTCAGTATAAACCTAATGAATTTACTCTGGCATTTTTGCTATGTTGCCATTGAGTGACAAAAAGACGCAATGTGTAGCCAACTTTAAGAAGTTACTATGTTTTATAGTATTAATTGAATCAATAATTTTGCGCTTACCACGGAATAATAAAATATTCGTATCTCAAGCTTAACAAAAAGTAACCGAAGAACCAAAATTGGTTAATTTATTTTATACCTAATGAATTACTTAATTTTCAAATATAGGAAGAGGAGCTATCACACCTATAGCAATGGTCGTTTAGGACATTTATTTGTTTTATGTAATTCAAGTTTTGTAGTTTTAACTTTTGCACTGCAATAAGGACAGCTTACTAATGAAGATAAAGTTGTGTTTTTTGTTGGTGGCGAAATAGATAAATTTAAAGCGCGATGTCTTGCTCGTGCAGCCCCACGACTCTGAGTGCGAGTCAAGGTAATATTATTTGGTGGCAATGGTTGAGAAACCTGTTGCTTGGTTTTAATCAGCGATGTCATTAGAATAACAGGATTGCTATTAGATATGTTGTTTTGACATAGATAATTATCTCGCTTCTTGTTTGCTGCCATTTCTACAGCTTCCTGTTCTGTCCACTGTCGTTGTTGCTCTAAGTCTGAGATGTTATCAAACTGATTTAGTGTCGAAGTGTCCCCTATAATTTGAGCGATAACTTGGGCGATGGTCTTGCAGCAACTGTGGGGATAGCAGATTACTTGCTCCTCGCTGAAACGAACTACAACCCAGCCTTTTTTATTAAAAAAATTATTGCGCTTGTTGTCTTTCCAAGCTCCAAGGTAGTGCGTGGGTGCGCCTGTGTGATAAACATAAGGTTCATCTAGCTCAATGTCAATATATAGCTTCAGCCCCTGGTCGATGTATGCAAAATCAGGGGTGTATGGGTATTCGTAGTTAGGAATAATAAGCTGTAAGTTCTTGTAAATATTTTGGGAAAAATGTTGGTTAAGGTACTCTTTAAAAAACTTCTCATTTTGGCCTTCTATAGGTGGTTGAAGATTATTACCATCATGAGGTATAGTTTGACTTAAAACAGTTAGTACTTCCTTAAAGCGATATTCTTTTACTTTCTCAGGACTTCTAAGTTTTTTCACATCATCTTCATAGAAATGTTTTTTATCTTCGTATTCTTTTAACTTAATAGGATAATTTGCAACTTCCTGATGATGTTTTTGTAGACGTTTAGGATAAGATGTGAATTGATACCAGACATTACCTGTGATCGCTCCCATTGCTATTAATAAAGTCAACCAGCTTGGTATAGATATTGACTGAGAAACAATGAAAGCAATAATTACAGCAAATATAGTTGCTATTACTGTCAGCGTGTAATTTACTTTCTTTGGTGCTATTCCGGGCTTTTGAGGTTTGGTTTCTGTGAATATAATGTCTATTGGTGGTAGTGATAATTGTGCGTCTTTAATTGCCTGTGGAATCAGAATTATTGGGTGTTGACTCATAAACTAAACCAAAAACATATTCAGGAACTCAATCACAACGTTTTCTGGCTGTTCAAAGCATTCTTTAGCCTCAAACCTAACTGTAGGAATACCTTCTCGCAATAGCACCCTATCTCGCACATAATCTCTGGTTATTTGTAAAGATTCTTGATGGTGATTACCATCTACTTCTAATATCATGGACTTGCCCTTATAAAACACCAAAAAATCAACTTCAATGCGTCCTGTCAGCCAACCACTTGCATCAGATATAGGAGAACCTTGTCGTCCAATTCGACCCCGTACATTAGCAAAGAATAAGACCCCTTTGTTATCCAGTTCTTCAGCAATTTTGATTTCAGCTTTAGAGCGAAAGTACATTCCCCCCCATTCATACAGAGGGTTTACATCAGTCTTAACTTCTCGTCCAATGTCATTGTGTGGTGTATCTATTCCTGGTACAGCCAAGGCACTTCCACGAGTGAACTGCTCTACTTGTTCTTGGTAATAACTATCAAAAAATAATCGCCACCAGTGCTTAGTACCGTGTCCATCACGCTGGTCTGCATAAGCTAGGTGTAAATGTTCGTTAATCTCTAAATAGTATCCAGGTCTAATTTTTGAATACAAATATTTATTAATTTTTGTTCTTAAATTTTTATCATTATCATTTTTTTTAGCGATTACGACCAGTAAATCTAATAGCCTACTTGTCTGCAATTCTAAGTAATACGGAAGTTTTCCCCCGACTGGGACAATAGAATTACCCTTGACTTTATGCTCTATTCCCTGAACCATTTTTAGTTATCTTTAATGTCATGTTAAGGAAGCGATCGCATATATCTCTGCTTTATCGCCAGATTGTATAATCTTGCAATTTGTAGCATTGGACTGATAAATTACAGCCTAATGCTAACCCTCTTATAATTCCCAAGTTGAAGCTATCGTTAACACAGGAATGGAGCTTACATGGTTATATTTTTTATAGGCAGAGTCATAGTTTTTATCATCACGACTTGTTAAACTCTAATTGCCCTACATAATTGAATTCACCCTGACTTTCAGTAGAGGTAAATAAGCGCATTTCATAGGAACCGGAAGCAGGGAGCTTACAAGTAACTTGATCGCCTTGTACCGCGTGACCACAAGATTGGGAGTTGCCTCCACCTTTTGAGTTATAGCTGGCTAATAACCAAACATTCTTAGGATTTGCCAAAACTAATTTTGCTTCATCACCTACATTCGTCTGCGACCGCACAGGGCTGACAAGTTGCAAGCCATCAGCAAAAAACTTTGGTTTCATCATCGGCTGGCGCAAAAACTCACCAAGCGGTAATGGATTTGATAACAGCTGCCAAGCAGGATCTTTTGGAAAATGGCTAATCACCATAACTTCTGGTGGCGGCATTAAGTATTCAGTACGATAGTTTTTTGTAAAACCTGACGAGCGATCGACATAACCGCTATCCCAAGTAGCATCAATTAAGTACCATTGTCCTTTTACTCTTGCTGCATTCCACGCGTGACCTTGACCGCTAAGGTCGCTGGTTTGAGTCCGTGCATCTCCTACGACATAAATGATTTCTTCTCCAGCCGCTTTACCCAATGCTTCTAATAATTTTGCATAGCCGGCACACACAGACTTACGGGTTCTAAATACAGTTTCGGCATCTTGTGGTGGATATTGCCCTGCAAAATAAGATTCAGCATCCTATCCAATTCGATCTGCAACGTAATCATGAAGAGCCTTAATTCGCTGTACCGGATCTGATTCCTTACTAACAATATACTGAGCAACTGATGCAATGCTTGTCTCTACACTGCTGGGCATATTGGCAACTGCGGGATGTATTCCCATACCTTGCCACGCCCAACCATTGGTATTATTAGCAGGCTGTGGTTTGGCAGTATTTTGCTGTTTTAAATTATCAAAAGGATCTCGGTCGGTTTGGGGCTGTGGTTGGACTTTGCTACTGCCGTCATCGTAACGTTCAAAAGGATTTTTATTGAAGCTGAGATACATTCCTTCCAAACCATTTGCCAGCTTGAATAAATTCTGTCGAATTAACTGTGCAGGTTGTCCTTGTAAATCACCCAGCATCCAGTCGCCTCGCGTTGAGAGAGCTACAAAACTCAAACGCGGTTGCCATACTAATAAGGCAGAGATCGCCACAAAGTTGATTACAAGAGTTCTGAGCGTCAGGCGATCACCCCAAGTCAAAATGCGTTCTTTGCTCCGACTGCCCTTGCTTCGTGCCCGTAGTTCCCAGAGCATAGGTAAGATGGGAAACAGAAACACCCCTGCTAGTACGGCTAAAGAAGTAGAACGGTTATTGTAAGCAGCTAGGGAAGATGCTAACCAAACACCTAGAACGGGTGTGAGGTAGATAATAGCGATCGCAGTCCACTTGATTAATGTACCGATAAGTTGGAAGAGAATAGCCATATAGATTTACGTTCCAGAAAGTAACTAAATTAGAAAGATTTATACCTGACTTATACCCAACCTAAATCTTCTAAAGCTTGACTAACCTGCTCCCGTAACTGCCACTGCCATTCTCGTTGAGTAGTACTTTCGGTATCTTCCAATATTTTCCAGTAGCCCGAAGCCAACATTAGCGACCAGAATGGTTTACCATTGTCGTCGCGTTCAGGTGGCACATAGCTTAAGTAATTTGCAACCAGTTCTGCGATTCTGGCGTATTGGAGATTTGCACCACCAAAATGTTCATATCCAGCCGCTTTTGCTAACTCAGTTGCAGTAATAATTTGCTCGGCTGCGTGGTAATGCGCTCTCAGCATAGCTTTATGACTATTCGTTATTTCACAACTAATAGCGATAAAAGCTTTTTTGTAATCCTCTAGTGGCGGAAACTGAATAGCTAAAACTTCTTGAATTACATAGCTTTTAAACCTGTCTATGTCGGTAAAATAGCGATAACCAAGACGATTTGCGGCCTCTTCTATTTCTTGATCTGCATCAATTATCAGGGCAACTGGTTGACTTTTCCCGGATTGCAAACCATTGGGCCATGCTAAATCCATTACTGTACTCACTGTTCCTGTCGAATCAGCAATTTCGTACATCCATTCACCAATCGGTAATCCCTGCTCTTGCACCCATACATTACATTCTTCCAGAACTCGTTCTTCAGCCAGTGCTACAACCGCAGTAGAGCTTTCCGCTTGTTCTTGCAAAATAGAACCTGTCGCCTTTGCTTCTGGAATATCCCCAGCGAGTAAGCTATTCAAAAATTTATTGGCAGCTTGAGCTAAAAGCTCACGGCGTGCGGTTAAGAAATCACGGTAGTTTTCAATTTGCCACAAACTGCGTTCCATTGGTATCCAGTGCGTTGCGATTGCACCCGGTTGGGTTTGCTCGAATGCCTCGAAATACTCCGAAGGGTGTCGGTTTGAGACTTTGAGGTTGGTTTCTTGGGTTAGAAATGTCAGATTAGCGATCGCGTTAACTTCAAATTTGGGATATCCAGCTTTGGAAAGTAGCGATTTCGGAAAAATATGATGGACTTGCAAATAGCAATGTTTACCGAGAAGATGTTTGGATAGTTCGATGCCACTATCCCAATCTTGTGCTTGATGCACGCGAGTGAGCATATAAACTAATGGATAAAACCTTGCTCCCATACCCCAACCTTGAAAGTCAATAGCTTTGATTTCCAAGTCTCCGCGATTTTGCCGTAGGTTGGCGATAAGTTGGTCTAGCGGATTATCTTCAGATTCCAATACGTGTAAATCTTGGGCTAGAACGCTCTCAGTTGAGCCTGCGTAACGTCCCCACAGTAAAGTATGCACGTACCAGTACAATAACTTGTCGCGTTCTTTATGATCTTTAAGATGTCCGCCACGACTAACAAGGTAACGCACCATGACAGGAAAGGCGTAAATACCACCGAGTACCCGATTGTGGTCGAGTCCTAAACGCCCAGAAATCAGGTTGAGCAGGGTATCAATAGCTTTTTCTGCCTTATATAGCCCGTCTTGAAACGTCGCAGTCTTAACATCTTTGAGTGCGGAAAACATTGCCTCTCCGGTAATAACTGCATTAATGCATCTCAGCAACCACTCCAAACGAAAGTCAAAACCTGCTTTATTCCATTTCGCCAAACGTGCTTTGAGTTCACTACGGGCATCCGGCCATTGAGCGCAAACTTTTGCTAGTGCCAAATCACCTTTGGATAGTTTGGTTCCTCCGCTATTAACAGTGTTAAAAATCTCTACAACAACATCAACTGTTTTATCTTCACCAGAGACTTCTTCAATATGCAAATTGATATTTTTGATACCTTCTAGTTTATTTAAGCGACTGATGTAAGTACTTAATTGAGATTGAATTTCTGGAATTTTGAGCAAATGCCCAATGAAAACCCCTACTCCTTGCTGCATTAATTCAGTCACATTTACCCATAAGGGGTTATCCTTCATTTTGACGGGAGCGTAAAATTCAAATATTTCATCTTCCAAGTTGAAATACAAGCCAGTGAAAGCTTGCATATTGCCATCAAAAAACTGAGGTGGTCTACCCCGCACAATTCCATAGAAGGAGGTGATGCGCTGCTGCCCATCTAGCAGCAGTTTAACTGTGCCTGTGGAAAGCTTACCATTGCCACGAGCATGGTCAATTGCTTGTTCGGTTTTAGTTTCCCATACTAATAAGCTACCAATGGGATGTCTGCGATATAGCGAATTCATTAACCCGCGTACTTGGTCACGATTCCACACGTAACCCCGTTGGAACTCTGGTAGGGCAATGCTGCCCATGTCTATTTGGTCAAGGATAGTAGTAATGTTCATAAAATTCTAGATAGTAGGTTTCTTGTAACTAAGCTTTCAAATTGCATTTGCAAAGCAATAGCCGTCACTGGGTCATTGAGTAATACACCAGCTTCGATATTGCGCTCGTGAGCAGCTTCTGTAAAATTGGCAGAGGTCACAAGTACACGCTTCTTATCTACAACAAGACACTTGGCGTGTAAACAAGCTTTCGATTCCACACCCACTGCCAGCGATCGCGGATCGTGAAACACTTCAGGTAGTCTTTTTCCTGGCCAAATATCTTGGCGAAAAGTATTGGCAAACTCTCGCAGTAAAGTAGATGTTGGCACTTCACTGTTGTGCGGTCGGTTGACGTTAAGAAACATTCGCACATTTAATTCTGGGTTAAAATCCATTCGTTCTGCCAGCACCATAAATAACTCTCGTGCTTTTTGTCTTTTATCAATAGCAAAGCTAGAAATGAGAACGCTTATTTTGGCAGTGCTAAACAACTCACGCACAACAACACCAGTATCGCGGCTTTGAGAACCAGCAATTTCTGGGCCAGTCCAAACCAAATCAACGCGATCGCTCACAGCTTGGGATGTACTTCGTTCTTCTGCCAGCAGTCGCAGCGTATAAGCAATATGTTGGGAATGTACCCCGATGACATTAAGGCGGTTGAGTTCATCAACTATGTCTCGATTCAAAGCTGCTGGAATATAGTTCGCTACATTGGATGTGGAAAAGGGCGGGGAAAGTCTGCCAGTTTCTAAAGCAACTGCCAAATTAACGAGGGCTGGACGGCTCAGGTGGAGAAAAGCCATCATACTCTCACATCCTCAAAGAATTCTGCCCCTGGCCCTTCAACAGTAGCAACGACCAATGCCCTGTCAAGAAATTCATTGCGTCGTTCGCAAGAAGTTTCAGCAATGAGTAAACACCCGTGACAAGCAGCACCATGTAAAAACCTATCCTCTTGTTCGGCATCTGGTTGATGCTGGGCGCAAACTGGATCGTTAGAACAAAGCCTTCCCATCTCCAGTGCAACACCCAAATGGTATTCAATTCGGTTTCCTACTTGTACAAGTCCCCCTAGAGTACCTTCCGAACCAGGAGAACCAGTATATAAAAGAATGCCATAGCCGGATTCGCCAGCATAAATGCGTTCACGAATTGAACTAGCAGCATAACCACATTCCAAAGACACAGCTGCAATCAACAGGTGTGAAAGGGAATGCAGCATAATATAAGGTAATCCAGGGAACTTGGCTTTCTCCTGGGCAATTCCTTTTTGCTTGCGCCAGATATCGAATCCTTTTGCTAATTTCTTCCCTCGTTGCTGCACAGCATTTCGTTTAAGCCAATTATTAATTGCTTCTTTACGGAAAGCGATGAACACGCCTTCGCCTCTATTTTCAATTGCTGGCACCCAAGTAGGCTCAATATCAAGAGCAGCTCGCCTGACTTGAATATCTAAATCGCCGTCAATATCAGGCATAATTGCCTCAAAGCGAGTAAAGCCAACTTGAGCAGTAACTTCCTTAAGTCGGTGTACTAAGACGATGCTCTCTATAAGAGATAGTAATTTTGGTTTGATGCCATCTAATTTCCGCGCACGAGCATAAAAGTCACTTTCTAGTACATCTTCTCCGACTTCAAAGGGACTAGATAGCAAAGTCTCGATTTCTACTTGCTTAATACCCTTATATTGCTTACCTTGCCCACCCTGTCTGCGCTGGATTTCTGCCCATACTACTTCATCACTAAATTTTTCTAAAACAGCAGCTACTTTTTGCTTACGGCGTTCTTTTTTAACTTCATCACTACTTTCTGCATACTGAAGGAAGTCTTCATAAACTGAATCAACAGCCTTTTGCAAAGCATCATCCGAATCTGGTAGAGAAATGACACTGAGAATCTGGGAAAAGTAAGCATTGCTGGCAGAGCGAACCAAAAGCCGATTATATTCTGGTTTCCCTGTTGTCTCAGAAATGCAGAGTTCTTGAGCTTTGGGGCCGAGCCAAGGGCGATGTCCTTCGCACTTTCCTAAGACCTTGCCATTGGGTACTGTTGCATCTGATAATTGACGACGAGCTTTACAAGCCTCACAGCGCACAAAAATATCAGCAAAATCGTTGCCAGATCCGCCTTCATCAAACCATAGCTGACCTCGACAGTTAGCTTGAGAGTTTTCGTGGACAAAACCACGCCAATCAATATCTTTGATGTGTCCATTAATACAAGCTTGGACAAAGCGCACAGGTACGACTGGCACTTTCTTTCTGTCAGCATTGAGATATTTACCAGTTACCAAACTACCCCAAGGTAGTAGAGGACGTGTCCGGTAAACTTTGGCATTGGGCGCTGCTTCATTTGGTTTAGGCCATGTTTCTTCTACTTGAGCAACAAACCAAGTGGGGAAAGCAAAAGCTGTAATTCCAGTGCGAGATGCTTTCGGGTCTTTCTCGTCTACAGGTGGCGCATATAAGGCAATATCATTAACCCCTAAAATGTCAGCCACTCGTTCCTTTAATCGATCTTCGTAAATACGTTTTTTGTCACCGTGCCAGTGGTTGAGTCCGCCAATTAGTATGGAATAATCGGGTAAATCCACCATTGCCCCTGGGCCAAAAGTAGATAAAATTTGGCTCTGGCGAATTTCTCCAGATGGAGGACGCTTTTTGTTTGATTTACTCATGATTCTTCCTCCTCTACCTCAAATCCATCAGGATTGCGAACCCACAAATTAACTGTTGGCTCAACATCACGTAAACTGCGTTGAGCTTTAAATTTTCTTTCGGATAGCGGTTTTTTTTCTAATTCCGGGTCAAGTGGGTCGAATAATAGAGGCGGTGCTTCCCCAACCTCACGCTGATATTGAAGGTTAATTTTTTCACCAGCAATCCGTTCCCATAAATCTAGTAAATCCTTAACTCGACCCCTAACTTTTTGACGGAGTGCTTCAGCATCAGCAGCATCCAGTTCTTTGTCATGCGTCTCTGCACGTTGGGCGATCGCATCTATGACAAAATTTAGCTCGTTACGGTGCTGAAGAATGTCGATCGCACGCAGTGGTGCTGTCATCCCAGAATGCCCCAAACGTGCTAAAGCAACAGTAATCGCAGCGATCCCTCGGTCAATAGCACGAGGAGAGAAGGGGGTAACACTGGTAGCTTCTACTGCTCGGTAAAAAGTAGCGTGCCAAGCAAAGAAACGTTCATAGTGTGAGCGATCGCGCGGACGATGAACGTTGAGTAATGTAACAACTAATCCGGGTCGTTCTTCATCCCGTCCCACACGACTGGTAGCTTGAATGTATTCTGCGGCTGTTTTAGGTTGACCCAGAACTACCATTAAGCCCAAGCGCGTAATGTCCAAACCAACAGAAATCATATTGGTAGCTAAGACTACATCAACACGTTCTTTTTGGTCAAATGTTGCTTCTAAGCGGCTTTTGGTATCCGCAACTTCACTTGTGCTGACACGGGAAGTCAATTCTTCTGGTTCATCGTCGATTTTCCGATCCGCAAACAAACCTGAACTTTTACCGACTCGTTTTCGTTTGCTATAACCAATAAGCCGAGAGTTGACTTCATCTTCAACAATCCGCCGACTACCACCCAGTTCACGCAAGGAATTAAAATATCCGAGTAATGTCATGTAGGGGTCAGCCAGATTATCGGGGTTTTTGCTCCCACCTGCTGCTAACCATTCTTTTTGTGCTGCTCCCAACAATGCTAGATAAGTACGTAATAATACGACTTTCAAACTTCGCCCTTGAGCAGCAATTCCGACATAAGTTCGAGCATTCTTTTCTTGAGCCGGCACTGTCTTTGCAAAAAAGGAATCGCGCCGGTCTGGCCCTGGTGGCGGAAATACATCGACTTCATTTCGCCCAAACAATGCCTGAATCTGCTTGGTTGCCCGTCGCACTGTCGCAGTGGAAGCTACAATCTTCGGGCGGATTTTTTGACCATTTATCTCTCGACTGCATAAAGCATCAATTGCAGTTTCGTAAAGCCCTACCATTGTTCCCAAAGGGCCAGAAATCAAATGCAGTTCATCTTGAATGATTAAATCTGGCGGTGGCAGATAACCATCAAGTGCTTTACCTCTACCTGGATAAACAGGGCTGTAAAAACCATCTTTGTCATGACGTTCTACACGTCCAAATAAAGCACCTGTTTCTCCTACCCAAGGCAAACTGGCAAATTTATCTACTGTGGCGATCATAAAACACGGCAGACGGCGATAAATTGGTTCGTCTACTGCTAACACTGGTAAAGAGCGATCGCCTCTAAAACTACAACGGCGATTGGCGCAACTTATACGCAAGTCTATGGGCTGGTCAGTATTAGGCAGTAGCTGAAATGAATTGCGGTTGAATTTAGTTCCGCACCAAGGACAGTTTTCTAAAGGAATAGGTGAAGGTTTGCGATCATTGTTTAGGAAGGCAAGGGTACGCGAACGGGCGCTGTTTTCATCATTGTCTCCCTTCTTGCCCATCCGGTTAGGTGTGGCTGCTTGTCCTACCCACAATCCAATCTCAAAAGGCCATTTCCCCAGTTTTTGTACATCTTGCTCCCGTTCCAACTCTAGGGCGCAAATCATTGTCGCAGCCCGTCCCAGTTGGTCAAGAGTGAGGAGGCGGAGTGTGTAGCGCATCAGCACGCTCAGTCCAGCAGAGTCGATACCGGGATGACGTAGCCGCCGCAATACAAGTGTAAAAGCTGCCAGCCCCAAGTAAGCTTCAGTTTTACCGCCGCCTGTAGGGAAGAACAGTAAATCTACCAGTTCGCGGTCTGAATGTTCGGGGTTGGCGATACCTACCAAGTTCATTAACAAGAAAGCTAGTTGAAACGGTCGCCAAATTGGAGGGGCTACAGATTCGGGAGTAATGTTTTTCTTATGAGTCGCACGCTGGCGCATTGATAAGGCGATCGCTCGATTGGCAATCCGAAAAGCATCTAATACTTGTGGGTCATCCAATGCCTTTAAACCAGCAGCAATCCGGTCTTTAGCAATTGTGGCTCGATCTAATAGGTCTTTAGCGACACCTAACCGTTTTTGCTCTGTCGGAAATTTGACTCGTTGCTCATCTATCCATTGGGTATAAGCACTAACCATCGGACTAAGCATATTTCGCAATGCTTCTGCTGTCGGTGCGGCGGCTAAGGCTTCCATACCCACTTCGACATTTTTAACCTGGGTTGCAATTACCTTTTCGACATCAGCAGTTGGTATCCAAGCGGTTCTTACTTCCTGACAGCCACCATTGGGATTTGCAACTGCAATTGCAGAAACATTATGACCAACAGCATATTCATAATCATCCCGGTATTGCAAATCAGCAACTTTCTCATCCCAGTCATCACCATCGCGCCCACGTAAATTGGGTCGTGGTACAAAGGAATCGGCTGTCTGAATTATTAAATTTGTTTGAAAAGCATAACCAGCATCCCGCTTTTTATCAGGGCTAGAGCGGCGATGATTAACCAGGAATACTGAAACTGAGCGTGTTCCTGCTGGTACTAATTCCTCAGAAGTTACGGAGCGAACTGAGACAACCAGTTGTAAACCATCGCTGTTAGGAACGTCCAAATATATTGGAGAACTGCTTCCACTAAGGGGGATCTCTAGTTGTTTAGTCGTATTGCCTAAATTTAAACCAAGGTCTAATTGAGTCGGTCTGCCACTTGTACGCAACGGTACGGTAAGTTCTGCTTCTCGTGGAACTCTCTGCCAATCACCTGTGAAGGTAATTTCTTTTCCTTCACTATCTGGTTTGGTTAGTGGTTGGTAATCGCCCCACCCGACAGTAACATGAAGTTGGTTAACATTTTGGGGTAAAAGCACGCTTAACCCCATTGAAGAAGGAAAATAGGCTTTACGGGCAAAGGCTTTCTCTGGAATCTTTTCATCTTCGCCAGAGCCAACACGTCCAACTTCGTCCATTTCTTCATCGCCAGAGTTATCTGTACGTTGCTCTACTGGTACGCCGTAGGGTACAAGGAATCCCGTTAGATACCACTTGGAAGGAGCTTGATCTAAAGTTTCTTCAGCGTGGGCAGCATCATCGGGTGTTGGCCCTACAAGGTCAAGTTGTAAGGCATCAATCAGATGCGATCGCACTTCGGCAGATGTGGTCATAATATAATTCTCTGGGAATTCATTGGCATAGCTAATGTTGAACCTGTCACATAGAAGTAGAGGGAAAATCAGGAATAGTTAAAGTCGTTTCCGTCGCTTTGCGAGATTTCGCTACTTTTTTAGTATTCCCTTTAACTTTGGTTTTCTGTGCAGCTTTACCGCCTAAAATTTCGGCTTCGGCGCGTTGCTGGTTGAGTTCGAGTAAACGGGCTAATACTTCGTCGTAAATTTCTTCAGGCCAACGGTAGCGCCAAGGCTTTTTCTTCTGGCGTTTGCTGGTGTTTTCCTCGTCTTCTTCGTCTTCGTAATCAAGCAGGAAGGTGCATTCTGTGGAAATATCTGTCCAGCCGTAAGCATCGAGGACAGCCCGATCGCATTGCGCGTGTAGTAAGCGTAGTTGTAAAATATCGGGGTGGCGTTCTTCAGGATCGTGAAAGCGGTTGTATGTGTCGGTGAGTCCCTGGTTGTTGCGAACCATTAAGGCGGCGCGATATTCGTAGTAGGTTTTACCAGCAGTTTCTAGGGCGGGGTTGGTTTCCCAGTTTTCGGGGAAGGGGTAGGTTTCAAAGCAGTCGGAAGGGGAGTAATTAAGCCCGTCTCCCAAAGTAGAAGAAAAGAATCGCGCAAAAACTTCATGAGTAAAGCTTTGTAATAAAGCAAATGACGAATAAGTAGATAATGCAAAAATATTAAGCTTGTGAGAATAAACTATATTATTTGGCAAAAAAGTAAACGAAAGATGTTTACTAACGATGCAACAAACTAATACACAATCCAAATATGTAGTTGCTTTCTGTAACTCTGGTCTTGTACGTCCAAACTGCCACCAATTTGCTTTTAGCTTAATACCATCAGATGTATTACGAAGTAGCATTCTTTGAGGCTTTACTTTTTCTTCTACAATCTTCATTAAATCGGGATATTCTCTAGCTTCAGCCTCACTCATTTCTCCAAAATTAATTACATACCGATGATGATTGTGAACTGGGCTTGAATTTACTTCGTCTCCCCCAATATAAGGAAATATTCGCTCTTGGTTATTTGGATTTTCTGTAATCAAACGCTGCATTTCAGAAATAGGTGTAGCGCCAGGATTATTATCTTCAAATGTAAAGCCTTTACCCAATATATAATAACCGTTAAAACTTTTGTTAAGATTTTCTATTAATACAGTTGGGTTGTCATTACCACCAGCATGAAATAAGAATCCAGAAATTTTATTTACTTGCCGCTTATCTAAAAATTTTAATCCTTTGTAATTTTCTTTAAAAATATGAATTACGCTAACTACAACTGCTGCTATACCAACCCATTTAAAACGTTTTTGTGCATTATAAATTATACCGCCATGATTACATATATATCTTAATCCGCCATCCCGTGTATCACCTTGAGCAATTGTATTTGTAGCAATCAAACCAAAAGAGGCAGATTGTCTTAACAGCATAAATGCTCGTCTAAAAAAGTGAGCCACTAAATCACAATTGCTATTGGTTTCTGGATTTAACACAAGCAGCCAATCTCTATAGCCATCTCCCAAAACTGTACTAATACGTTTACCACCCAAAAATGGCGGATTACCAACCATCGCATCAAACCCCGGATTATCTCTATCAAATACCTCTGGAAATTCAATCTCCCAATTAAACGCCGGAACTCGTTTCTTACCAAACCGCAACTCTGCACAAATTCGCCTGACATCTAAATCATCTTCTTGATTTTTCTGCCTGTTATAAAACTTCAACCATAAATTATCACGCTCATCCTTTCTCGCCTTATCCTTATCCTTAGCGAAAAATGAAGCAATAACCAAATCCCCTTTTAGCCGAATATCATGCAACTCTGTTTCTATATTGTCGTAAAAACCACGCTTGGCTGCATAATTATCATCATCTAACTTGTGAATTTCATCTCTGTCAAACCTCACCTTCTCCATTGACAGATTAATCAAAGGTAAATTTGGGTCTGTATAAGTCTTGTCTTCATCCCAATTAAACGTTTTAATTTGTTCAGAAGTCAACCCAACTAAAGAATCTCCCCACTTTAAAGCATGGTCTAAAAAAGTAAAAGGATGAGATTTCGCCAAAGTCAACAACCACAAAGATAACTTAGCCAAATTCACCGCAAAGGGGTTTTTATCCACACCATACAAACACCGTTGCGCCACTAACCGCCGCGCATAAAGTAACGGTTCTTCATCAATGGGAATTTCAGGTAATACGTTTTGCTTATTCCACGCTTCAACTAATTTATCAGCCAACTGACGACAACTTTCAACTAAAAATGCCCCCGAACCCATCGCCAAATCACAAATTTTCAACTCTAAAATCTGCTCTGGTGTCGGATTTTTCCCCAAAGCCGATAAAATCGGTCTGAGGGTTTCTTTCACAATCGGCTTAGTCAACGCAGGAGGCGTATAATGAGTACCACTACGCCGCCGTTCTTCCCCAGGTTGCAAATATAGATAACCCGCAGGCATTACACTCGGCATTTTTGGTGATATCTTGCATCCTAACGCCGCCACTAAATCCTCTGCTGTCCTCGCGTCCTTTAGCTCAGTCAGAGATTTACCAGTAATTTCGCAACCTGCAACATCCTTTAAATATTTAGCCCGTTCTCCCGCCTTCGTTTTAAGAACTTCCTCAACGCTGACAACCACCGTCACCGAAGATTTAGAACCTTTGGGTTTACTCCAAACAGCGATAGCACGACTACTTGCTCTTTCTACCTCATAGCCCATAATCGCTTCATAAACAGACCCAATTTGCTCAACATCTAGCCAACGGTAAGATAGACGTTCTCCATCCAGTACCAGCAATCCTTGCAAAACCCGGTGAATTACCCCATCTGACACGCGAGGAGGTTCAATACTTTCCCCAGTCTGATATTGTGTAGACTGGAGACGACCTTCTAAAAACGCATATTCATCTGGGTCAAATAGTTGTCCATGACGGGCTGGTAAATATAAATCAGCATGACCGCCGCCATCGTAAACCAAACGAAACAGACTCAGCAACCATGCCCAAGCACCATACCTCTGATCCATTGTATCCGGGTAGTTGCCGGCATCTGACCGCAAGCGATCGCAAAGTCCACTAACTGAGTAATAGCGGGTATAAACTGCATCTTGAGACATCAGCCCCCGGTCTTCTGCGTAAAGCAGGAACACCAACCGCAGCAAAATAGTAATCAGTCCGCCATAAATATGCTGTGGTGCAGTGGTGGCGATATCACTCACTAAATGGCTATTAGTCGTTGCATCTGCTATTTGGAAGCCGCGCAGTAAATCCCATAATGCCTCTAATACCTGCTCTGCAAGCTTAATAGAGACATCGTTTTGATATTTTCGGCTTTTTTCCAGGATTGCAGACAAACGGCGATCGCTAGGGACATTAAACAGCCGATCAGCACAGAGCAACATCTCCATTGCACCCAAAATCAGCCGCCCAGATACCTCACACATCGCTTGTACAGGAAAAGTCAGGTGTCCCGATGACTCCCCAGGTGGTGCATAAACCAAACGCAAATCTGTACCGTTGCACAATAGCCCAGTATAAACCTTTGTTTCTTTTAAAAGGCGCTCAAACTTAGATTGGGGGCTGGCGTGCCAACCAGTAGATTTACTGTCCTCTGCGCCAGCATTGTCAAGTTCAGTACCATCAGCAAGCACCTGTACCAGCATCATCCAGCCGCCATTTAGGTCGGGTACAGAGTATGTGGGTGTCAAAACTTCGTTGTAATCTGGTAGTGCGATCGCTAATGACTCTGGACTGACAACTAAATCTTCTGGTTGCCAACCTAAAACATTAATAGTAAAAGCCGGAAAGTCGTCAATTGCAAAGGTTTCCTTCTCTATGTCACCAGAGAGGGGTTTACGTCTGGCAAGTTCTTGTAATATTTGTTGCAGTTCCACCACATTGCGGTTAACCACAGCTTGTGCTGCTGACAATGCTGGGGGAGATACCACCAACCCCACAGGTTGGAGAAAGCCTAACCATTCTTTATGTAACCGAATTTCTGGATCATTTGCCATTATTTACACTTTCTCTAGCCGGAAATCGGCCATAAATAAATCACGCCGACCGGTTCAACCCGTACTGCTTTTACTTTGTAGGCGGCTTCAATCCGGGCTGGTTCTGAAATTAGTTCCAGTGCGATCGCTTGAAGGCGTTTTTCCCAATGGCGACGGTCTGCATCCAATTGACGCTGTTCCTCTATAAATGGAAGAGACATCTGCACTGCTTTAGATTCTTCCTGACACTTGATAATTCGCGTCTGTTGTGACTCCAAAATCTTTTTCATCTCAGCAGCTTCTTTAATACCCCGATTGGTGAGCTTTTTCTCAGCACTTTCTGCTAAAGCTGTGGCGCGGCGTTCCAGATGGGGAATTAATTCTGCGATATCTTGGGCGGCACTTTTTTTCAGTCGCTCTTTCACCGCTTCGGGAACTTCCAGTAAGTGGGGAGAAGCTAGGGAATTTTCAAGTAATTCCAGTACGTTGTCTTTCTCACCTTCTCTTAAAGGTTGAAGTTTCTTGCGTCCTCGGCTGGTTGGGTCTGACCACTCTGCTGCGACTGCAATCACTTGGTCGTGTAACCGAGATGCCCGTTCACCATACAGAGCCAGTCTTCCCAGCGTAATAACCTTTGGCATTGGGTCATTAGTCAGACAAACACAAGCACGAGTTAATTCATCATGCAAGAAACCCTGAGCTAAAAACCTGCTCAGTAGACGCTGGACAATTCTGTGTTCTAAATGCAGATGAACTACATCCCCATCTAAAGAACCAGGATCTCGAAAGACTACAGGACGAATCGGTGCTGATTTTCGCCATTCCCAAAGCTTTTGTCCGATTTTCCGAGGTGTTCTCAGGGTATCAAGTGTAGTTGACCATGTTGGATCTGCACCAGTACGCTGATCAAGAGCCGGAATTGTCCAACGCGCAGTTACAGGATTATTAGCAACCTCATTCACATCAACAGGGGCAAGTGTTGGAACTCCCAGAATTTCTAAAGAAGCGGAAATGGCATCACGGAAGTGGTGGTCATCTAGTCCCAACCAATCCCGCGAATCTTTCAACATCTCTTGTAATTGCTCAACTTGTTTAGTCAAATCCTGTTGGCGGAGTCTGGCTTGCTCCAGTTCTTCATTAATTACTTGCGTGTTTACTGTTTCCTGGTTAAGTAGTTCTGCCTTATTTATTGAATCGGTAAGATTATTTACTTCTTGGTGGCGAATACCATTAGCCAGTAAACGCGACACATTTCTTTCAACCACTGGTGCAAGGCTGCCGAGTTCTTGTTGAATCGTGGCTGTTTTCCGCACGAGTACGTCCAATACTTTGTCTTCTGTGCGTTGCGGTAGGATAAAGTAATAACAATGGACAACAGGCGATCGCTGTAATTTGCGGTCAATCCGTCCGTTACGCTGTTCCATCCTCGACGGGTTCCACGGCACATCAAAGTGAAACAAGTCAGCACAGTTATTTTGGAGGTTTACCCCCTCCCGTGCTGCATCTGTAGCAATCAGGATACGCAGGGGATGACGTGCAGGATCAGCGTTAAATGCACTTTTAATAGCTTCGCGGCGTTCTTCTCCAATGCCCCCGTGAAATACATCTATGCGTTCATGTTCGCGGTTAGAATTAGCGATCGCACTTTGTAATTGCTGTTGTAAATAACGTTTAGTATCTGTATATTCTGTAAAGATGATTACTCGCCGTTCTAACCAAGCAGCATTCGGTTGACCCAAATCAGGACAGAGATTTTGGCGAATCCAGTCTACCAGTTTTTGAATCCGGGGATCTGGCTGGTAGCGAGAGGAATTGGCAACATCTGCCATCTCATCTAAAATTGCTAGTTCACGGGCTGTTTGTCCCGCAGCTTGCATACTAGCTGCTGCCATTTGAGCATCTTCTTCTGCTTGTACTTCCTCTTCGGAAAATTCAGCCCGTTCGTCATCAGCACCAGGGGATTCAAACAGCAACGGGAGACTGGCTTGATGTATGGGAGTCCGGTTAACTGCTTGTTTTTCCATCCCCGTCCGATGCACCTTTAAAGTCCGAGCAAATGCCTCAATGGAAGACAAAAGACGCTTTTGTAGTGAAGTGATTACTAACATCGCCGTAGTCTGGGTAGACTTCGCTGCATCTTTGAGCTTTTCCTCACGCAGATTGCGATACTGTTGCAGCAATCGGGATAATTTTAGTTCGGGCGCGTCTTCTGGCAGATTATCAATAACTATAGGAAGAACGTAGCGTTGGGGAAACTCTTCTCCGATCTCCCGTAAATCTTGCTTTAAACGCCGCACCATTACAGTGTCCAGCAACTTGCGATTACGAACGGGTACTCCTCGGCAGAAACGCTGGGGGTCAAGGATTTCTAGTAAGGCGGCGAAGCTGTTGGAGTGTCCGTTGTGGGGTGTGGCAGAAAGAAATAATTTGTGTTCAAAACGCGGTGCTAAATTTCTAACAGTTTGAGCATGGATGAAGCTGCAAAATCACCAAGCCAGTCCCGCAAAGGTGCGGCATAAGTTTCATCTCGTAGTAAAGCGTGGGAAATAATGAACCGGGTGTGTGTCATCCAAGGGTTAATTCCATAACCCCGTTCTTGACGACGCGCAGCAATAAACTCACGATCCAGAATCATGAATGTGAGTCCAAAGCGACTCTCCATTTCCTCTTGCCATTGCCTTACTACTGACGGCGGACACGAGATAACGACTCGTTTAACCTTTTGCCGCATCAACATCTCACGCAGTATCAGCCCTGCCTCGATGGTTTTACCTAAACCGACATCATCGGCAATAAACAAAGCGACTCTCGGCATCAGTAAAGCTTTACGTAGTGGCTCTAACTGATAAGCTTTGACTTCTATACCCGCTCGGTAAGGAGCTTGGAAAAGCTTGGCATCTGTGGAAGTTACGCAATTCCACCGCAATGTGTGCAAATAAGCCGAAAATAAACGGGGATTATCAAAACCTCGGTTAGCGATGGAATCCCAAGATGTCGCCTTTACGACTTTGGCATCTATCTCCCGTTCCCATAGGACTTCTAGCGATTCTCCTAATGCATCATCTTCTAAACAAGAAAGACTAACTTTAGTGTCTTGCTCCTTAGTGGGTTTAGACACAACCTCTTCTACAAGATACTGCCGCGATCGCACCCGCACAATCTGTCCAGTTACAATGTCACTCACTCGTGTCTTCCTCTGAATAGACTTGTAGCAGCTCTTTTTTAGTGAAAATCATTCCCCTTCCTCATCAATCTCTCATTGCTAGATCAAATCTGCGTAGGTGCAGCCTGCCGTAGGCATTGCTTTTCATCGCAAGCGCCCACACCAAATTTGAGCAAGTATTACTCCTCTAAACAAACCTGCTTTCCAGAATTAATCTGGTAAATGTTTGGTCAACAGTTTCTGCCCCTGCTCACCCATCTCTTGCAGTATTAACTCAATTTGCCTCATTGCCATAGGCGACGGCTTGGCGTGTCCATTTTCCCACCGATTTGCAGTCGGATAAGTCACACCCAATGTTGCGGCGAATTGCTCTTGTGTTAAACCAGTACAAATACGGAGTTCTCGGATGAGCTGACCAACTTCTGGTTGGTTGATTATCAAAGGTTTTTTGATGGTCATTTAGCTCAATTCCTACTACTTTATGTGATGAATGATATATGTTTCATTACATCGTAGTAGTGATCAAGCTGAATTGTAAGTTCGAAAATATACCGAATTTTTTCATAAAGCTCGTGTTGATCACGTAATTATGCTTAAGTAGCTATAGTATATTGTACTACTTAAATAATACTGTTTTTGGTTAACTCTCAGACTGTAGCTTTAGAAAAGCTTTGCAATTGACTGCTCATTTCGGTCACTAAGCCGTGCTGCTGCTGGTTCAAGTTCTATGTACTCTAGTTTCATTTCTAGCCAGTTGCTTTCACAAAAACCAAGTGCAATGCTCATTAGCTTAAAATCCCTTGATTGCAGTTCGCCACAATTATTGCTGTGAAACGCTCTTTGTTAGTAAATATTTTTTTATCTGTTCACTTGCTAGAGTGAAGACTACTTTTCTTTCTTCGTTAGTCGCGCCCCAAAATATAGATTGTGACCCTGCACAAGCTACTGGTGATTTAAACTCAAAAGCCTCCGATAGTTGGTAGGCGTACTCTTCATAATTTGTTTGTAAGCAGCCTGTAATCTTGCAAGCTCCGACAATTGCGCCACGTTTTACTGTGCTTGGATTTATACCATATTCACTAAAGTATTCATCACTTGCAGAGGATTTTGATGCGTGAATCAGCACCCATCCTTTTCGATTTGTAGGCTTGCTTCTGTATTCTTCTCGTTTGATACGTCGTACAATTGCGTATGCAAAGGGAGGATGAATTGAAATTGCTTTTAGCTTTGGTGGGTAGTTTAATTGCATTACTAGTTTTCTAAATTAGTAGGTGATTTAAAAGTCGATTTAATTATAAAATTAATAAACTTAAATGTTAATTGAATAATTACGTACTTGGATGGCACATAATTTCTTTCGATGTATGTATTTTCCTCAAAAATAATAAATTATGGGAAGTTCGCTACAAAGTGATTTTCCAAAACTGCTAATGCCCATTGATTAGATACTTTTTTAGTCATCATCCTCTGGGTAAAGGTGAACTTTTTCAGTAGTTACTAACTATTGAATGATTTCGTATCGGGCTTCAGTTTTGTCAAAATGATTCTAATACCAAATTATTGTGAGACTGCATGAAACAGTATAAGGGTGAAAGGATTGCCAAGCAAAGGTTCTAGCTTTCTCATTCTATGCAACTTCATACAAAATTGGTATAAGAGCAATGTAATTTTGTGACTGCTTAAAATTTCAGTGCTAAATCATCTATTTAGGGGTACGATCATATCTAGCAAACACCGCAAAATTATACTAATAGATGATTGTGCTGCGTAGTGTGTCCGTATCAGCAAAAGAATACACCATCGCACTTCTTAGTATTGTATAAGTATATATTCGTAGCGACAACGTACTATACATCGCTTATGATCATTATTTTAAGAACTAGCTAAAAACTAGCGTAAATATTCTATCCAAAATTTATAAATAATATTGAAGCTATGAGCAAAACAAGTTGGTTTCCTGTTTGGCTACCTAATCCACAATCGGGGATGATGGCTATGATATTAGCAATACCAGCGTACTTTGGCGCAACTGTAATTTTTGCATTTGAATTTTGGCGTTATTCCTTAGTAGGGGGTCTTCTAGTTATTACAGGTAATAGCGGTGGCGGTCTACTTTTTTTCTTTATTGTTTCTGTGGGTGCATTGTTATTGGCTCTCATTTGGTTTTCAATTTTGGCAGGAGCGTATTCATTTCTACTTAAGTTTCTCTGGTCAAATCCACCGCAATGGCTAAGATTGCCAAAATTTAGCTCATTAGTTATTCGAGATTTCGGAATACTTGTGTTATCAATTTTGCCAATTGTTGGGATTTTTACAATTTATACTTTGTTTATTACTGGTTTGAAACAGAGCTTGACTGATTTTAGAACACCTAGACTACGCTATGATATTTTTCTGCTAAGATTTTGGTGGCTTTGGTTCATTTCTGCTGCTTATCTTTACAATTTTTTTATGAAAAAAAGAAGTATTGTCATCAAGTGACACTAATATTTTCAGTATAATAAATATCCTTGACCAAGCTGCTGTAATAATTTTAAAAAACTGGTTAGAAATGCGTTGCTGGTAGTTTCACGCCCCAACACTAGAACTCTTGCAAAAGTCTTTTGTGATATGATTAAGAATTTGGGAATTTACGATTAGGACAATAATAAGCAGTGAAATTTTGGAGAGCTAAACAGCTTACCTCAAGAAAATTTAAACGACTCACCGGAGTAAGTCGTCAAACCTTTCAGTTAATGGTTAGTTTAGTTAAAGCTGATGAGCAAAATAAAAATAAACCAGGTCGTCCTCCTAAACTAATTATTGAAGACCAAGTTTTAATGGTTATTCAATATTGGCGAGAGTACCGTACTTATTATCATATAGGATTAGATTGGGGGCTTTCGGAATCTGCGGTCTGTCGAACAGTTCATCAAATTGAAAATATTCTAATTAGTTCAAGAAAGTTCAGTTTACCTGGAAAAAAAGAATTATGGAAAATGTCATCCCAAGAAGATTTGGTTGTAATGGATGTGATGGAAAGTCCAATTGAAAAACCTCATATTGGGCAAAAAAGATTTTTTAGCGGTAAACAAGGAGAACATACGTTAAAAACGCAAGTAATTATCCATCAAAAAAGTAGTAAAATCATCTGTTTAGCGCATGCTTTGGGGAGAATTCATGATTTTAGGCTATTTAAAACCAGTGGTGTAAGATTTGGAGAATTACTCAAAGTTATAGCTGACAAAGGCTATCAAGGAATTAATAAAATTCATCAATTAAGTGAAACCCCGATTAAAAAACCCAAAAATAAGAAGTTGACAAAAGAACAGAAGAAATATAATCGAGAACTCAATCGATTAAGAATCACTGTTGAACACGTAAATCGTCGTTTAAAGATATTTAAAATTTTGTCTGATAAATATCGAAATCGTCACCGACGTTTTGGTTTAAGGTCGAATTTGATTGCCGGACTTTATAATCACGAATTAGCCCTATAAATCGGAGTAAAAAATCAAATAGATTAAATAATTTCAGTCATTGATTAATTACTGAAATGATGTTTTTTGTCAATTTATTTAGTTAGCGGTAAGCGAAGCCATGCCGTAGGCTTATCGCTAGATAATACTTAATCGAAGAAATTGATAAATTCTGACTATTTTAATTGCCAATATCTGAAATTAAAATAACCCTTAATTATACCACAAAATATTTATGCAAGAGTTCTATTGAGTTTGGTTCATTTCTAGCCAGTTGTAGAGTGGGAACTGAACTCTGTTGAGCGCTGTATAAATCATGTAGAGGGGTTCTACAGCACTCAACTAAACAACTGGCTCCGGCTGGATGTCAAGAAGCGGGAAGTTTTATCTTTTCCCTCGTACAACTTCTTCACTGTCCCGTTGTGTTGCTAACTCTATTGAAACTGCAACCCGAAAAAATTGAATGCCAAATTGCCAAAATTGTTCAGGGTCTTCTCCCATACTCCGACTCCAGAAGCGTCAACAATTTCTCTTCCACAGCCGTTAAATAGGGACGATTCACCTTCCCCAACGACTGCAACAGACTTTTGACTGTCTCCTCTAGCGAATCGAAATACACCCGACTAATGCGATCGCTCAAGGAGTGGATCTGCTCACATTCGGCTGGCAAGTAATTGTAAGATTTGAGGTGCTGCAACCCAACGGCGTACTCGCCATCCCACATTTTCACGTTGCAACTAAAGTCATTCACTACGCTGATAATTGCCCAACAGCCACCTTTGCCTCTGAGTTCGGGGTTGTCTTTGACCACGATTTGGCACACTTCGCCGATTTGGTAGGTATTGGGTACTTGGGTTCGCTCCATGATGCACTGCACAACATCTTTCACGATTCTCCCAATTGGCACTTTCCCGCCAGCAATTTCTACTGATCTTAGCCACACTTCCTGCTGCTGTTGAGGTTCAAGCTTTGTCATGGGCCGGACTTGGCGTTCGCTAGTCGGCAAAATGTGATCGTTCCGATCACATTTTTCAAGCAAATTATCAAAAACAACAGCCGCATCCATTAAAAGATAAGACTGGCGACGACTATGACCAAAGCGATCGCGGCAATAATCTTCAAACGTGCGGTGACTTGAACGGTAAAGTCGGCGATCTCGTAATTCTGCCAACGCCTTCCCCGCCTCAAAAAACGCCCGCTCCACTTTCCTCTCCAAGTGCAGGCGATCGCTTTGCTCCTCCTGGGTCAACTCTGTTACTTCAACAGCAGTAACTGTAATCGTTGCTGAACCTGGATCTAGTTGCGAGGAGATATCCTCGTTTGTTGAATCGGTAGATGAGGGAGAAGCGGCTTTTTTGCGTCTAGAAGGTGGACTATTCATATTTCCACATCCTCTAGTTCGACAATATTTTTTTACGGTCAATTGCAACGTATATTTTGGGCGTGGTTAGAAACTCCGGCTCCTTCTCTAAAAAAACAGAGGGGAGAGCAAGAAGATTGATGGTCTGAGGGTCAATCATCTTTGCTCTAATCACGGTTGCACCCCAAACTCAATGCCTAAAACCTGCTCAATTCGTCTTAGCGTAGGCAGTGGCAATACTTTTATCCACTCTTGCTCAATTGCATACCAATTGGCAACAGAAATGTCAGCCTTAGCAGCCAATTGATTAAAAGACCAAATTACATAGTCGTAAACAAAGCTTGGAGCGGTATGCTAAAGCTTTTACCATAATTCTGGAGTTGATTAAATACTAATCAATATCGAAATAACTATCAATTTCCGTTGCCAATTCAGCTTCGTTAATGCTCGTTAATTCCGCTTTTAATATCGTTAGCTCTGCATCAAGCTTAGTTCGCTCACTATCAGGTATTACACAAGTGTTTAAGTATCCTTGTAAAACATCTCGTCGAATACCTTTATAAGATTTACTTGACTTATCTCTAATCTCTGTAATGAGATAAAAAGCATCTTCATACCGACTACGAGCAATCGCCAGTCTAGTTCTTAATCCTTTACGAATATCTGAATTAATTGCTCCAAACTGTTGATTGCGCTCTATTTCGTTCAGTATACTTTCTGCCTCGTCTACTTTTCCATTTACAATCTTGCACAATGCTAAGTGAGCTAAAGTTTGAAATCTAGGATTGTTATCGCTAGACTTCGCCTTCTCAGCATCTTGTTCCGCTACATACTTATCGCCTAATAAAAACTCAAATCTTGATTTCCTGTAATAGTGTGCAGACTCATCAATATATTGCAATTGCTCAATGGATCTTTTTGCAAGATTTACATCACCCAGTGCTATAGCTATTTGAGCCTGCAAATCTAAGGCATAGAAGTTAACGCGCTTTTTATCCTGTTGTCTCTGTAGTACTTTCTGAACACACTCATTTGCTTTCTCATAATTTCCGACAAAAAAGTAGCAATGACCAAGTTCTCTATTAAGTGCTTCATCATCCCTACCATACCTGCGTGATTCCAAGTAAAAATCAATAGCATCCTGGTTTTTTCGCTGCTTTCTATTTAAAAAACCTTCCAGATAATAGAAGTTTCGGAGTGGGGCATACTCCTTAAATTTTTGTATTTCTTGCTCGGCTTCCTGCCATTTTTCCTGATGGATAAAAGCTTTAGCTCTGTATGAAATAACTGTTTCATAGTCAGATTTATTCTTGCAATTATTTAATGCTACTTCGGTTGCTTCAATAACCTTGGGATAATTTCTTTCATGATCATATAAACTCTTAATAGTTTTAATTAAATCAGTAAACAAAAAAATTACTTTTCTCTGAATTTTTTTATCTTTAAGATACCAAGATGCTCTATAAAGGATACGATGTAAATCAAGACGTTGTTCTTCATAGTTAGGATCATCAATTAGATCAATTATGGATTTAACCAATATTTTGATGACTTCAAATCCTGTCAATCCAAAAGCTTTAATTGCAGCATCTTCAATCGGATCAGATACTCGATATAGTCCATCCTCTACAACAACAAATGATAAATCAATTAGGCGTGCTAAGTTATTACTAGTAATGATTATATCTTGCAAAACAGTTAGTGTAATAACCCTTAGTGGTAAAGGACTATAACTAGCAAGTAAGCGAAGAATATCCTTTTCACTTTCAGACAGTTTCTCTTTTGAAAAATGCTTAAGGAATTGATCGATTCTCAGTTCTACAAATCTGTTTTTATCTGCTAATACAATGTCAATGCCATATTCTTCTACTTGTTCCATTGCTGCATACGCTGAAGGTGGATAGCCAGCAGTGTATGCAGCAAGTTCGGATATTTCGTTGCTTTTTAAGGATTTTTGTCTTGTACTGCTAACCCTAAGATACTTTCTATCTAAGGTTCTAATAAGCAATTTTTGATCTTCTGTTTTAAGAGGATTAAGGCGAATTCTAACAATAGATTGATTACCATTAAGTGGTCTACGGTTAGACACAAAAGCTATGTATGCTTCATCATTTAGCGAAAGTTTTTGAATTATTGATTGGATAGGTTCGGAGAGATTTCCATCACTATCAAATAATCCACCTTCATCTAAAAAAATTGGAAGTTCACCATTATTTGTCATTCTACGGAGATTTACAAGCGTTCTATCTAATGCCTCCTCTTTAGAAAGTGCTTGAATCTCCCTCATGATCTGTTGAAAGCGTAAATCTGTAGTATAAGGTTCATTTAAATTAGCAACAGAGCTACAGATGTCTTGAATACTAAATCCCTCACCTAGTCGAAAAGGACTCTTTAAAGGTTTCAGCCCAAGACTATCTTCTACAACCTGTTGAATAAGTGATCTACGACCTATCCCTGGTAGTCCGGTTACAAAAAAAACGTGTGGAGGGAATTCAACGTCAGCTGGAGTCAACGCTTCTTGTAGAGTCTGAATATCTCCAGTTCGTCCAACAAAAGGATTTTTTCGTTCTTCTCTAAGCTGGTCAAGATGAGTGCGAATTTCTCTTGCAACACTTTTAGCAACATTACCACGCTGAATCTTGGCACGTTTTAACCAGATTGGAAGCTGCTCTATATCAATTGAATCCGTAATGATAGAAACAAGAGATTTTTGTAAATTTCTTTCAAGTTTTTTATACCATGCTTCTTCTACTTCAAAATTCACCCAGTCTGATAACAATGAATTCTTACTTGCAAACAGAACAAATACTGAAGAGGAGTCTAATCCATCTTGAATTGACTGCTTAAATTCAGTGCCCGTTTCAAATACTTGCTTGTCAACAATACAGTGTTGGCGACCTAGCTCGTTTGCAACAGCTGTAACAAATTCTTTATCTTTCGATGAATGAGACAAGAACGCTTTGGCGATGGACATTTGTGGTTGCCTTAACCTTGCTATTGCAGTTTGCGCTATCATAACCAAAACTTTAAAGAGCAGGGACAGATGTATGCTTTTGCAGTTGCAGCTTCTTCAATCAGCCTTATTCGGTTTTTCTTCTTTCACCCCAGCAATTACCGCCAACGCATTCGCATACTGCTCCAAGTCTTTCCTTAACAATTCCAATTCATCTCTTAACTTTGGTTCTTCAGACCAATTGCACTCGTGTTCTTTCGGACTCTGATGCGGCGGTCGTTGCGCTTCCCATGTCTGCAATAATGGATGCCACTTGGATAGGAACGGACGCAAACCATTATTCAACACTGCGATCGCAATTCCGCCTACTGAATCATGAGTTGCTCCCACATCTGGGCCACCCTCTCTAAGAACTTGTCGTGTCACAGGGAACAAATTGTACAAGGATGATAAAGCCTCTCGCAAAAGTCCATTGTCTGGTTCCAAAGGCTGAACAGCAATGCGGGTTACAAGTTCAACATATAGTGACCAAGCTGCTCTACGCTCTGTCGGATCTGCTTCCCATTCCACAGAACCTATTCCAAAGGGAAGGCTGAAAGACACTTTTTTGATTTTAGCGGGGTCAGATTTCGGCATGAATTTGTCACACTGTTAAGGATTAATTCTTTATAAGTTAAGTTTAAATCATACTTTTTACTTGCTTGTTCTCTCAACCTCTAATGCTGATACTCTTTTTTCTAATTCAGTAACTCTGCGTGTCAGTGGCACATCCTCAGCACAACCTAAGTAATGAGCTAAGGCATCAATCATCACTTTTGTTTTACTCATGCCATTCTGCTTGGCATAACCAATTAACCTCTCTTCTAGCTCTGGCGGAATTCTGATACTAAATTGCGGTGAGATCATACTGTAAATTTCGAGATACAATATTAGTGTAGCAGTGTCCTTTTTGTGTGGCAGTAAAAAATATTTAAGCTTTGAGCTAATTAAGTAGAAAATAATATGTCTTATATTTAGGCATTTATTTTCCATTTCGCTCAATTTATACCCTTATTGTGTAATCTATTGAAATAAATTTATAGTTTACGTCGTATTAAGAAGGCAATTACCTTTTACTTGTATTAAAGCAGGTTCCTGATTGGTATAAAACTGCTTCCTTTGCCCACGAAACTGAACAGATAGCGTATTGTTATTAATTAAAGTCAACTTTAGCTCTAATATATGTTCAACTATGAAAGTCATTTTTAAATAAGAAATTGCAAGAAGACGTGCATGAATTAAAAATATTTGTATTTTTTTATTAAGAGTTTTCCATAAATCTAGAAAAATACACTTTTCTATTTTAAAAGAATTATTGTAGCCTTGTATACAATAATTCAGTGTACAATGTTCTTGATTATTTTTCGTAAGTATAGGCGATTCGTTAAGTAAAAGAAGACGCGCACGCAACTCTGCAATCTTATCTGCACTAAATCCGTTAATATTAATTTCTGTAAAACTATCTATTTGCCCTTGTGAATATGGTTTTAGAGTTAGAGTAAATCTATTTTTACCGTTTACAGATTTTACTAAAACACTTTCTATCTGCATTATGTTTGCATCATTTTGATAAGCATAAATAATTTGTTTTTTATTATAATGGTCTGGTTGTAATCTACGTAAAACTGCTTCTTTTTCGGTATCAGTAGATAAAATATTGAGTACAATACTTTGATCTGTTTGAGTCTCAACCAATTCTGTTTTAAATAAATTATTGTTTAGTAAAACCCAAGCGCCTGAATTATTAATAGTTCTTGCTTTATTTTTTGAAGCTCCGATAGTAGAAGTTGACTTAGCTTTCCGCCGATTAGAAGCTGGATTTGATTCGTTTACTTTAGTTATTCCAGAACTTGGCAGTTTTACATTAGTAGGCTTATTACTAGGTATTACATTTGTAGTCTTACTTTTGGAAGTAGCAATATCTAGGTTTGGATCTAAATAAGTATTTGGCTTTTTACTAGACTTTAAATTTTCTTGCTGTGATTTTGTTTTTTTAAGAGATGGTTTAAGTAAAGTAGGTTGGCTAGTCAATTTATTTTGCTTCTTTGTTTGTTTCGTTTGTCTAATAGCTAACTTAAGCTCTTCTATAGCCCTTTTATCATTTATACCATTAATAAAATTTATCCATTTATGTTCTTTAAGGAATGGTAATTCTGGCGGAAATCCAGTAACACCTGGTAGTAATACGGGAATAACTAAAATACTCCTTTCAATACATTGTGTATACAAACTTCTTAATTCTACTGTCTGCCATCTTCCTAAGCCGTTTTTGCCAATGAAGATAATAGTAGATTTAATGTGTAAAATTATTCTTTGAATTTCCTCTTGTATAATTTGACCGGGTAGAATCGCATCTTCATCTAGCCACGGCTTCAAACGCCCTCGTCTGAGCTTCTTTGCAATTTCTCTTACAAAAACCTTGTCTAGACTATTGTGCGCTAAAAATACATCAAATTCAAGCAGGTTATTCATTAGATAAAGTTATACTAAAACTTTCACTGCATAGCCTTAGTGTAGCAGTGTATTTTTTGGATGACAGTATAAATTTAAGCTAACAAGCTAATATTTAACTGAATAACAGTACATAACTATTACTCTTATCTAAATCTTTTTTCTAATCAAGCTATTCTTGCCCTCTAACAGCTTCCTTACGTTTTCGCTCTAATAGCTCTTGTGCCATGCTCTCAGCAGGACTAATAACCATTTGTTCAAAGTTTTGCATTAAATGCTCAAGATTTTCATAATAAAAATCATCAAGAATCGAACGATGATTGACTCTAAGATTACCTATAGAGACAGCAATATTGCCTGTTCCTTTCATAAATAGCGGTTGAATCGGTACAGAGACGTTTCTTGCAATATGGGGTACTTCTTCAAGTACAATTTTCGGATCGGTAAAGTCAGCAATAATGAATTTTGATATGTGAGCTAAAGTGGCAACTGTTTCTATAAAGTCATGAGATTGCGGTTTAGTAAAATCAAAAATAATTGGTACATATCCAAGTTCACGTAGCTTTTTACGAATTGCTTGTAAAACTTCTAGCCGTTCTGGTGTAAATCTACCTAAAATTAATACTGCCTTTTGAGCCACAGTATCAATTACATTCCGTATTTTATCATTTTTAAGTATTAAATAGAGAAACTGAGCCAATTCAATATCATCAATTATTATAGATACTTCATCATTTGGTTTAATAATTAGGTTTGCTTGAATTGTATTTGTTAAATTTAAATCCCATGCTGATATTCCCAAAATTGAACATCCTGTAATATTAGCATTTTCAAGATTAATACCTACTAAGTTAGCGCCTACAAGAAGGGCATTGCTTAAATCAGCATTGCTAAGATCACCCCAACTTAAATCAGCCCAACTTAAGTCCGAGTTAATCAAATTAGCATAACTAATACTTGCAAAACTTAAATCTGCTTTGTAAAATTTTGCGAAAGTCAAATCAGATCTATTAAGATTTGCATTTGTAAGTCTAGATGAGCAAAATTTGTATGGCTTGAATTCGCATTTGTAATATTAGATTTGACAAGATATGAATCTTGAAAATCGGCTCTTGAAAGATTTGAATTTTCAAAATTTACCTCATTTAGATTTGCTTTTAAAAGTTTTGCGTTGTTGAGGTCTGCATTACTAATATCTGCATTACTCATATTTGCCAAATTGAGATTTACGTAGCTTAAATTAGCTCTAATTAACTTGGCTTCCACAAGTCTTGCTTCTTGAAAATTTGCTCCACTTAAATTTGCATCAGTAAGATTAGCCTGGGTAAGATTAGCAAAGTTTAGCTTTGCTCGGACAAGGTTTGCTGCATTTAGGTTTACTCTCTCTAAATCGACTCCGCGTAAATCTGCTCCTTCTAAATTAGTATTTTTGAGATCCACTCCAAAAAACTTTGCCTTTGTCAAATCAGCATAACTTAGATTTAATCCGGCTAAATTGGCTCCATTAAGATTAGCTTCAAAAAGTTTTGCTTCACTAAAATTTACATTAGTTAAATTAGCACCTAGTAATATTACCCTTGCTAAATCCGCTTGATTAAAACTCGCTGAATCAAGGTTTGCATCTATAAAAACTGTTTCACCAAGTTTTGCTCTAGTCAAATTTGCTTGAGTAAGATTTGCAGTGTTAAAATTTGCTCTAAAGAGATTCGCTTGACTTAAATCTACCCTAATTAAAATAGCACCTTTAAAATTAGCATTTCTAATATCTGCTTCCAATAATGTTGCTTCAGTAAGATTAGCATTAGCAAAATTGCCTTCAAAAAGATTCGCATTATTAAGTTTAGAACCTATTAATACTGCTTTAGTAAAATCAGCTGCTTGTCCATTGCATTTAGCTGATGTTATGTCTGCATTTATCAGGATAGCTTCATTGAATTTAATACATGATATTTCTGCCTCTCTAATTGTAGCTCCTGTAAGGTTGGCATTACTAAAATTTACCTGGAAAAGATTCGTGCTATCTAAGTTTGCATTAATGAGGATTGCTTGACTAAAATCTGCACCTCTAAGGTCTGCACCAGTGATATCTGCATTAGTTAGATTCGCTCCCTTTAATTTTGCTCCTATAAGATTAACTCCTCTTAAATCTGCATTAGTTAAATCTATGTTATTAAGCTTTGCTCCTTGAAGATTAACTCCTGACAGTTCAGGCTTTATTTCTTGATATTTCTTTCTCCATTTATTCCATTCTGATGTGCCTTTATTAATTACGGCAAAGTGTCTTGGATTTAAAATTTTATTCAACTCTCTCTCAACCATTTAAATTTCGTTTATTATAAAGCTTACTTAGTAAAATTACAAAGGCAGTTAAAATAATAACATTTTCCAACACTAGGATCGCATGAAGTTAATCTATAACCCTGTACTCTTTCTCTATCAAACCCAACAATTTCTCCTCCACCACAGTCAAATACGGTCGCTTCAACTCCCCCAGATGCTTCAGCACAGCACGGGCAGCCTCTTCCAAGTTCTCATGTTCCCGTAACCGACTGATGCGATCGCTAATCTGCTGCATCTGCTGACATTCCGACTCCAGGTAATTGAGAGGCTTCAAGTGGTCAATTCTCACAGTGTACTTTCCATCCCACATTGTGACTGTGCAACTGAACTCACCCACATGGTTGACTATCCCCCAGCAGCCACCTTTGCCCCTGAGTTCGGGATTGTCTTTTGCAAGGATTTGACAGACTTCCCCGATTTGGTAGGTATTGGGTACTTTGGTTCGCTCTATTATACGCTGCACAACGTCTTTGACGATCCGGTGTGAGGGTACTTTCCCGTTGGCAGACTCTACAGCTTGTTGCCATGCTTCGGGTTGAAGCTCTGATTCTAGTTTAGTTAACGGTCTAACTTGCCACTCATTAGTCGGCAAAATGTGATCGTTCCGATCACATTTTTCAGCCAAGTTATCAAAAACAACAGCCGCATCCATTAAAAGATAAGACTGACGACGGCTGTGGCCAAACCTATCCCGACAATATTCCTCAAACGTGCGGTGGGTTGAACGGTATAGCTTGCGATCGCGAACGCTGTAAGGATTATTGGATTAGTGCGATCGCTAATTATCAGTCAAGCAAGATTCAGAAACTTACCCCTGCTGCCCTCGACAACCAAGCCCTCGCTCAAGCTGAACTCGACAATTACATCGCAACCCAAGCCCAAGCCGTAGCTCCCGAACCCCTCACAATAGTCGAAATCTCGTTTTGCGATCGCAAATATTACGCTGGTGATGAACTGGTAGCCAGCATCAGCTATGACGACAACCACTTAACGCAACGCTGGGTAGTCATGGTCAACGATAAAGAATTATTTCGTGCCAACACTCTAATGCGTTGCGATCGCTTCATCTGCACTCATTACAAAGATGGCTCATTACCTGTGCAGGAGAAAGAAGCAACACCCCCCACGACCGAAAACCGAATCATGGCGCATATCTTCAACGAGTGCCAGAATTACGGCTTTGAAATTCTTGATGATGGGATTTATACCCACGATACTGAAGACGGCAAACTACGTAAATTGGGCGAAGTCGGATGCACTGATGGTAACTGGTGGGTGAAGAGGCGTTATTCAGGTCAGCAGCAGTATTCTAACTCTGTGTTTGATGCAGTGCGCTCATTGTCGATGGTGGATACATCGCTGGCTGAACCAGTTCACAAATACTTGCAATCCCGACCCTTAGAGCAACTGACTACTGAGGAATTACAGCAGCTTTTCAACCATGAAATGCGATCGCAACTTCAAGAATTAGTCACAGTAAAGGTTAACAATAATGAACTGCCTTAACTGTGGAAGTCAGGAAATCTATCGAAAGAACCCACAAGAAAAAGTAGTCTCCTGTGAGCGCTGAGGTTATTCCTGGGAAGTGAAACAAGCCAAAAAACCGTTACTGCAAACCAAAGTTTATATGAGTCGAGGGCTGATGAGAGGGAGCCATTATGTTTCGGTTTGGTTTTGCCCAATGGACATTTCACGATACTCCTTTGCTCTAAATTATGGGGGTGGAGTTTGTATGTTAAATGAGTTTTCTGACGACCCATATTTGAGTGGCAGTTATGAAACAGTCGAACAAGCATTGTCAGCAGGAATAAGAGAGGTGGAAAATGACGCGAGATGAATGGCTAAATCTTGGACAAACACTATTTGGTAAAGACGTAATGCAATGGAAATTCAAATGCCCATACTGTGGTCATATTGCTACTGTTGCGGATTATAAAAAAGCTGGCGCATCAGAGTCTGCTGCTGGATTTTCTTGTGTTGGGCGATGGATGCCAGTTTGTAAAGAGGCTTTCGATGATAAGGATAAGCGTAAGATTCCTTGTAATTACGCTGGCGGCGGATTAATTCAAATTAATCCCGTTGATGTTGATGGAATTAAAGTTTTTGAATTTGGGGTTTAAATATGGAACTGGGATTATTTCAAAAAGATGCACTCATTGAAAAACTGGCAAAAGCCTTTTATAGAATCCAAGGTTATGTAGTTAGACAAGACTACCGAATGCAAGATGCAACTCATCCGGCTGAGAAAGCTTGTGTAAAAATGGCGTTCACTGCTGTTGAAGAAGTAGAATTTGCGCTTGCTGACGACGGCGATACAGAAATTATTACTTGGCAACAAGGGCAATCATTGAGTGAAAACCGCCAGTATTACTTCTGCAAATATGAGGATTTTACTTTAACTCTTCTGACTTCGCCACAAATCAATACGACCTGTGTAGAAGTTACCCGTGGAAATACAAGAATTTACGTTTCTGAAAAAGAAATTACTAAGGAGCAAGCAACCCAAGAACTCCAGGATTTATTAAGCACACTTGCTGCACAGCTACAAACTTTAAGCCGAATTCAGTTTCAGGAGTAATTTATGAAAGTCGTAGTTCAAGTAGTTGAAAAAGTTATTAGCGAAGCGCATATCTATATCCCTAATGGGCTTACAGAATCAACCATCAAACAGTACATTGTTGACCGCTATAACTCTGGTGAAATGACCCCAGATTTAAACATCTTTCAGGTTGACTTTGAATCGATCAGCGCAACTATTGTCCACAATCAGGACTCTGTAGATATTCAGGAGGAAGCAGCATGATTGTGACACTAACTCCACAAGTTACTATTACTCCAAGCCAAACAGTAACCCGACATCCTCTCAACTTTTACGAGTCTCCTTCATGGTTTACAACTGAACTACTGCGCCATGTTCCGTTATCTGGTGTGATTGGTGAGCCTTGTGTGGGGATGGGGGCGATCGCATCTTTACTCCAAGCTTGGCCATACACCGAAAGAATCTGGACTAACGATGTAGATGCGAATAAACCAGCAGATTATCACCTAGATGCAACACTATCCCAATCATGGGACTCTTTGCCAGAGTGCGATTGGATCTGCACTAATCCACCATATTCGGAGTTTGCTGCACCAATTATCAAGAATGCCTACCAGAAAGCGCGTGTAGGTGTCGCTGCTTTTTTACTTACCAGCTTTCTGGAACCTTGTGATGATCGTGCGGATTTCTTACAGCAGCACCCGCCGTCACTTGTTCTAATCATGCCACGCTTCTGCTTTCGGAAAGACAAACGGGGTACTCGTTGGGCTACCGATAACGTTACCATCTCATGTTTTGTCTGGGATAAACGCGCAATAGGGCAACAAATTATTATTCGTCCCAAGTCGGCAATCGCTGGGTTTTACAAGAACCCTGAGCAGGCGATTTCGCCTGAACAGGCTTTTGAGATTGTACGGGCGATAGCCCACGGGAAGTATTTATGAAACAGATGTCACTTTTTGATGAACCTACCACTGTTTTACCAGTCAGTTACTATCCAGAGTTTCTGAGCAAGGAAGAAGCTGACAAATTATATCAGCATTGCCAAGAACTGCAATGGAAACAAAATCAAATCAGGATGCTGGGTAAAACGATGCCTGTGCCTCGTTTGGAATGTATTTACGGGGATGAGGGCTGTGATTACCTTTACTCCAAGAGCGTACTACTTAAACCACTGCCTTGGACACAAGAACTTGCCCTGTTGCGTGACTTGATTACAGCTGCCACTGGCTACAAGTTCCGCATTGTCATTGGAAATCAATACCGCAGTGGCCAGGATTCAATCGGCTGGCATTCCGACAATGAACCATCAATGGGATTTAACCCAGCGATTGCATCTCTGAGCCTGGGGTCATGTCGCAAATTCCAAATCAAAGCCATCGGCGGCAGACCAACCGACTTCTGGCTGGAGCATGGCAGTTTGCTTGTGATGCACCCAGGCTCCCAATCTACACATCTGCATCAGGTTCCGAAAACAAACAAAGTAGTTAGCTCGCGTTTTAATCTGACTTTCCGACCACATACCGGGGGACAGAGATAACACTCTAGCTGGCGTGTTGACCATTTCATAGGCAGCGCAAGCTCTCACAAAAAGCTGAACCGGCGGCACAGACTCAAATGCCGCTCCATTTCCATGCGTCAAAATATCGGAAGAAATATGCGTGTAATCGAGTCTGATTCTCAAGCTAAACATTTACAAGAATGGCGGGACAGTGGAGTTGACGAAGAAATCTTTCATCTGAATGTGCGATCGCTCTACGGGACAACACCCTACGAATATCTTCTCTACAGTCCCAAAATCTCCCGTCGCAATGATGGGCGGCTCAGAGACAGGGACTTGAAGAAATACCAGCACATTGAACTAGGCGGCTGGTGGTGCAGTGGCGTTGACCCCCTCAATAACTACGTCCTGATGATGTGGGGCTGTTTCAAACCCGACCACCCCCGACGTAACCGCCAAAAAATCCACAAATTCATCAAATACGAACACCCATACAGAGAAGAGACACGCGCTTTTTTCCTCTTAGTGCCGAATCGCATTTGGGTAAAAGTGTCCAATCGTAGCGGTATTCCCATCACAGAAGAAGACCTACAGCATCCTGGTGGGTTCTGGCACTGGGTTGTAAAGCATAATGTGCCAGTCACAATTGTAGAAGGTGTCAAGAAAGCGGGGGCATTATTGACTGCTGGTTATGCTGCGATCGCAATTCCGGGAGTAAACGCTGGATACCGCACCCCCCAAGATGAGTACGGTACTGCCATCGGTAAACCCTCTCTGATTCCCGACTTGAAACATTTTGCAACACAGGGAAGACAGGTCAACATTTGCTTTGACCAGGATACCAAACCTGAAACAGTCCAGCGAGTCAGAACTGCTATCAGTCGCATGGGACGGCTGCTGGTAAATGAGGGTTGTTCGCTACGAGTAATTGATTTACCTTTTGGGCAAGAGAAAGGGGTTGATGATTTTATCGTCGCCAAGGGAAAAGAAGCATTTGACGCACTGTATAATACAGCCGTTGAACTCCAATTGTGGGAGATTAAGCTGTTTACTCTGTTGACTTACCCGCCAGCGATCGCTCTCAACCAAAGATTCTTGGGTCAGTTAATCGTCCCCGAAGGCGAAAAACTGATTATTCTCAAGGCTCCCAAAGGTACTGGTAAAACCCAATGGTTGTCTACTGAGGTGGCGAAGGCGCATGATCAGGGGCGTAGAGTATTAATTATCACCCATCGGATTCAACTTGGAGAGGCATTATGCGATCGCTTTGGAGTGAATTATGTCACAGAAGTTCACGGCTCCGAAATAGGGGATTTGTTAGGCTACGGGGTATGTGTGGATTCACTGCATCAGGAGAGTCAGGCGCGATTCAATCCCAATGACTGGGCGAATGATGTCATTATTATTGACGAGTGCGACCAAGTATTCTGGCATTTACTTAACTCTGGTACGGAGGTAGCCAAGCGTCGGGTATCAGTTCTCAAAAACCTTAAGCAACTGATCCAAAATGTTTTAGGCAGCGAACACGGAAAAATCTATTTATCTTCTGCTGATGTTTCCGATACTGATGTCAAATACGTTCTTTCTCTTGCTGGAGAATATCGTGTTAATCCGTTTGTAATCGTCAACAATTATCGGGATAGTGCTGGCAACTGTTACAAGTATTCTGGCAGTAACCCGAAGAATCTCATCGCTGCACTAGACAAAGCCATTGCTAAAGGTGGGCATCATCTACTCTGCTGCTCTGCTCAAAAAGCAAAATCCAAATGGGGAACCCAAGCACTTGAGGAACGGTTTCGGCGTAAATTCCCACACCTGCGGATTCTGAGAATAGACAGCGAATCTGTTGCTGACCCCTCTCATGCGGCTTTCGGCTGTATCGCTCACCTGAACGAAATTCTTACCCAGTACGATTTGGTTATCGCCTCTCCAAGTTTGGAAACTGGGGTATCCATCGACATTCAAGGACATTTCAGCGCTGTTTGGGGGATTTTTCAGGGTGTGCAGCCGGTTAACTCTGTGCGTCAGATGTTGGCACGCCTCCGAGAAACTGTTGACCGTCATATCTGGGTGAGAGAGTGGGGTATGGGTGTTGTCGGGAATGGCTCTACATCCATCGGAGGATTGCTTAGAAGTCAACACGTCGCAACACAAGCGAACATTGCGCTGTTGTCGGCGGCGGATAATGACGATTACAGCTTTGTTGACCAGAACTTCCAGCCGGAGTCATTACAAACCTGGGGCAAGCGTGGTTCTGTAATCAACGTAGAGATGCGGCGCTATCGGGAATCGGTGCTTGCGGGGTTGGTCGAGGATGGTTACACCGTTATTGATGCAATTGATGCATCGGATGATGAGACTGGGGCAGTAATCGAGTCGGTTAAAGCGGCATCTGTTGAATTGTATGCTGCGGAGTGTCAGGCGATCGCGGATTCTCCAACCATCTCTGATGCCGAACTCAAGAAGCTGCAAGACACAAGGGCGAAAACCAAAACTGAACGACACCAGCAGCGCAAGGCTGAATTGTCCCGTCGCTATGAAGTTGAAGTTACGCCTGATTTGGTCGAGAAAGATGACGATGGGTGGTATCCTCAACTGCGGATGCACTATTATTTGACACTGGGACGGGAATTTCTGACGAACCGTGATATTAAACGGGCTAAGGCGCAGTTAGAATTGGGGCAGAATTCGATTTGGAAACCAGATTTTAACAAGGGGCAGATGTTGTCATCGGTGCTGTTGTTAGAAGAACTGAATCTGTTGCAGTTGCTTACGCCTGGGGAACGGTTACGCTCTTCTGACGAGGCAATGCAGGAATTTAAAGCACTGGCACTAAAGCATCGGTATGTTATCAAGAATTACCTGAATGTCAGTATCTCGGAAAAACTGACCCCAATAGCGATCGCACAGAAACTACTTGCGAAGATTGATTTGAAGTTAGACTATGTTGGTCGCTTGGGCAAGCGTGAAAATCGGGAGTGCGTTTATCAATTCGTTGCCCCTGATGATCAACGTGATTCGATTTTCGGGCAGTGGTTAAATCGAGATGAAGCATCAAACCAATTCGCAATTGATAATTCGCAATTCGCAGTTAAAACAATTGCGAATTGCGAATTGCGAATTGCGAATTGTTTGGTGTCAGGCAGCAATAATATAGTCTTTGCAACACCACTCAGTGACACAGCACCACATACCCCAGAAAATATCGCGATTCTTGGATGGAAGGGGCTGATGGTGAAAATGCAGCTTGGGCTAAATAGCGCTGGTTCATTCTACAGTGAGTTAGTCTCAAAAGTTGGCTCTTCTGTTGGTGTTGCTGATGGTGAGCCTTACTGGAATGGGTATTTGGGGCAGTGGCAAGTTTGGGTTAAGTTTGGGAGCGGCTGTACGTCTGTGGTGTGCGATTGGTTGGTGGGGGTTTAGAGATCGAATAGACCGTCGCAGACATTGCCCTGACCAAATTCTCCCTACCTTATTTAATAAAAGGATTTTGAATTTTTAGTTCAGCAATCCCTTGAAAATCATTAGCATTTCTTGTAACCAAAAATGCGTCTTTATGTAGTGCAGTAGCAGCAATAATTGCATCAGGAAGCTTAATTTTATACTGTCGTTTCAATTGGATTGTCTGCTCTTCAATCTCCCTTAACAAGGGAACTGAGTAAAACTGGGATAGTAAATCTCTGATCGCTTGCTCTTCTTCTTTCTCTAAGCCGGCAAAACTTAATAATTCTATGTGGATAATCGGTGAGATCAGAACTTCGTGCAAATTGAGAAATTCTTCTGTAAAAAATGAATTAACTGTTGGTTCATCCGCAAGATAATAAATAAAAATATTTGTATCATATACGTATCTCATCCGTCCCACTGCTGACGTACAGCATCTAAATGAGCCAGCATGGCTTCTTTTTTATGCTTTAAAAGCCCTTTAGCTTGAGAAACTTTTTTATAGTTTTTTTCCCAATCTAACAGCATTGATTCTGGTATATCTACTGTAATTGAATCTTCATCTTGATATATAAGATAATGTTTTGGTATTTTAATTATTGGCACAGTTAGATTCTCTTTTTTCTCAGATTTATTGGTTTGATTATAACGGATTTGTTTTAATTATTATCAAACTTGATGACTGTCAATATAACCGTTTAAGTCAGCAAACCCGTGTCCGTACATAAAACTGTGGTCTTGTGGTTCATTGTAGGTTGCTCCACCGGCGGCAAGTGCTTCTGAGCAACCATCGCATCAACTTTTTCTCGGCTTGATGAAGATAAACATACAAGCACCTTATCCCTAAAGAGAGACTGAAGCTTTTGCCAAAAACTCATCTAGGCAGTCAAAAGTGGAGTTCCACCCTTCGATCACACCCATCTGTTCATGCTTACGTCGATCCTCAATAGACTCATGCATAATCTGGAGTGTGAGTTTGGTATTGCCATCTAAATCCTCGAAAATGGCTGTTACAACCATTCCCTTTGGTAAATCAGCATTTACGACTTTTTCAAAGCCTTCATCAAATTCATCACTGGTAACAATCCTCTCAAAGGGTACGATTTCGCGAAAAACACCTTTGGCCGGGTACTCCTTGCCGTCTGGGCCAGTCATCACGTAGTGCCATTTCCCACCTGGACGCACATCCATCTCAATCACACGAGTTGTGAAACCTTTTGGCCCCCACCACTGCGTTATGTGTTTGGGGTCAGTCCACGCTTTAAACACAACTTCGCGCGGCGCTTTCAAGATGCGAGTAATGACGAGCTCACGTTGGGATTGAGCATCAATGGAATCCTGAATGTTACTCATCTTGTTCCTCCTGGGTTTGTAATTGTTGCAGGTAATCATCAAGCCTAGAGAGCCTCTGTTCCCACAATTGACGATATTGCTCAATCCAATCCGCCGCCTCTTTAAGCGGCTGTGCTTTAATCTGGCAAGGTCGCCATTGAGCTTCGCGACCCCGCGAGATCAGTCCAGCACGTTCTAGCACCTTTATATGCTTGGAAATTGCAGGAAGACTCATCTTAAAAGGCTTCGCTAACTCACTCACCGATGCCTCACCCTTGGCAAGGTGAGCCAGAATTGCACGCCGTGTAGGATCGGCTAGGGCAGCAAAGGTAAGGCTCAGTTGTTCGTTAGACATTTTTATTTAACCTAATGGTTAATTAACTACTACGTTAAATGTACTATTGAATCATGTCAAGCCCCCACTTAAGGGAAATCCAAAAAATAAAATGCCCATTTGGGCAATATATACAGGACAACATCAAGGAGTACAGTATCGTAACGGGAGCAACACCTAATGCCGCAGTTGTTCTGTTACGCGCATTACACAAAGGACAAGGGGTGATTGTTTCTACTTTTCCGAAAAAGAGGAATCGTAATGTGATTAACATTATAGAAAACTGTTAAACGACACCTTACACTGCACTTGGAGAAACTAATGAGACACTTTACCCTATTTACTTTTCTGTATCTAGCAGCAGGAGTTTGCCTAACGGCGATCGCACTTGGGCATCCTGACATCACTCCAAACCTTAAAACAACCCTGCTAGTTAATGCTGGAGGGTTATACCTTGTCTCTGTCCTAAGTACCTTTCAATTTTGGCGTCAAGGCGTACTACGGAACCAAGCGAGACTGCGCGATAAACCTGCTTGGCAACGGAATTTTCTCATGATCGCACCTTGGCTCATCATTGCATTGACGCTTGTTACAGCCATCCCCGACCTGCTGAATCACAACTGGGCGACCTCTGCGATCGCTAGAGCATCTGTAGGGCTACTGCTCATCCTGGTAAGTGTAGAACAACTCTTTATCAGAAGCCAAATTCGGCAAGAATCCTGATTACTAGACATGCAGTACAGAGAGAAGAGAGAGCGATCACTGAGAAGTTGTTGGAGAAAATTGACTTAAAACTGAGTTATGTAGGTCGGCTTGGTTCACGAGACAACCGGGAGTGCGTTTATCAGTTTGTTGCCCCTGATGACGAGCGTGATTCAATTTTTGGGCAGTGGTTAAATCGGGATGAAGCATTTCAAAATGAGTTGGTGTCAGGCACTAATAATATAGTATTAACCACGCCAGTCATTGACACAACATCACACTTAATCCCCAAAAATTCTGATTTGGTGTTGTTGATGGAGACTGGGTTTTTGTTTCTGGTACTACGGGTTTTGATTACAGTT
>NZ_JABXKJ010000128.1 GCF_017115085.1 Nostoc sp. NMS7 | reverse complement strand
GTCTTTAACCCGTACTCTTGGGTAATTTGTTGCCTGATTTCGGGATTTTTAGCCAGTTGATAAATAAACGCTATTTCATCAAAACCTTGCTCTGTGCGTCGCTGTAATGAACGAGCATCAAGTTCACTCGTGATTTCATCGAACAATTCTTGCTCAAACTCATGAACTGCCAGCGCTTGGGCAACAGTCTTACCTGCCACAATGTCCAAGAATGCTTTAAACGTTTCCCGGCTGACTCCAACAAGTTGTAATTGTTCAGTGGCCATGTCCATAGCTCCCGTCTGTATATTCGCTAAATTGCCGCTACCTCCTAACAGCTTCGATTTGTCGAGGGTTGCTTGCGCTAGATTGAATAACCTTTCTAAGCGATCGCTGATTTCTACAGGAAATTCTTCTGCATTTGGGTCAACTGTTGGATCTGATGCGGCAAGCTGTTCTAATCCAGCAATAATTTGTTGTGGGCTATAACTAGCACTTAATAATTCAAACAATTCTGCGCGAGTAAATGTGTTATCCGACATGATGTATCTCTCCTAATACTTGTGATGTAAATCTAAGTTGTTCTTTCTCAAATTCGGCACGGGTGTATTCGTGTTTATGCGCTTCGATGATGATTTCCACAAAAGCCTTTTTATCAATCCCTTGAGTAATGTCAGAGAACAATTCCCCAATCTTACCGATGACCCATACCTGATAAGGCGTGATTGGTGGCGCACGTAATTTTTTTTCTTGGGTCAAAGTCTTCATTCTCACAAGTATTAATCTATACTCTGGGATGATTGGCGCGACCTCTGCCCATCGTTCTAGTGTGCGGTAACAAATGCCTAAAATCTTAGCGGCTTTTGCTTTTGACATTGGTAGAACTAAAGGATTTGCCCCCGATTGACTTGGTTGATAGCTAAAAAGTTGTTCTCTCCACTTTGATTTCATTAAGAATGTCAAATCCGTATCAACAGTTTCAAAAAGTTAGTCAATATCCGCGTCACACTCGTATCAATATTAATGTCATATTGATGTCAACGTTAATATCAATGTTGATGTCAATGTGAATATCCACGTTGATATCAATAAGCATTGTTCTATGACTGTCAATTGACTATTTATTGACCTTGCTCTTTTATAATAAAAAAACCGCGTCAAAGCGGGTAGTGTCTGTGTGACCTTTTTGGATTTAAGAAGTACTTAAATATAAATCTAGTAAACCAAAATGATTTAAGACAGATTCTTTTGGTTGTTGGTAACGACTACTATGCTCGTCAGCTAACCAGTGCTTAAGAGTTTCTGGTGGATAGTCGCTTAGTTCATGAATCTCGGACACCGATAATCCGTGCTTCAATTTAAATTCTTTAGGATGAATCCGTTTCACCTTCAATAAGTGTTTGTTTGACATAATGCAATTACTTATAAAATCTTTCATCCGATGCCTTTTGATGCAGCGATACCGAATCACAATTTTTGCGCCCTAGTTAAAAAGCAAGCAGACCATGAGACTCTGCTCGACCTCAAACACGGTAGCATCAAGGTTTTGAGACACGCGAATGATTTAGATGAGGCTCAAAACTCTAGTAATGCCGTTAAAATAGCTGTCTCATGGTCTGCTCAATCCCTTGCCCTGACTGATTCCGCGCCTCTATGAGAAAGAAAATTCATTTTTTTGAATTTTGCAGAAAACCCTGGTTTTTGGCTCTTTTAATTGAAGTGGGTTTTTTTATTTGTCCTGTGGTCATTTTTGAAGCCTGACTTTGTTTCACCAACACCGAACGCAAGTACTGCCGACAAGCTGTTTCTCCCCTATAAATCAGAATCCGCAGCGCCTGTACTTCCTGTATCGGAGAAATACAAATCTCGGCGATGGCACCAATCAAATTCTGTTGCTTCTGCACATAGTCTTGATGCTGCTGCTCTAACTCCTGAATCTTGGAATTCAACTGCTGTATTTGCCGTAATGCTTTTGTCAGAGACGATTCTTTGTTTTGAGAGCGATTATCCAAAGTGAATGTCATATTATTGCTCCTTATTTAGATAGTGAAAGCTTTGCCAATCGGGGCATTTATCACCTTGCCAGCCTTTGGGATGAACGGCGCAATTGAGTGTTACGCCGTTGTAGACAACCCCGTGGAAATGCTTGCAACCTCGGCACGGAAGAGGAACAGGTCTGGGTTTTAGTGATTCTTCAAATTGCGTTGTCTCAATCCGACTACCAATAAACATGGTCAACCCAGTTCCCATCATGCTGAAACACAAAGCCAGCTTCGCTGCGCTTGCAGGTATTGTGATGTTGAAATAGTTCGGTTTCTTTTGCCCGAAAACTATGACACAGCCACTCAAAATAGTGGAAAATGCGAAAACTCCAATGGCAGATTTAAGAATGAATTGTTTTGTGTTCATTTTTGCTTTTTGGGTGGTTCGTGCTTCAATAACAAAAAAGAGAAGTCGTAAATCGTTACTATTGGTTTTGGTTTCGATTCTATTACAAGTTCTGGGCTACCCAACCCTGCAATCTAGCCCAAATTTCTGAAGTAGTTAACTTAATTTCCATTGGTGTGTTTTAACGTTGAAAAACTGAATCGATTTCGCCGTTATCAATAGCCTTCTTTGCGTGGCTAACAGCTTGTGTATGATTGTCAAAAGTTTGAGTTGAAGGTGATGCCCAAGTTGTTTTCAAAAAGCCCTGCTTCCCAACATGAACATCCACAGCACCATCTGATAATTCAGTACTCTCAATTTTGTAGCCGCCATGTTTGGTTTTGTACTCTTTCATTGTCCGTTTCTCTGCCTAAAATTTATCCCGTTGAATACTGAAACTTGCTCCGACTAGAGAACTGCCCAAGAAAGCGGAAAAACTGACCAACATTGCACCCAGGCAGATATTTTTCTGTTGCTCCCAACCAGAGATGATTATGTTGGGATTAGCATTTATCTCCATAATCTCCAGTCCCCAACAAGCCATTGCTCCTACTCCTGCAAATCCGGTAAAAAGTAGGGATGCAATTGCAGTTGTTTCTATGGTGCGATCGATGAAAATCCTGGGGTTGAATCTTTTTCGAGTCCGACGTAGAACTAATTTATTACGAGTGTTTAAAGGCAAGGATGATTGATAAGTCGCTTTTTGTGTTTTCATTTAGCATCCTCCAATTCAACAAAAAATCCCGCACCAGTATTCTTAATCTTTACCAACTTTTGATTGACCAACGTTTGAATCACACTAAGACTAAAGTTTATACTGCACAATCGTGCGCTACCTCCGCAACGACGGAGGTATTGTAAGCATTGGTGTGACGACTGGTCGGTAGGGATGGAATGAGCAGATTTTGTTGGCATAATCTTGACTATGACTCTACGATTTTGAGATGATGTGAATTGAAAAAAATTCCCTGTCCAGGTGGCATATCTGAGAAATGAACACTTTTAGCGATCGCACACTGATGATTGAATGCAATCGCGCTTTCAGTTTTAATCTTTGACCTTATGCTGTTGAATCAAAGCCAGCACAATGTTTGGAGTTAAAGGACTCCAACGTGGTTGGCTAAAACGTTGACCATCCCAATTAAATTGCACTAAAGAAAAATCTTTTGGTTCTTCGTTTTTAGTTATTTTATTGCGAGGATAATGCTCGATAAATAGAAAATTATCCCCCAAACAGCGACGAGCCGATAACACAGTATTCTGGTATTTTCGCCAAATCAATGTAGCTAGACCCTCCGCAGAATTAGTAATGCTTGTCCCCGTGTCTTGTTCATCTAAATCCGAACATAAGACAATGCTCGGCATGGAATATTCTTGATAAATTAGCAGATGACATTTACTATCCCAGTACTTTGGATTACTTTGCTGTAGTTCATGTCCGGCTCCTTTCCAAACGAAAATAGTGTCAAGCACTAAGCTAGGTGAATCAAGATTAATATTTGTAGTTTGAGTAGTCATAGTTTTCCTGCTCTGACATCGCAATAAGTTGTACAGTTAATAACTTTATGGACAAATGTCCTCAAGCCACTTTTCCCGGTGTTAAGCGGAATGGGTAAACTGCAATACCCTCTATCCCTAAGCTAAAAGCCGCTGGGACTACCTTTCTTGTGATATTCAGACTTCCATTGATATCTGCATGAATTAGCCTACCATCCTTGGATTTGTACCAAGCACGTTTAACTCGTTTACCACTAAAAGTATGTTTTTCACCTTTCTTGTAAACGGGAATTGGATCTAAATCAAGGAACGAGGATGCAGAAGTGTAGGATTCTTCGTCAACCAAAACGGTCATACCAACTAACACAGCTTTGTATTGCAACTGCTCAATAAAACGAGCATGAGGAATACTTACGAAGTTCTGATTAGTTTTTGTACCAAGGTTAATTTCCTGTTTCCATTGCTCGTTTTTCCCAATAACCAGTGTCCCAATTCCCTCGGACACCAAATGGTCAATAATCCATCGACTTGCATTGTGCAGATAATTATCGACTCGGTTATTTCGTTTAGAAGTTAGGGCGTTGATTCTCCGGTAACTCTTAGCATTTCCCTTCAACTGTGATTGGAGTTTAGCCTTAATTTTGTTGTATTGTTGGTTGATTGACTTTAGCGGTCGTCCATTAACAAGTACTGGTTTAAACCCAGGTTTGTTTGAAGTTAACGCCGCTAAGTTATCTAATCCAATATCAATACCCGCTACCCAACTTTGATTTAACTCTTTTGGTTCTGGTTCCTTTTCGTAAACAACCTCTACAACGTACTGCCCAGATTTGGGAATAACTCTAACCTCTCTAACATTACTAACTGAGGTTGAAACTTCAATGTTCGTTTGAGATAGTTTGACGATACCTTTTCTCAGTGCTGGCTTTGAAATCGCACCCAATTCATAAATTAGGATATTACGACCGTTCTCTTTATCCTTGTATTTTGGAAGCTTAGGGCGACCTAAAAAGTTTGACGGGTCTTGATTGTAGGCTTTTGTTGCCTCAAAAAATGACTTCCAATTTCTATGCAAGACTATCAACACTTGATTACTAACTTTGCGCGGTAATGCTTGATAAGATTCATGCTGCTTTACCAGATGAAATATCGCAACATTGTTCAGATACTTATTTTCAAAGATAAATGACTGGCGCACCAAATAGTTAGCATAGTTGTACAGGTTTTTTGAGCGCCAACATAAATCATTTATTTCTTTGTATGAAACGTGACTTGTTTTAATTATATGTCGCTCAACGAGTCTCATCGTCTTCTCCATTTGCTCTTAAGTCAGCAATTAATTTCTCAGTTTTACGCTTGGCTCTCCTTAACTCATAAATACGTTGTACAAATGATGTAATCACTAAAACTAAATCTTGCATTAATTCATCTTTTCCGTTCTCAGCATCGTTGACAATCTCCAACTTTTTACCTGTGGACTCCAATAAAAGTTTGATGTAATTTAACCCAAACCTCGTTACTCTATCCCGATGCTCCGCAACTAAAATATTATAATTTTCGTCTTGTAAAGCATTAGATATACAACACTCACGTCGTAGCTGATTATCAAGGGAAAGCCAATTGATAATTTCTTCAGCCCTGGCTCTTTTGATGTAAAGTTCTTGCAGAACTCTATCTCGAAGAGTTTCTAATCTAGCTGCCTCTAGGTAATTCTTCTGCAAAAGCAAAAGCTTGTGTTGATCATGAAGTGGATCTACTTCTGTTGTTACCTCAGAATCAAATCGATCCATAACAAACGCGCGAAGGTAATCATATTCGGTCAAGAATTTTTCTCCCTCGTATATTGGATAAATTTTACTAATAATTCGAGTTTTCACCGATGCCATATTGCCATTTTAGAAAACTGACGGGAGTACAGATTTCTGACCAATCACAAGCTCCCATTGGTGCATTCCAGTCTTGTCGGTATTCCTCTCCAAAATACCCCAGTCCCCAATGCCAATCGTCATATTCCGGCTGTGACTCCCATCCAAACCAGAGAGCAACATTCACTTTAATCA
>NZ_JABXKJ010000017.1 GCF_017115085.1 Nostoc sp. NMS7 | reverse complement strand
TAAGTACACAGCGCCCAAACCCAAAGTAGATTCACGGGCGATCGCAAAACAATGGCTGCAAAACTAGATGAAAATTATAAACACTCGCTGGTATGGCGATCGCGATTGTATTGGTGCTATCAACTCTCAATCGGGCGGAGAATTCGTTTGCGATTGCTCTTGGCCATTCCCCTTGGACTCAGAACGCGAAGAATCGGCGGAACAAATTGCGGCACATATAATGCGATCGCATAACTGGGTGCTGGATTTATCAGAAAATCAAGTGGCACTTGTTTTTTTAATCGAGGCTTGCGATCGCGTTGTTGAGCGCAAAGCATTGCTTACTGTCACCCTTGCGGTAATTGGGGATAGTGGGGCAGAAATTAGTGATAAACAATTAAACCTAATACAGCAGGCATCTGCTCTGTTGAAACAAGCAAAAAATTACGAAGGTTAACGGCGATGTTGAAATCTCCAAAATTAGATTGGAATTATAGCAAGCATAGAAAAAGCTTGTCCTTCAATCAATTACAAGCGTTTGATTTACTTCATGATTGGTATGATTCTAATCCAGATACAACCTTTGTGCTTCGGGGCTACGCTGGTACGGGGAAAACGTTTTTAATTCAGCGTGTTATCAAATCTTTCCAAGAATGCTTTCTCAAGGAAAAATGGGGAGAAACTGCCCCAATATATGTTGCTCTTGCTGCCCCAACCCATAAAGCAAGGCACGTACTTGATACAATGGCTGCATCTGCTGGGCTAGATAAAAATCAAATTCACGTTTCGACTTTGCACAGCTTACTTCATGTAATGCCTGGGGAGTATGACGAGAATGGAAAACAGAAGCTAAAACCAAATTCCTATTCTAGGGAACCTTTTTATACTGAATTTGATTTGGTAGTAATTGACGAAGCCTCAATGTTGGGGAATGAACTTTTAAACCTCATCCCGACAAGAATTCCTACTATTTTCATAGGTGACCCAGCACAACTGCCACCCGTTGAAGACGATTTGGAGCGATCACCAATTTTCAATCTCCCATGTGGCATTGAGCTTACCCAAGTCATGCGTTACGAAGGGGCGATCGCAAAATATGTAACTGCGCTACGTCAAGATTTGTCGGCACAATTCCCCCCACGATTATTGAGCCAAGGTAATATTGAAAAGTTGCAATTTGAGAATTGGCTGGAAAGTGCGATCGCATCCTATCAATTCAACCCTTCTCCTTCGGAGACGCAAGCGCGAACGGCTCCGCTCAGGGTAAATCGAAATTCTGCAAAAGTCTTGGCATGGACTAATAACCGCGTTAACACTCTTAACAATCAAATTAGGGCAATCCTTTATCCCAATGCGGAGCAAATAGAGGAAGGTGAAATACTTTTTGCAAAAGAGCCTATCTTTCTGTATACCCCAGAGGGAGATAAAGCTGATATATTCATGCACTCATGCGCTGAGTGCGAGGTTGTTGAATTTTCTGAGCATTCCAGTAGACATCATTTAGTCCATAGCGTATTCAAAACTTACAGGATAGCAGCAATAAACGATATGGGTAGGGAAGCGAGGATTTCAATCATTCATAATGATTCATGGGATTTAGTTAAGTCATCAGTAGCAGAAGAAAAAAAACGGATTTTAAGCTTAGAAAGCAATAAAAGAAAAAACGCTTGGCGTGACTACTATGAATTTCTAGAAATGTACAACTTGGTGGTCAAAGGCAGTTTAATGCAGCGATTGCAATATGGCTATGCAATTACTGTACACCAGTCACAAGGCGGCACATTTCCTAATTGCTTTGTTGATACTTCTAATATTTTCGGTTGCCGCGATGTAGTTATGCGAAATAAATTGTTATACGTCGCCTATAGCCGTGCTTCAGAGCAACTTTTTTGCTGTAGTAAATGGTAATCATGCAACAACTTAGCTTATTTGCAGAAGAACAGGATGAGTGGACATCAGAGGATTGGCAAACACCAGATGCGATCGCCCAACTCATGTCGAAATTAGTGAAGCCGGGCGATCGCGTTATCCTAGAACCCTGCGCCGGCACTGGACAAATCGTAAAATACCTAGCCAACCTCCCAGACAAAACAATCCACGCCAACGAACGCAGTTATTCTCGTTGCAAGCAAGGTAGACTCAATACCCCGTCCCCATTCTCCGCTTTGTGGTCACATAGTGACTTTCTTTCTACAGATTGGGAGCCATCCGTTACCGATTAGCGATATGACCTTGTAATCACAAATCCGCCATTCGGGATGTGCATGAAGTTTATTGAGCGATCGCTCTCTCTACTCAACCCCAATAACCCAGAGGCACGGCTACTTTTTTTGCTACCTCTCGATTGGAATTGTTCTTTGGAGCGTGGACGGCATTGGCAAAGACTCAATGCACACATTCACCCATGCTCCCTATCCCATCAATTTTATTCGCATTAAGCTTGAATTTTTCTTAGATAACGACTGGTGTCCACATCATATCCAGTCGGAAAACACCGATATACTTCTAGCGTTGCAAGACGCAGAAAAGCAATATGACCAGTATTCTGTCAAATGAATCCGTAGAGAGTAAGTCAAATGCAATACCCGAAAAATTCTTAGATAAAAAATTTGAGCCAGTCGGATGCCTTTACTCCTACGTCGAAACCAAAAAACTAAAAGATGGTACACAAGCTCTTTACCCTCGTGTTATCGGTAAGCGCGATCGCACCAACCCTCATCATTGGCGTTGGGGCTTCAACTGGAAAGAGAAATGCGATGGCGTGTGGAAGGGTAAGAGCATTGGTTCAATCCCCTGTACTGCTGTCTCAATGATTCGTGAGATGCAAGAAAGCAAGACTGGGTTGGCACTGATTATTGACTTTATTGTCAAAGCCAAGAAGCAAGCAAAAACGAATTCTGTCCCTTTGCTCCCCTGCTACCCCACTCCCAAAATCATAATTTCTCAATCACCTAACATTTTATTCAACAGCCACTTCTCAGGATGCGGAGGTAGTACGCTCGGTGCGATCGCCGCAGGTTTTGTTCCTATCCATGCAATTGAGAATAATCCGGCGATCGCTGAACTCTACAAAACTAACTGCGGCGACATCTTAGTTGCAGATATTGCTACGGTAGACTTTAAAAGGCTTGATATTCCAACCCAACTAGAACGCCGTCGCTCCGGACAAATTCTCGTAACTCAAACTTCACCGCCCTGCCAAGACTTTTCAGCAGCTAATACTAATTCGGGCAACAGAGATAGTCTACGCGCCAATATTCTTAGAGAAACTTGGCTGTATTACGAAATATTCCGCCCTGAGTATGTTGTTTTGGAGAATGTCCCTGCATACCGTCATAGCAAGCCTTATCAAGAGTTTGAGCAGTATCTAATCACTCTTGGCTACAAAATCATTAAGGTCTTATTTAACGCTGCTGACTATGGTGTGCCACAAACAAGAATCAGGTTTTTTGCGATCGCGGTTCACAAAGACTATCCAATTCCTCAAATTAGCCCTACTCACGAATATCAGCAGCACGGACAGTTATTTTTAATTCGTAAACCTTGGATAGGTTGGTATGAGTCTTTGAAAGACTTATTGCCATCTTTACCCGAATCAAAGCTGACTAAAAAACAAGAGAACGCGATTGCTGTACTTGAAACTCAACTTATTGATCAGCAAAATAGTAAGTCAGTCGCACTGGGCTATAAAACCAGACTCAAGGATAAACCATCTTTTACTTTAGGATGCAATGCTCAAGCTAAAGTCCTGTTAATTGATGGACAGCAACGTGGCGCGGGAGGTGAGAGACAGACTAGAGATGCAACTGACCCATGTTGGACAATCCCAGCAAGTATTCATAAAGGTGTGCCTCGCGCCGTTCTGATTGAACGTCTTGGGTATTACGATTCTCCCAAAACTGCACAAATAGAAAAACCCTGTTGGACACTCCGAGCAGCGCTTGCTGACGATTACCATAAGGGAAATCGCACCAAGATGGAATGGCACTAAGAAAAGCTCTAAGCTGTGTGGAATAAGGACTACAGCTTTAAAAGCTATTTAAAAGTGTTGGGATGGCTCAGGCAATTGTCTTTGATGCAGTTTCATGGAAGCGATCGCCGATAAAGTTCATCGCAAAGAGCGATCGGTGTACAGAGACGGGGATGAGATGTAAAGGTTATGTAAATTTTGTGCTAAGTAGAAAAAGCTTACTCGTTCATGAAATACTTTCACAAGAGACGAGCAAGCAAATATAACTACTACTACTGTGACACTGCGAGTACAAATCCTCAAGGATAAATTTAGCCAGAGTTTGGGATTACCTTTTAAAGAACTGTTACCAACAAGTGCAATTGAGCAAGCTCTGGCAGAGCTAAAAATTAAATATAAGCAGCGATTATTTGACCCGATTGTAACCTTGTGGGCATTTTTATCTCAGGTTTTAGACACTGATAAAACTTGCCATAATGCGGTGAGTAAAATAATTACACATTTGGCAGGAGAAGAGGTAGAAATCCCTTCAACTGATACAAGTGCTTATTGCCAAGCACGGTCGAGATTGCCGGAGAAATTATTGGAGAAGCTTTTCAATTACTCAGCACAAAATTTAGAAGGGAAAGTGACCCAAGAACACTTATGGTGCGGTCGAAACGTGAAGGTGATAGACGGTTCAACTGTCTCCATGCCTGACACTGTAGAAAACCAAAAAGAATATCCACAACCCAGTAGTCAAAAGCCGGGATGCGGCTTCCCAATTGCCAAAATTGGTGTGATATTCAGTTTAGTGACTGGAGCAGCTGTTGCTTTATGCATAGACGTTTTGAACACTCATGATATTAAGTTAGCCAGAAAACTGTACAGTTTTCTCAAACCTAATGATGTACTTGTAGGGGATAGAGCTTTTTGTGCTTACGCTGATATATTTACTATCAAAAAGCTTAATTGTGATGCCGTATTCCGTAAGCATCAATCTCGAACAACAACCATGCGAAAAGGCAAACTTGTTGGGGATTGCGACAAATTAGTTACTTGGTATAAACCTAAAGGATGCCCACAAGGATTGAGCAAGGATGAATTTGATGCTCTACCTTCTGCCATAACTGTAAGAGAAATTTCCTACTACATTGTTATTCCTGGTTTTCGCACTCAACAAGTCAGCTTAATTACTACTATTTTAGATAAAGCAACTTATTCTACTCTTGAAATTGTTGGACTTTACGGTAAACGTTGGGATGTTGAATTGGATTTGAGACATATAAAAACTACCTTGGGTATGGATATTTTACGATGTAAAACTCCTTCAATGATCCGCAAAGAAATTCATGTTTATTTACTGGCTTACAATTTACTTCGGAGCTTAATGTGGTCGGCTGGGACTATTTACAGTACTCCTCCAAATCGCCTATCACTGCAAGGTACTCGCCACCATTTAATTAACTTTATTCCCAAATTATTAGCAGCAACTTCTCAAAAATGCCTCCAAATTTATCGCACTTTGCTAAAAGTTATTGCTCACAAAGCTGTTCCAGAACGCCCAGGTCGTAGTGAACCACGAGTTCGTAAACGTCGCCCCAAAATTTACCCCTTGATGACCAAACCCCGGCATGAATTACGTAAACAATTGCAAACTGCTTAAACCGCAAGTGTTTCGGCTTTTCTTAGTGCCATTCCACCAAGATGATTGATGCGATACTTGATGGGGCAGATGTTAGAAGCCTAAATACTCTTGCTTTGGCTCGATTACAGTCGTTTGATGATAGCTATCAATGGAGTGGTAAGTCATCGATTGATATGCGGGGAATTGGAAATAGTGTTTGTCCCAAAATGATGCAGGCGTTGCTTGCCGCCGTAGGCATCGCGTTGGGTATTGCTCGGCCGTAGTATCAAGCACAAGTGGCACATCCAGCATTTAGATGTGCTGCCACAAACTAAAGATACTAGAGAAGCGATTAAGAAGGCTAAAGGTGCCATCGCCTCTAAACAAGATCGCATTAATCAACAGAAGAGAGGATCTGATT
>NZ_JABXKJ010000090.1 GCF_017115085.1 Nostoc sp. NMS7 | reverse complement strand
CGAAGCGATCGCGCTTGAGCCAGTCGTCGAGAACGTCAAACCACCCTCTACTGGGTGCGCGTCCAACTGCGATGGTCATGAGAGCAAATCTCCAAATGTTTATAAGTACAGGTTGTATCTGTATTATAGATGGCTAGATAAAAGCCTTCTATAAGCAGAGATTTAACCGGGTTGTTAACCAAGTTTACAATTTTTTACATACCTTTAATCATATTAGGTGCAAATCGCTAATTTTTGTAGGGGATTTCTCATAAAAATTAATTTTTGATCTAGATGAGGTCAAATAAACAGATCGGGGGCTGGGTAGTAGGCTTTCAAGGGTAGGTATGTAAAAATCAGGCAGTAGAGAGGGTGATTTGAGAGACATGAAGTTGGTAAGGGCACAGCAATGTTCATACCTGTCAACTTAACGTAAAAGCCATGTCCCACAAGGAACTGAAGTTCCAGGCGAGCATGGAAGCCAACAGATAAGCGATTTTTCGCTTAAGTTGACACCAATGAGCTTTTTCTGTGCCCCTACGAGAAATCTATATGTATCAGGGTTTGTGTGAAATGGTATAACACAACATCGGTAAACGATACTTATTCCTACTACTGTCAAGCGATCGCTCCAAGTTGATGCATCTGCCGCTAATGGTAAAGGTTTTTCTCCTTCTGGCTAAAGACTTAAAATCCCAGATAAATGTAGTGGACTAAAACATTCTGCCCCTTTTTTAAATATTTACTCTTGAAAGCTGTTCCCCCTACTCCTCCGGGTCTCCTGGTTCCAATTTTTCCAGGAGATCAGGGCGGCGATCGCTTGTTCTTTGAATTTGTTGTTCGTAACGCCACCGCGCGATCGCGGCGTGATTCCCACTGAGCAAGACATCAGGCACTTTCAAGCCGCGAAAATTGGCAGGACGAGTATATTGGGGATAGTCCAATAACCCTTCCTCAAAACTTTCTGCTGTTAGCGACTCAGTTTTGGCCACAGTTCCCGGTAAGAGCCGCACGACGCCATTAATCAAAGCCATTGCTGGAATTTCTCCCCCAGTCAGAATAAAATCCCCTAAAGATACTTCACGAGTTACCAAATGCAGCACCCTCTCATCCACTCCTTCATAATGTCCGCAAATAATTACTAACTGGTCATAATTTATCGCCAATTCTTTCAAAAGAGCTTGATTGATTGTTTGACCCTGTGGACTCATCAAAATTACTTCTCTTCGGGGTAGAATCGGCCGCGACTCCACAGCCGTAAAAATAGGTTCTGGCTTCATTAGCATCCCAACGCCGCCGCCGTAGGGTTCATCATCTACCTTTCGGTGCTTGTCAGTGGTAAAGTCCCGTGGGTTAACCAGATGCACTTCGGCAATCTGTTTGGCTAAGGCTTTACCGAGTAGCCCGGAATTGAGAACAGAGTTAAAACAGTCAGGAAAAAGCGTAACTATATCAAAGCGCACAGTTATTCGTATTCGAGGACACTAATCTTAAATTTGAATGTCTAGCAAACATCATCAAGCCGAGGTGGGGTCAAACTCCAGTTAAACTTTATCAATAGTATCTAAAACTACCAGACCCCTTGGATTTTAGATGGAATCAAAAGTTTTTCTAATTACTTAATTTATGTTTAAATGTTGTCACAAGTACATTTAAATTAATAATCATATCAAGTTAACAACTTCCAGGATGCATCGAGCCAGCCTCACGAAAAAGCATAGTCTGATCTGCTCGTCCCCAACCCTAGAGGGGGAATCTAGCCCCCTAAAGACTATTTTGCCCTGCTGCAAGTGGACAGATGAAAAACAAGGCGCTGGCTTTGAGGAAGGGGAACAAACACGTTTAGGCTGAGGCAACGCGAGCGTTAAGCGAGAATTTGGAGAGTGCCTGGCCCTGTTCCAAAGTTCCAAAAAGTGTCCTCTCAAAGAAGCCAAGCGCAAAAATCATGGCTGCTACTGATCCTTGTTAAATTCACCTGAAGTTGTTGACAGGAGAAACAAAATGCCGCAATTACAAGCTAAATCGCTAGAAATGAGGACACCTCAAGCAACTAAAACCGCCGTTCTAGTTATCGGAGGCGCAGAAGATAAAGTTCATGGGCGCGAAATCCTACGAACTTTTTTTGGACGTGCTGGTGCTAGTAAGGCTTATATTACAATTATTCCATCTGCCTCACGCGAACCCGCGATCATCGGTGGTCGGTATATTCGCATTTTTGAAGAAATGGGTGCCCAGAAGGTAGAAATTTTAGACATCCGCGAACGGGAACAGTGTGAAGCCTCCCAGATCAAAGCATCCTTAGAAGCCTGTAGTGGGGTGTTTTTGACAGGAGGAGACCAGCTGCGTCTGTGTGGGGTATTGGCAGATACCCCAGCAATGGAAATTATTCGACAGCGAGTCAGGGCGGGGGAACTTACCTTAGCAGGCACCAGTGCAGGAGCGGCAGTGATGGGGCATCATATGATTGCTGGCGGCGGTAGTGGAGAGTCACCAAATCGTTCCTTAATCGATATGGCAACTGGTTTGGGATTTATTCCCGAAGTAATCGTTGACCAACACTTTCACAACCGGAATCGCATGGGGCGACTGATTAGTGCGATCGCAGCTCACCCCGATCGCTTAGGTATTGGCATTGACGAAGATACTTGTGCAGTGTTTGAACGTGATGGTTGGCTACAAGTTATGGGCAAAGGCAGTGTTACAATTGTCGATCCCACTGAACTCACTCACACCAACGAACCCTATGTTGGTGCTAATGAACCGTTAACCGTGCATAATTTACGTCTCCATATCCTCAGCTACGGCGATCGCTTCCACTTGTATCAGCGCACTGTATTGCCTGCTGTACACCGAATCTCCAGCTGACGGGATAGAGTATCTGAGGTTACACTGAGTTGACCGCACATTATTATTTCTTGTTGCACAAATAATGATCAAAATACCATGTAAAAAGAAAAAACTGTTCATTGTAAACAGTTTAGCGGTCAATTTCAGTAAGAAACTAGAATTTTGGTTCCGAATCTCCATCTACCTATTCCCATGAGAATCCTCAAGATCCAGACCTTACGCGGCCCAAACTATTGGAGCATTCGACGCCACAAATTGATCGTCATGCGCCTCGATTTAGAAACCCTTGGCGAGACACCCTCCAATGAAATCCCTGGCTTTTATGAAGGATTAGTTGAGGCGCTGCCGAGTCTGGAGGGTCACTATTGTTCGCCTGGCTGTCGTGGTGGTTTTTTGATGCGAGTCAAAGAAGGCACTATGATCGGTCACATCGTGGAACACGTAGCCCTAGAACTCCAGGAATTAGCTGGTATGCATGTCGGCTTTGGTCGCACCCGCGAAACAGCCACACCCGGAATTTACCAAGTAGTGATCGAGTATCTGAATGAGGAAGCGGGACGTTACGCTGGACGAGCCGCAGTTCGCCTGTGCCAGAGTATCGTTGATCGAGGCCGTTACCCCAAGGCAGAACTAGAGCAAGATATCCAAGACCTGAAAGACTTTACCCGTGATGCTTCCTTAGGCCCTTCTACAGAAGCGATCATCAAAGAAGCAGAAAAAAGAGGTATTCCCTGGATGTCTCTGGAAGCCCGCTTTTTGATTCAGCTAGGCTACGGCGTGAACCAGAAGCGGATGCAGGCCACAATGACGGACAACACCAGCATTCTAGGCGTAGAACTAGCTTGCGATAAAGAAGCAACTAAACGCATCCTCGCGGCGGCTGGTGCGCCAGTACCCAGAGGTACAGTGATCAACTTCTTAGACGATTTGGAACAAGCTATTGAATACGTTGGCGGCTATCCCATCGTCATCAAGCCCCTGGATGGCAATCATGGACGTGGGATCACTATTGATATCAGAACTTGGGAAGAAGCTGAAGCCGGATACGAAGCTGCCAGGCAGGTTTCCCGGTCAATTATTGTCGAAAGATATTACGTTGGGCGCGACCACAGAGTACTGGTGGTAAATGGCAAGTTAGTAGCAGTAGCCGAACGCGTTCCGGCTCATGTGATTGGCAACGGCAGATCCACGATCGCCGAACTAATTGAGGAAACAAACCTTGACCCAAATCGCGGTGAAGGACATGATAACGTCCTCACCAAGATTGAACTAGACCGCACCAGCTACCAGTTGCTAGAAAGGCAAGGCTACACCCTAAATAGTGTGCCACCCAAAGGCACTATTTCTTATCTCAGGGCAACGGCAAACTTGAGTACAGGTGGTAGTGCTGTAGACCGTACCGATGAAATTCACCCAGAAAATCTCTGGTTGGCACAACGGGTAGTCAAAATTATCGGTTTGGATATCGCCGGACTCGATATTGTCACCACGGATATTAGCCGTCCTCTGCGGGAAGTGAATGGCGTGATTGTCGAAGTTAATGCCGCTCCCGGCTTCCGAATGCACGTTGCCCCAAGCGTGGGTATTCCTCGCAACGTCGCTGGCGCAGTCATGGATATGCTGTTTCCCAACGAGCAATCTAGCCAAATTCCGATCCTCAGCATCACGGGCACTAATGGCAAAACCACTACTACCCGACTACTAGCACATATTTATAAACAGACTGGTAAGGTAGTAGGTTATACGACTACAGATGGTACATATATCGGTGATTACTTAGTAGAAGCTGGCGATAACACAGGCCCCCAAAGTGCCCAGGTGATCCTCCAAGATCCCACAGTGGAAGTAGCAGTACTGGAAACGGCTCGCGGTGGCATTCTCAGGTCTGGATTGGGCTTTGAAGCAGCAAATGTGGGGGTAGTTTTAAATGTAGCCTCTGACCACTTAGGAATAGGCGATATAGATACCATTGAGCAGTTAGCTAACCTCAAGAGTGTAGTAGCGGAAGCTGTATTCCCTGATGGTTATGCGGTACTTAACGCCGACGATCGCCGCGTCGCTGCCATGTCAGAAAAAACTAAGGCTAATATTGCTTACTTCACCATGAACCCCGACTCGGAATTGGTGCGAAAGCACATCCAAAAGGGTGGAGTAGCGGCGGTGTATGAAAATGGCTATTTGTCAATTGTTAAAGGTGATTGGACACACCGCATAGAAAGAGCCGAAAATATACCTTTAACAATGGGCGGACGTGCGCCGTTTATGATTGCCAACGCTTTAGCTGCAAGTTTGGCGGCATTCGTGCAAAACGTCACAATTGAGCAGATTCGGGCTGGTTTGAAGACCTTCCGGGCTTCAGTTAGTCAAACGCCAGGACGAATGAATCTATTTAATTTAGGAAACTACCACGCTTTGGTGGACTATGCCCACAACGCAGCCAGTTACGAAGCTGTAGGTTCCTTTGTGCGGAACTGGACTACAGGACAACGGATTGGCGTAATTGGTGGCCCTGGCGATCGCCGTGATGAAGACTTTGTGACTTTGGGCAAATTAGCAGCACAAATTTTTGATTACATCATCATTAAAGAAGACGATGACACACGGGGACGAGTACGGGGATCAGCCGCCCAGTTGATTATTCAAGGCATCACCCAAGTTAAGCCTGATAGCCGCTATGAATCAATTCTGGATGAAACCGAAGCGATAAATAAAGGCTTAGACATGGCTCCTGATAACAGTCTGGTGGTAATTTTGCCAGAAAGTGTTACTCGCGCGATTAAGTTAATTAAGCTGCGTGGTTTAGCGAAGGAAGAGACACTCCAACAAAATCCCGGCACAAACGTCATCGATTCCCAAAATGGGATCACACCTTCTTCTGTTGTTAATACTTTGCTGTAGTCAGGAATCAGCAGGAGCCAACGCACTGACTCCTGTATTCTGACTCCTTTGATCATTGTTTTTCTTCTTCCTGATTGGTTTCCTCGCTGGGAGTTTTCATCTCCTCCTTAAAACCTCGTAGGGTTTTGCCCAGCGCAGTTCCCAGTTCGGGAATTTTTTTCGGCCCAAAAATTAGAATAGCGACTATGGTAATTACAGCTATTTCTGGCCATCCCAGTCCAAACATATAAATTTCCTCTAAGGTATCTGTAATTAAATATAGACATTCATGGCTCAAATCCGATGAGTTCACCACTGATCGGCGCTCGACTCTCTTGCAGAAACAGGCTATCACCTAGACCTGATAGAGAAACTTTTAGTGTGTGGTCTTTAAGGCTATTTTTTGATAAAAAGATTTCATGATTTAAAATCAGGTAAAAGAAACATTAGAGTCAGTATTATGAG